>JAEWPX010000138.1 GCA_023399375.1 Pseudomonadota bacterium | reverse complement strand
GCCACGCGCCGGGCCGCCCGCGACGTGGCCGCGGTCGGGCTGGAACTGGGAATACAGCTCTTGCCCGGGCTTCCCGGCCATACTCCGGAAGGACTGGCGCGCGACGCGGACGAGACGGCCGCCTTCGCGCCCTCGCTCGTGCGGCTGCACCCCTGCCTGGTCGTTGCCGGCACGCCGCTCGCCGCGCTCTACGCTGCCGGGCGCTATGCGCCCTGGAGCCTGGAAACGACCCTCGACGCCCTGGCCCGGGCCCTGCCCGTGCTCTGGCGCGCCGGGGCGCGCGTGGCCCGCATCGGCCTTGCGCCCGAACCGGGCCTGGAAGCGGCGGTCCTGGCCGGGCCGCGCCATCCGGCCCTCGGCGCGCGGGCGCGGGCCAGGGCGCTTTTCGCCCTGGTGGCGGCGCACGTCGCGGCGCTTGACGGCCCACCGGCCGGGCTTTCCTGCCCGCGCCGCTTCGCCGGGGAGCTCTTTGGCCATGCCCGGGAGCTGGCCCCGGCCTATGCCGCCCTGGGCCTGCCCGGGCAACGCATCCGCTTCGAGGCGCGGGAGGATTTCCACCTGGCGGTCGCGCCGTTTGACTCCGGCGCGCACTCGTGACAAATCCACGGCATGGGGCCGGTTCGGCCCGAAAGTGAACCTTCAACCCGTCCGGCGGAAGATCATGAAACGTTTTCTTACGGCCGCAGTCTGCGCCCTCGTGCTGGCAACCGCCGTCCCGTGCGCGGCGGAAACGCCGAACATGCGTCAAAGCCTCAATTATTTCATGAACTACTTCAACGAGGCCGTTGTCCAGGCCATCCGCATCAAGGAATACGAGGACAAGGAAAAGCTGATTCAGAAACGGCCCTACAGCCAGGAATATATCGCCATGACCGACCTGACCGCGCGCATCGAAAAAACGCTCGGACTGGCGCTCAACCTCTGCGATATCTACTATATCTACAACAAGACGACGTACTGCTTCACCAAGGACGAAAAGACCTACCTTTTCGACAGGATAGACAACATCCTCGACACCCTGGAGAAGATCAGGGACACGCCCTACAACGTGGACGACGCGCTGCTTAACGACAAGAAATCCGATGTGGCGAAAAACATCGCCGAGTTCGGGCAGCGCATCGACAAGCTGCGCGCCTTCATCAAGGATTCCCTCATCGTCTTTCAAGGCTAGACGTTGCAGCCTCCCGGCCCGCGGGCCGTCACGGCCCGGCGCATGCTGTCCCTGCTGCCCGGCGCGTCCCCCCTGGACGACGCCGCCGTCGTCTTCGCCGGACGGCGGATTCTCGACGCCGGGCCGCGCCGGACGGTCCTGCGGGGCTTTGCCGGGCCGGTTGCGGACTGCGGCGACGCGGTCCTCATGCCCGGCCTCGTCAACGCCCACAGCCACCTCGAACTGGCGCACCTGCGCGGGTGCGCGCCCGCGCCGGCAGGTTTCGCCGCCTGGGCCGCCTGGCTCGTCGGCCAGAACCTCGCCCCGCCGCCGGACGCCGTGCTGGACGCGGCCGTCGCGGAAATGGCGGCCTCGGGCACGACGGCGGTCATCGACGTGGGCAGCCGCGCCGGAGCCGCCGTTGCCGCCGCCCTCGACCGGGCGGGTCTTGCCGGGCTCGTCTGCCACGAAGCCTTCGGCTGGAAGCCGGGCCGCAACGCCCCGGTTCCCGAGGCGCTCGCCGCCGCAACGACGCCGGACGGCCCGGTGCGCGCCGCCGCAAGCGGCCATGCCCTCTACTCCACGAGCCCAGACAACCTGCGTCGCGCCCGGGACGCCTGCCGCGCCCGTCGAGCCCCCTTCTGCCTGCACCTGGCCGAACACGACGCCGAAACGGCGCTGCTCGCCACGGGCGCGGGACCGCTGGCCGCCCTGCTGGCCGGCCGGGTGCTGCCGCGAAACTATGCGCCGCCGGGCCTCCCGCCCGTGGCCGCGGCCGAGGCGCTGGGGCTGCTCGGGCCGGACACGCTCGCCGTGCACGTGGTCTGCGCCGATACGGCCGACAGGAGGCGGCTTGCGGCCTCGGGCGCGAGCGTGTGCCTGTGTCCGCGCAGCAACGCCCGCATCGGCGTGGGCGTCGCCGACGCCCCGGCGCTTTGCGCGGCCGGCGTGCCTCTGTGCCTGGGCACGGACAGCCTGGCCTCAAACGACGATCTCGACCTCTGGAACGAGGTCCGGGCGCTTTTCGCCGCCTTTCCCGATTTTCCCGCCCGGACCGTCCTCGCCGCCCTGAGCGCGACCCCTGCCCGGCTGCTCGGCCGCGCGCGCCTCGGCTGCCTGGCCCCGGGCAGCGAGGGCGGTTTCGCCGTGGTCCCGCCGGACCTGCGCGAGCGCCTGACCGGATCCTGATTCGCTGCGACCCATTGTTTTTGCCCGTCCAATACCCTAGTTTCGCGCCACGCCCCTCCACGAAGGCGTTTCAGGAACGGGACCGGAAGGGCCGCGCTTCCCCTTGCCGCAACAGGACAATACGCCATGGACTCCGCCGCACGCTGCACCGTCGATTGCAACTACGCCGTCGCCAGGCACCCCATCTACCACGTGGATGGCGGCGTGTTCGGCTACGAGCTGCTTTACCGCACCGTGGGCGGCCCCAATGCCGCGGTCCTGCCGAGCGACGAGGAGGCCACCCTGGCCGTGCTGGCCAACGGCATCGAGGCCATCTCCCGGGACATCGACCCGAAGAAAAAAATCTTCATCAATTTTTCCAGGGAGATTCTCGAAAAAAACTACCATGCCTTTCTCGATCCCGAGCGTTTCGTCATCGAAGTGCTCGAGCACGTGACCTGCGACGCCGCGTTCACGGCCCGCGTCCGCAAGATCCGCGAAGCCGGCTTCGTCCTGGCCCTCGACGACTACGTGGGCGACACGGCCTTCGACCCGATCCTGCCCTTCGTGACCTACGTCAAGGTGGATTTCCTGGCCCTGCGCGACGATCCCGCGCGCCTGGAGGCGGTGCTCCACACCTGCCGCGACGCGGGCAAGACCGTGTTGGCCGAGAAGGTGGAAACCGAGGCCGACATCGCGCTGTGCCGCGCGCGCGGCATCCCCCTGGCCCAGGGCTATTTCTACAGCCGGCCGCTGGTGGTCCAGGCCAGGGCGCTGCCGGCCAACCAGGCCACCAAGCTCGCGCTTCTGGCCGAAGTGTCGCGCCCGGACATCGACGAAAAGAAAGTGCGCGACATCCTCGGCGCGGACGTGTCCCTGGCCTACAAACTCCTGCGCCACGTCAACGCCGCAGGTTCCTACAGGGGCCAGGTCGTGGAGTCCCTGGACTTCGCCATCCGCCTGCTCGGCCGCGACGCCCTGGCGAGCTGGGTCGCGGTCAATCTCCTGGCTTCCCTCGGCGCCACGCCCCGTGACCGGGAGCTGGCCTTCGCCTCGGCCGTGCGCGGCCGCTTCCTGGCCCTCATCGACCGGGCCAGGGGCGAGAAATGCCACCAGGGCGAAGGCATCTGTCTGCTCGGACTGCTGTCGCTGCTCGACGCCATGCTCGGCACGCCCATGGCCAGCGCCTTGTCCGGCCTGACCATCGACGCGGGCATCCGCCAGGCGCTCCTGGGATTCCCCAACCAGGTTCAAAGCTGCCTGGAGCTCTGTCGCGGCTTCGAAGGCAGCCCGAACGCCGGGGCCGCCAAGGTGCTCGAGCGCTTCGGCGTCTCGCCGGAGGTGGCGGCGCGGGTCTATTTCGAGGCCCTGGCCTGGGCGTCGCACATGTTTCACGGCTAAGCGTCAGATGACGTAGGGCGGTCCCGCCTCCTGCTCCAGACGGCATTTTTCAGCGATCAGATCCTTGAGGGTACGGGTGTCGTAGACCCGTTCGAGCGCCGTTCGCGCCTCGTCCCAGACGCCTTTGAACACGCAGTCGCCGCGCAGGGGGCAATCCTGGCCCGGCCCCTCCCGGTGGCAGTCCACCGGGCTTATGGGGCCGTCCATGAAACGGATGACCTCGCCCACGGTCACGTCCTCGGCCGACCGGGCCAGGTAGAAGCCTCCGTCCTTGCCCCGCTGGGAATCCACGAACCCGCCCTGGCGCAGCTGATGCAGGATGACTTCCAGGAACCGCTTGGGAATGGCCTGCTTCTCGGCGATGTCGCCGGCAGGCACGGGACCGTCGCCCTTGCGCAGGGCCAGTTCGAACAAGGCGCGCAGCGCGTACTGGCATTTCTGGGTCACGGCCATGGGCGTCTCCCTCTTGCATCGCCGCCGCCCCTTGCCGGCCCGGCGGCGACGCGGTAGTGGCATAAAATCGATCGATGCAACCCTGATTATTGCCAAATGCACAGGCTTGGCGTCAAGGACCGGTTTACCAATACGGAGTCAAGGAGGAGTCATGGACGCGCGACATGCCGCCCTGGCCGAAACGGCCCTGGTGCTGGTGGACATCCAAAACGACTATTTCCCGGGCGGGGCCATGGAGCTGTGCGGCGCGGACGCGGCCGGGGAGCGTGCCGCCGCGGTCCTCGACCGCTTCCGCACGACCGGGGCCCCCGTCGTGCACGTGCGCCACGAATCCGCCCGTCCCGGCGCGACCTTTTTCCTTCCCGGCACCCCGGGCGCGGACATCCGCGCCTGCGTCGCGCCGCGCGCCGGCGAAGCCGTGCTGACCAAGGCCTACCCCAACAGCTTCCGCGAAACGCCGCTCGCCGCGCAACTGGCGGCCGTTGGCGCAAAACGGCTGGTCGTATGCGGCATGATGACGCACATGTGCGTGGACGCCACGGTGCGGGCGGCCTTCGACCTGGGCTACGCGGTCACGGTCGCGGGCGACGCCTGCGCCAGCCGCGATCTCGTTTACGAGGGGCGCGCCGTGGCGGCCGCCGACGTCCACGCCGCCTTCCTGGCCGCCCTGGCCGCAGTCTACGCCACGGTGGTCGCGGCGGACGCCGTCTGAGGAGAGGCCGTCAGCCCATGCGGCGGGCGTAGGCGAGGATTTCGCGCTGGGAGAGCAGGCCGGCCAGCGAGCCGTCCGCGGCGACCACGGCCACGCGGCGTACGCCCTTCTGGCGCATGAACTGGATCACCTTGTAGACCATGGCCTCGAGCGGCACGCTGATGACAGGACCTGTCATGTACATGGCGAGGGGCTCGGGCAGCCGTTCCGGACGGCCCATGATTTTCGCCGTGGCGTCGCGTTCGCTGAAAATGCCCGTGGGCCTGCCCGCAACCACGATCAGGACGCAGTCCGCGCTTTTGGCGCGCATCTGGTCCAGCGCGTCGCGCACGGACCGCTCGGGAGCAAGGACCAGGACGTCGGCGCGCATCAGGTCGCTGCACACGGCGTTTTCCACCATGAAATCCACGGCCAGGGCGTCCACCAGCTCCTTTTCCGTGACGAGCCCGAGCAGGGAGCCGCCAAGGTCCATTACGGGCAGGTGGCGCTCCCGGCGGTCGAGCATGACCCGGACCGCTTCCTGTACGGCCATGTCGCGGGGAATGCCCCCGGTGGGGCGCGACAGATATTCCTGGATGGAGGTGTCGGGATCGAGGTCCACGTCGAGATGTCGGATCAGGGCGGATTCCGTCAGAAAGCCCACCACCCTGGCCCCGCGCACGGCCGCCAGACAACTGACTCCCTCCCGGGTCATCACGTCGGCGGCCTGGGTCACGGTGGCGTCTGCGGCGACGATGTGGGGCCGTGCGGCCAGTTCGCCGACACTTTGCTTGAACATGGGCGTTCCCGATTTGTCGCTTGTAATTTCCCATTATCCTGTGCGTCCGCAATGTCAAGAAATCAAGGGAAATCCGGCGGCTCCTCACGCCTTGCCGGGCTCGGCGAAATGGGCTAATCGCCTGTGAGAAACCTGTCAGGGAGCATGCCCGCCATGGCCGCCAGTCCAGCCCAGCCCAACGATGCAGGGTTTTCCGGGGCCGCTTCGGCCGGCGAAGCGTTCGCCGCACGTTTTCTCGCCTGGGGCGCCCCCCGTCAGCCAACGCCCCCCGCGCGCGCGCCGGAAACGACCTCCCCCCACGACCTGCTGCCCAATACCGCGGTGTCCCTGGCCGACATCAATCCGCCGCCCCTGCCCGAGGCCTACATGGCCTTGCGCCGCGTCGCGCAAAATCCCATGAGTTCCGACGCGGACGTGGCCGGGGCCATTTCCCGGGACCCGGCGCTGGCCGCCTATGTCCTGCGCTTGGCCAACAGCCCGCTTTTCAGCCCGGCCGCCAAGGTGGAGACCGTCACCCGCGCCGTGACGGTGATCGGCCTTGGCGAAATCGAGACCATGGCCGCGGGTTCCATGCTGACCCGGGCCTTCGACAAACCGCCGCGCCAGGATCTCCTGTCCCTGGACGATTTCTGGCGGCACGCCGTGGCCGTGGGCCTGTTGGCCCGGGCCCTGGCCGAACGCGTGGGCGAACGGGGCGGGGAACGCTATTTCGTGGCCGGGCTGCTCCACGACATGGGCCGGCTCATGTTGGCCGTGGCCGAACCGGGCCTGGCCGGCGCGGCCCTTGGCCGCACCATCGGCAAAAAACTCCCCCTGGACGCGGCCGAACGCCTGGAGCTCGGTTTCGACCACGCGGCGCTCGGCGGACGCATCACCCTCAAATGGCGGCTGCCCGAAACCCTGTGCCAGGCCGTGGCCGCCCATCACGACCCGAACCTGTGCCCGGACAACCCCATCGCCGCCGCGGTCCACGCCGCGGACTTCATGGCCAACGCCCTGGGCGTGCGCATCGTCCCGGCCGCGGGCTTTCCGCGTCTCGACGCGCGGGTCCTGCCCCTTTTCAACCTGGCCGATGCGGCGCCGGAAGCCTTCTGGGAAATCCTCGAAGACGGCCTCGCCGCCATGACCGCCCTGGTTGCGCCATGACCGTCGCCGGCTGCATCTCTTGCCAATCCCAGGGCGGGGATATACTACTGGGAAAAAGGGAGCGACGCGCCATGTCTTCGTCCGCAAACGCCATGACCATCACCCCGCTGACGGGGACTGCGATCAACAACATGATCCTTGAATACATGTCCCTCTCCAGCGACCGGCGGCGGGACGAAATGGCCCGGTTCCTGTCCAGCGGCCGCAGCGTGCAAAGCGACATCATGGTCGCGAGCCTGCGGGGCATGATCCTCTCCGCTTCCGCGTAACGCCCCCGCCTTGAACAACAACGCACACACCGTTGCGGGAAGACCTTCTCTTTTTCCCGCAACCCGGCACAAGTTCATGAAGACCCGCATCCTTCTCCTGGCCGCCCTGTGCGGCCTTCTCGCCTGCGCGCCCGCGGCGGCGAAAAGCCATGCCCCGGCCAAGCACGCGCCAGTCAAAAAGGCCGAGCCCGCCGCCGATCACGAGACCGTCAACGTCCCGGGCAAGGTCATCAAGGAACCCAACGCCTTTCACGGCACCAAATGGGGCACGCCCATGGCCGCCGTGGCCGACCTCAAGGTGGTGGAAAAGGACGGGCAGGCGACCTACGCCACGGTGGAAGGCGTGGTCTACCGCATCGCCGACGCGTTCCTGAGCAACGTGGTCTACGGCTTCTGCCAGGACAAGTTCGCGGCCGTGATGGTCGAATACAAGGGGCGCAAGGCCCATGACGCCATCCGCAAGTTCCTGGAGGCCAAGTACACGCCGGCCCTGGAAGTGGAGGGACGCCCGGACGACCTGGGCTGGCCCATCGGCAACGTGCTCATCCGCATGGAGTTTTCCAAGGAAAAGGACAGCGGCACGTTGAGCTACTTCTACCAGCCTTTCTACGCGCCCTGCGCCGGACCGGGCGGGACGGCCGCGCAATGACGCGCCGCGTCCTGCTCGTCCTGGCCCTGGCGCTGCTGCTGCCGGCCGCCGGCGTTTTCGCCGCGGACGCGCCGCGCAGCCTGCCGTTCAACAAACAGAACGTATACAATTATTTCAAGCAGGTGGATGAAGGCAAGCGCGCCCTGCCCGAGGACATCAACGGCAAGGAGTACGAGGAGCGCACCTGCATGCTCTATGCGACCACGCTCAAGCAGGCGGGCTACGATTTCGAGGCCACGGTAAAGAACGCCTTGCAGGGGAGCATCAAGGGCATGGACCGCATGAACGACCCGCGCTTCCTGTTCCTGGCCGGCGTGTTCCAGGCCCACCCCGACGTCTTCGTGCGCCTCAAGGTCCTGTCCAAGCCCACCCGCGACGCCGTGGTCGCCTACTTCAATAACAACTGAGCCGGCCCGTTCCGAGCATTTCCTCCCCGCAAACGACGCAGGGGGATCCGAAGGCGACGTTCCCTTCGAATCCCCCCATCGAGGAGGGTCCGGGAGGGGATGATCCCCTCCCGGCCGCCGGAGGCATTCCCCCCTCTCCCCTTGCTATCCCTCGTCCTTCCCGTCTTTTTCGTCCTTGCCGCCGCCCACGGGGCGCGTGTAGCGGCAGGAGCGGTTGGGGCAGGCGATGATTTCGCCGGCGCGGGTCTTCTTGCGCACGAGCACCTTGGAGTCGCACTCGGGGCAGTGTTCGGGCACGGGCCAGTCCCAGAGGGCGAAATCGCACTGGGGATAGGCGTCGCAGGCGTAGAACACCTTGCCGCGCTTGGAGCTCTTCTCGACCAGCGTGCCCGTGCAGCCCTCGCGGGGGCAGGGCACGCCCGTGGAAAAGGGCTTGGTGTACTTGCAGTCCGGCCAGCCGGTGCAGGCGATGAAACGGCTGCCGGTGCGGGATTTCTTGACGGCCAGGTCCTTGCCGCACTGCGGGCATTTGCCCACGGAAATCGTTTCCTCGGGCTTGCGCTCCCGGGGCACCACCGCGCCGTCCGGGGCGCGGTCGAATTCCTTGGTGTTCTTGCAGTCCGGATAGCCCGAGCAGCCCAGGAATTCGCCGGCCTTGCCGAAGCGGATGACCATGGGCTTGCCGCACAGCTCGCACTTGACGTCGGTTTCCTTGCCGGCCTTGACCTTGGCCATGTCCTTGGCCGCCTTGGCCAGGGTCGGGTAGAAGTCGCCGGTGAAGTCCTTGAGCAGCCCGACCCAGTCGCCCCGGCCGTCGGCCACGGCGTCGAGGGCCTCTTCCATGCCCGCGGTGAAGCCCACGTCCATGATCTTGACGAAGTGCTCGGCGAGCAGGTCGGACACGGTCTCGCCGAGCTCGGACGGCACGAAGTGCTTGTCCTCGAGCCGGGCGTAGTCGCGGTCGATCAGGGTGGAGATGATGGCCGCGTAGGTCGAGGGCCGGCCGATGCCCTTTTCTTCCAGCTCGCGCACCAGCGAGGCTTCGGTGTAGCGCGGCGGCGGCTGGGTGAATTTCTGTTCCTTCTTGAGCTCCAGAAGCTTCAGCACCTGATCTTTCGCCAGCGGCGGCAGGGACTTGGCCTCGTCTCCGGCCTCCTGGCCGTAGACCTTCAAATAGCCCGGGAAGATGAGGCGCTGGCCCTTGGCCTTGAAGAGCCCGGCCCCGGCAGCGATGTCCGCGGCCGTGTCCCAGAAGCGGGCCTCGCTCATCTGCGAGGCCACGAAGCGTTCCCAGATGAGCTTGTAAAGCGTGAACAGGTCCTTGGGCAAAAGCGCCTTGACGTCGGCCGGGGTCAGGGTCACGTCGACCGGGCGGATGGCTTCGTGGGCGTCCTGGGCGCCGGCCTTGGAGCGGAAATGGCGGGCCTTTTCCGGATAATAGTCCGGGCCGAGGGTGCCGACGATGAATTCCCGGGCCGCGTCGCGCGCCTCGTCGGCGATGCGCGTGGAGTCGGTACGCATGTAGGTGATGAGCGCGACCGTGCCCTTGTCGCCGAGTTCCAGGCCCTCGTAGAGCTTTTGCGCCGCGCCCATGGTGCGCTTGGCCGAATAGCCCAGGCGCTGGTTGGCGGCCTGTTGCAGGGTCGAGGTGATAAACGGCGGCGGCGGGGACTTCTTGCGTTCCTTTTCCGCGACCTCGGCGACCACGAACGGGTTGCCCAAAATCGCGGCCTCGGCGGCGGCGGCGGCCTCGGCGCTGCCGATCTCGAGCTTCTTGCCCTTGAACTTGACGAGCTCGGCCTCGAACTCCGGGGGCGTGTCCCCGGCCAGACGGGCCTTGAAATTCCAGTATTCCACCGGCACGAAGGCGCGGCGTTCCTTTTCCCGGTCAACGACCAGGCGCAACGCCACGGACTGGACGCGGCCGGCGGAGATGCCGCTTTTGACCTTCTGCCAGAGGATCGGCGACACCTTGTAGCCCACGAGCCGGTCGAGGATGCGGCGGGCCTGCTGGGAGAGAAAGAGCTTTTCGTTGATGTCGCGGGGATGGGCCAGGGCTTCGCGCACGGCCTTGGCCGTGATCTCGTTGAACTGGATGCGGTGGATGGGCTTGTCCGCATCCTTGAGTATCTCGGCCACGTGCCACGCGATGGCCTCCCCTTCGCGGTCGGGGTCGGGCGCGAGATAGATCGTGGACGCGGAAGCGGCGGCGTCCTTGAGCTTGGTCACCACCTTCTGCTTGCCCGGTATGATCTGGTATTGCGGCGCGAAATCTTCCTTTTCATCCACCCCGAGTTTTTTCTGGGGCAGATCGCGCACGTGGCCCACCGAGGCCTCCACGGCATAGGCATTGCCGAGGAACTTCTTGATGGTCTTCACCTTGGCCGGCGACTCGACGATAATAAGGTCCTTTCCCATGGCAGGCGTGCTATAGCCACGACAACGGGCCAAGGCAAGGGTTGCCGTTTGCCCGATGCCGGGCTACTGCTCGATTTTCGTTTCGTCCGTATGCGTTTATAAGAATTATAAACATGCGGCCCGCGCCGGGCCGCACAGGAGACGCCCTTGGAGCGCGCGCAACGTTTCGGTCATGTGGTCATGCTCGGCCCGACCAACGCCGGCAAGTCCACCCTGCTCAACCACCTGATCGGCCAGAAGGTCTCGATCGTTTCCCCCAAGCCGCAGACCACGCGCAACAGCATAAGCGGCATCCTGACCGACGGCGACGCCCAGCTCGTGTTCCTGGACACCCCGGGCCTGCACCGCCAGAAGCGCGGCATCGCCCCGCTTCTGCTGCGAAGCGCCTACGCCGCCCTGACCCAGGCCGACGTGGTGCTCGTGCTCCTCGACGCGGCGCGCTTCGCCGGACGCCCGGACGCGCTCGCCGCCGAACTGCGCCCCATCGCCAAGGCCGTGGGCGCGGGACACGTTCCGGTGGTCGTGGCCTGCAACAAATGCGACCTGATCAAGGAAAAGGCCAGACTCCTGCCGCTGCTCGCCGCCGTGGGCGAGGCCCTGCCCGGGGCCGAGCTCTTTCCCGTCAGCGCATTGACGGGCATGGGCGTGCCGGACATGCTCGCCGCGATCACGCAGCGCCTGCCCGAAGGGCCGCACCAGTACGACCCGGACGAGGTCTCCACCGCGCCGGTGCGTTTTCTCGCCGGGGAGATCGTGCGCGAAAAGCTCTTTCTGGCGCTCGGCGAGGAACTGCCCTACTCCACGGCCGTGACCGTGGAGCTTTGGGACGAGAAATCCCAGCCGGGACTGACGAAAATCGCCTGCTCCATCCTCGTCGCGCGCGAGAGCCACAAGCCCATGGTCATCGGCAAGGGCGGGGCGCGCATCAAGGACATCGGGCAGAAGGCGCGCCTGGACATCGAGGAGATGCTCGGGAGCAGGGTCTTTTTGGAACTGTGGGTCAAGGTGCGGCCGGACTGGGCCGACGACCCCGCGCTGCTGCGCGAACTCGGGCTCGGGGAATAGCCCGGCCAAGGGAGAGGAAAACGTGTCCGTGGACGTTTCCGCCAGGGAGCGGCTCGATCGCGTGCGCGCGCGCATCGCTTCGGCCTGCGCGGCCTGCGGCCGCGATCCGTCCGCCGTGACGCTGGTTGCGGTCTCGAAGCTCCATGACGCGGCCGAGGTGGCGGCCCTTGCCGCCTGCGGCCAGACAATCTTCGGCGAGTCCTACATCCAGGAGGCCCTGCCCAAGATGGAGGCCGCGCCAGCCGGGCTCGCCTGGCATTTCATCGGCCATTTGCAGCGCAACAAGGCGCGCTTCGCCGTGGGACGCTTCGCCTGCATCCACACCCTGGACAACATGGAGTTGGCCCAGGTATTGCAAAAGAGAACAAGCGACGCCGGCCTGACGCAACCCGTGTGCCTGCAGGTCAACGTGGCCGGGGAAACGCAGAAATCCGGGGTTTCGCCGGACGGCCTGCCGGAACTGGCCGAGGCCGTCGCGGCCATGACGGCGTTGCGCCTGAGCGGCCTCATGGTCATTCCGCCGGTCTTCGACGACCCCGAGGGCGCGCGCCCGGCCTTTTGCCGGCTGCGGGAACTGCGCGACGCCCTGGAATCGCGCCTCGGCATGCCGCTGCCCATGCTCTCCATGGGCATGAGCGGCGACCTCGAGGCCGCCGTCATGGAAGGGGCCACCCACGTGCGCGTGGGCACCGACCTTTTTGGCCCGAGACAGCGACCGGCGTCGTAGCCCGGCGACGCCCGGAGGAACACATGGCTGACGCTCCCGAAGCCGAAGAAGGCAAGAAAAAGAAAAAAGGCGGCTTTCTCAAATACGTCATCCTGGTCGTTTTGCTGCTGGTCCTCGGCGGCGGCGGCTATTTCGCCTACCTGAAATTCTTCGCGGCCAAGCCGCCCGCACCGGCGGCGGAAGCCCCGGCCGAAGGACAGCCCGCGGCCGAGGAAAAGAAGGCCGAGGAGGCGCACGCGCCCAAGGCCGAGGAGAAAAAGGCCGAAGGCGGGCATGGCGAAGCCAAGGGCGGACACGGCGGCAAGGACAAGGCCCCGTCCAACAACGTCCCCCTGCCCGCGTTCGTGGTCAACCTGGCCGATCCCAACGCCAGGCGCTATCTCAAGATCGTACTCGACGTGGAGATGACCGGGAACCCGGAACTGCTCGAAGCCAACATGCCGAAGATCCGCGACGCCCTGCTCATGCTCCTTTCCTCCAAGACGTCGCAAGACCTCGGCACGCTCGAAGGCAAGATCCTGCTGCGCAAGGAGATCGTGGACCGCCTCAACCAGGCCATCGGCCAGGCCAAGGTGGCCAGGGTCTATTTCACGGATTTCGTCATCCAATAACCCGCCTCGGCGCAAGGATATTCCATGGCTCCGGACGATATCGATCAGGACAAGCTGGCTGCGGAATGGGCCGCCGCCCTGGACGACCAGGAAGATGAAAAGCCCGCTTCCCAATCCGACATCGACGCCCTGTTCGACCAGCCCGCAGGCGGCGGAGGCGGCGGGGGCGGAGGCAAAAGCGGCGGCGGCGACGACGCCCTGGCCGCGGAATGGGCCGCCGCGCTCGCCGACGAGGAAGAGCAGTCCATCAAGCGCGAACGCGAGCAGGAATCGCTCTCGCGGCAAAGCGCCTCGGCCCAGTTCAAGAACCTGACGCAGGAAGCCAAAGCGCCGCGCCCGGAAAACGTCCGCCGCGACCTGGACTTCATCCTGGACATTCCCCTCGACGTGTCCGCGGAACTCGGCCGCACCAAGCTCCTCATCAACGAACTGCTGCAACTGGGCCAGGGTTCGGTCATCGAGCTCAACAAGCTGGCCGGCGAGCCCCTGGAAATCTACGTCAACGGCAAGCTCGTTGCCCGGGGCGAGGCCGTGGTCATCAACGAGAAGTTCGGCGTGCGCCTAACCGACATCATCAGCCCCATCGAACGGGTGAAACAGCTTGCCTGATCCTGTGGCCGCCCCCGTCGCGACGCCGCCGGCCATGGATTACGGCCTGGCCGGCACGGCCGTGCACATGGCCCTGGCCCTGCTGCTCGTCCTGGCCGTCATTTTCGCCGCCTATTGGCTGCTTAAGCGCTACGGCGGCAAATGGGGCATCGGCCCGGCCGGGCGCGGCGGCATGCTGCGTCTGCTCGCCCACCTGAGCCTCGGGCCGCGCAAGAGCATCGTAGTGGTCCGGTTCATGCATAAGAACCTCGTGCTCGGCGTCACCGAACACAACATCACGCTGCTCACCGAGGAAACGGCCGACGATGACGACACCAATGCCCGAAACAGCTTCGCCGCGACCCTTGCCGCCCGGGCGCGAACGCCGGACGGCGACGGCGCGCCTCCTGCGCCTTAGCCGGCTCGCCCTGCCCCTGGCGCTGCTTATCGTCCTTGCGGCCGCCACGGCCATGGCGCAGGATGCGCCCTCGCTTTCCTTAAATCTCGCCGCCGGGCAGAACCAGCCCGAGCGCGTGGCCACGCTGCTCGAAATCCTCTTCGCCCTGACGGTGCTGTCGCTGGCCCCTTCGTTCGTTTTGACGGTGACTTCCTTTACCCGCATCATCATCGTCTTTTCGTTTCTGCGCCAGGCCATGGGCGTGCAGCAAGTGCCGCCGACGCAGATCCTGGCCAGCCTGGCCATTTTTTTGACCTGCGTCATCATGTACCCCACGGGCAAGGCCATCTACGACGATGCGCTTTCGCCCTACATGGACGAGCAGATCGGCTTCACCGAGGCGCTCAAGAAGGCCGAGGGGCCACTGCGGGAATTTCTGTTCAAGCACACGCGGGAAAAGGACTTGTCGGTCTTTTACACCGTGACCAAGATGGAGCGGCCCAAGGACAAGGCCGAGGTGCCCACGGTCATGCTGGCGGCGGGATTCATGATCAGCGAACTCAAAACGGCGTTCACCATCGGCTTTCTGATCTACATTCCCTTCCTCATCCTGGACATGGTCATTTCGAGCATCCTGCTCGCCATGGGCATGATGATGCTGCCGCCGGCGACCATCGCCATGCCCTTCAAGCTGCTGCTGTTCGTGCTCGTGGACGGCTGGGGGCTCATGGTGGCGTCGCTCGTCAACTCGTTCGCGACGTGATGTTGGCAAGGATGAAAGCCTCCGGCGGCCAAAGGGTTTGCGCCCTTTGGTATCCCAATAAGGGAAATTTCGTAAAACGGCCTCGCATCGCTATGAACATGCACCGGAAAGGAGGCGCGCAATGACGCCGGATATGGTCGTCGCCATCTCCAGACAAGCCATCGAAACGGCGCTTTTCCTGGCGTTGCCGATGCTCGGGGTCTCGCTCGTGGTGGGCGTCTTTATCTCCGTGCTCCAGGCGGCGACGCAGATTCAGGAAATGACGCTGACCTTCGTGCCGAAGATCCTCGCCATGTTCATCGCCCTGCTGCTGGCCTTCCCCTGGATGATGGACAAGATGCTCAATTTCACGCGGGAGCTCTTCATGAACATCCCGACCTATCTGCGCTAGCGCCCTTGCGCGCGACGTTTCCCCTCGCGCGCAAGGGCGCGGCCTGAAGAAAAACCTGTCTCCATGCCTCGTCAGAGCCGGGTCAGCCTCGGGGACATCCAAAATCGCAAGCATTTGCCAGGGTGTTTCAGCGCTCAGAATGGCGCGCGGGCAAATAACGCAGGGCCGGCGACGGTCAGCCGACGAAGAAGTCCGGTCGCCCGGCGACGAAGGCCAGGGCCGCTTCGAACGCGGCCGGGGTGTGGGGCTCGAAGGTTGCCGTGGGGCGAAGCCCCCGGGACGCAAGGCCGGAAAACAGCGCGTCGAAGGGAATCTCCCCCTGCCCGGGGCCCAGGTGCTGGTCGAAGGAGCCGTCGTTGTCGTGCAGGTGCAGATGCAGCAGATACGGGGCCAGGGCGTCGAGCCAGGCGTCGAGGTTGCCTGCCTCCCTGCCCCCGGCGAAGCTGAACCAGTGCCCCACGTCGAAACAGATGCCGACCCGTCCGCGTTCACCCTCGGGCAGGCGCTCCCGGAGCGCGGCAACGGCCCCGGCGACCGTGGCCGGATCGGTTTCGTGCGTATTTTCCAGACAAAGCGGCGGATGTCCGGGCCAGGACGCAAGCACCTCGGCCCAGGTGTCGGCCGCGCGCGCCGCCCAATCATTGAACGAGCGGATGTAGAGGAAACGGTTGTAGGCGGCGTGGCCCACCATGCGGTCCGGCGCGTAGATGGCGGCCGCGTCCATGGCCTCGCGCAGGCGGTCGCGGCTCGCCGCGCGCACGCGGGCGTCGGCGCTGCCGGGCTGGAGATCGAAAAAGGGCAGATGCAGCGTGCAGGGAAGCCCGGCGTCGCGGATCCGGCGCGCCGTTTCCCGGTGCCAGTCCGTGCCCGTCGCGTCCATGAGCACCGGATCGAGGCCAAGTTCCGGCGGCACGCGGCGCGCCAGCTGCCGCTTCCACAGCGAGGGGTCGCGCTGCGCCGCGCGCAGGTTCAAATTGACGTAGAAACGGGTCATGGCGCGCGTTACTCCCGCGACAGCGGGTACACTTGCGAAAAGACCGTCTTGCCGGAAGGATCGACCACGGCGAGTTTCACGCCGTAAACGTCCTTGGCGTCGATCTTGCCCGGCAGGGGAAGGCCCACGGCGATCTGCTTGAAACGCTGGATCTGGAAGGACAGCTCGTCCTTTTCGGGCCTAAGCGGCAGCAACGTGGCGTCGTTGCCGACAAGCGCCGCTTCCACGCGGCCGACGAGGTTGGTCTGGGGCGTGACGTTGCTCAGGTCGAAATTGAGCTGCAACTTCTTGTTGTCGATGCGGGCGCGCAGGTTGTCGATGCCGGCCTGGTTGGCGTCCACGCGGGCGAGCAGGCGCGAGAGGTCCGGCCGCGCCGTCTCGCGGGGCTCGACCTTGCCCTTGTCGTCCACGGACTTGGGCTTCCACCAGCCGGGATCGTCGGCGTTGTAGGAGCCGATGAGCGTCTCCAGGCCCGTGACGTCGCGCGAGCGCAGGATCGTCTCGATGTTTTGGAGCTTGATGAGCCCTTCTCCTGCCGCGTCCAGTTCCGCATGCATGGCCCGGACCTTGCCCGAGATTTCCAGGTTGTCCTTGCGCAGGCGGTAGGCCGCATACACGGCTCCGGCAAGCAGTATCGCCAGGATCAGCGGACACAGCCAGAGGAAGCGCAGGAAAAGGACCGGAACGCGAAAACGGCGCACCCCGGCCACGTCACGCAGGATGAGGATATCGACTTTTTCGCCGGCGGCCATCTAGAGGCGGCTCCATTTTTCCTCGACGATGGCGAAACCGCCTCCCGAAGGCGCAAGGTACAAGGTCTTGAGGCCATGATCCCTGCCGCCGTCGCGGCTGCGGTAGTCCTGGACGCAGGTGACCACGAACCCGTCCTTGCGGGGGCGTATCTTCACGTCGGAAAGCGCGACCCGGCTCGGGGCCTTGTCCTTCCACAAATCGACCTTGTCGTCGCGGATCGAGGCGCGGCCGCGTCGGCCGCCCTGGACGGCGTCCGGCGCGTAGAATCCGGCGTAGGCGTCCACGTTGCCCTTTTCCCAGGCCGTGCGCCAGGATTCGAGCAGGGACGCGACCTGCGCCGTGCGATCGGTCTTGGCCGGGGCCGGGGCGGCCTGCGGCGCTTCGGCCTGCGCCGCGGCAGGCGCGGCGGCCTGGACAGGCGCGGCAGGCGTCGCCGCCACGGGCGCGGGAGCGGGCGAAACCTTGGCCGCGACCGCAGGAACGTCCGCGGGCCGGTCCCTGGTCCAGCGCTCCTGGGCGATCAGCAGCCGGTTGCCGGACGGGACGAGGAGGATATTCTTGTAGCCCTTGCTTTCGCGGCGGCCCTTGGCCTGGTAGGTCTCGGCGCAGACCACGGCGTAGCCGTCGCCGGACGGGGCCGCGGCAACGACCTCGATGCCCACGCGGCCGGGCGACGTGCCGCGCCAGACGCCTTCCTTCTGCCGCCTGATGGCGTCCTTGCCGCGCAGGTTGCCCTGGCGCGCGCCATCGGCGTAAAATCCCATGTAGGCCGTGATGTCGCCGCGCTCCCAGGCCGTGCGCCAGCCTTCCATGGCGGCCGCGATCTCGGCGGCTTTGGCCGAGGAAATGCTCGGCGCGGGTGCTGCGACTGGGACATTTGGCGCAGGCTCGGGCGCAGGCGCGGCGGCGGGCGCGGCCTTGGCCGGGGAAACGGCCGCGACCTGCACGGGTGCGGCAGGCACGGCCGGAGTCGGAGCAGGCGGCGCTACGACGGCCTTTTCGGTTTCCGGGGCGGGCGCAGGGGCCTTTTGCGCCACGGCGGCGGGTTTGGCCGGGACGGGAGCCGGCGCGGCAGGCGGCACGGCCGGGATGTCCTGCGGCGCGGGCGGGGCCTGACGCATGGCGTCCGTGGCGAACGGCGACACGCCGGGCTTGGTCGCGCCCGTGCCCGCCACTTCGAGAATCGCCTGATCCTCGGGCGAGGGCTGTGCCTTGAGGCTCAAGGAAGCGAAAGCCTTTTGCGCCACGCGCTCCATGGCGTCGTGTTGGGCGCCGACGAGCTGGCGGACCTGCACTTCCTCCTCGCTCGGGCTGTCGGGCTTGCGGGTGTCGGTCTCGGCCTCGTCGGGCGAAGGTCGCTTGCCGCGCTTGCCGTTCGCCGCCAGGGTCACCGGCATTTCCTCGTATTCCATGCCGATGATGCGCAGGCGCCCGTCCGCGCTGCGCTGCCAGTAGAGGCGCTTTAAGCCCTGGGAAACGAGCGTGGGGGAGCGGTAGAGCTGGACGAAATAGGTCACCCAGTAATCCGGGCCGGGAATGGCGCGAATCTCCGAGAGGTCCACCTTGATCCAGGGCAGGGTGCGAAACAACCCTTCCTTGTGGCTACGGAAGGAGGAAAAGGACTTGCCCTCGGTCAGGGAGAATTTCTCGGGATCGTGGAAGTCGAAAAACGCGTCCGAGCGGTTTTCCCAGGCCTTGCCCCAGGCCTTGGTGGCGTCCACCACCTCGCGGGCCTCGTCGCGCAGCTTGGCCGCGTCCGGGCCGCCGAGGCGCACCTCGTCGGCGATGACCACGGGCATGCCCTCGGCCAGTTCGGCGTCCATGCGGTGGATGTCCGGAGTGCTCAACGCCACGCACCCCTGCGTCTCGTAGGGAATGAGGGCGTGGCCGCGGCCGTGGATCCAGATGCCGTGGCCGGACTTGCGCCGGACCACGTCGGCCGGGTTGGGAAAATTGAGCGGAAAGGCGAGGTCGCCGTAGAGCTCGTAATTGAGCCCCGCGCTCTTGCGGCGGGTGATGAAGTAGACGCCTTCGGGGGTCTTGAGGTCGCCTTCCTTGAACTTGTCGCCGAGCTCCTGGCCCGTGGCGCAGGGGATGGCCGACAGCACCCGGAGCGGGCTTTGGCGGGAGAGCAGGGAAAACGACTGGGCCTTCTTGTCAACGGCCACGAACCGCGACGGCGACCACTCCATATCCACGATGTCCGCCGACCATTCCGCCGCCGCCCGGCGGCAGGGAACCAGGAGCAGACAGGCAAGGACTACGGCGGGGCCCAGTCGTTTCATGTCGCCTCGCGTCAGGACGCCTGCCCGGGCTTGCCGGCGGCGAGCAGGGCGTCGCGGGTGAAAACCGACAGCAGCGGATAGCCGCGCTCGGCCAGGCGCTCCGTGCCGCCTTCCTTGCGGTCGAGCACCGTGACCACGGCCCCGACCGCGAGCCCGGCGTCGACCACGCGGTCGATGACCGTGAGCAGCGTGCCGGCCGTGGTGACCACGTCCTCGAGCAGCGCCACTTTGGCGCCCGGAGCGAAATTGGACAGTCCTTCCAGGAACTGGTTCGTGCCATGGCCCTTGGCGGCCTTGCGCACGATGAACGCCGGCAGGGGCCGGCCGCGCAGATGGGAGACGACGCTCACGGCCGTGACCAGGGGATCAGCCCCGAGCGTCATGCCGCCGACGCCGACGATGTCCGGCGGCAGCAGGTCGAACAGCAGGTTGCCGATCAGCCACGCCCCTTCGGGGTGCAGCGCGGTCTGCTTGCAATCGAAATAGTAATCGCTCTTGCGCCCCGAGGTCAGGACGACCTCGCCGGCCCGGTAGGATTTCTCCAGCAGCAGGCTGGCCAGACGGGCGCGCATGGCGCCGGCGTCCTGGCCCTCGATGGAAAAAGACATGAAACTCCCCGCGTGACCCCTTTTCATCCCCATACAAAAGGCGGCCCGGTTTGAAAAGTGCTTCCGCGCTCCGGCGGGGGGACGGCGCAAAAAAAAACACGCCGCCGGCCGAAACGATTTCCCAAGCGGCGTCCGCGGCGAGCCGCCGTCAGGACGCCGCGCCGAAGACCCGGGAATAGATCAGGTCCTCATGGGCGAGATAGTACTGCGGATCGAAAAGCGCATCCAGCGTCGCCGGGGCGAGTTTCGCCGCGATCACGGCATCGCCACGCACGGCGTCGGGAAAGGAAGTGCGTCCCTCCCAGCAGGCCATGGCGACGCGCTGCACGGCCTCGTACGCCTTCTGGCGATCCATACCCGTTTCGATGAGCGCAAGCAGCACCCGCTGTGAATAGAAAAGCCCGAACGAGGCCATCATGTTGCGGGCCATATTGTCCGGATTGACCTTCAAATTCTTCAAAATGCCGGTCAGGCGAGCGACGGTGTAGTCGGCAAGGATCGTGGAATCGGGCATGATCACGCGTTCCACGGAGGAATGCGAGATGTCGCGCTCGTGCCACAGCGCCATGTTTTCCATGGACGCCAGGGCGTTGGTGCGCACCAGGCGCGACAGGCCGCAGATGTTTTCCGCGGAAATGGGGTTCTTCTTGTGCGGCATGGCCGAAGAGCCTTTTTGGCCCTTGGCGAAGCCTTCCTCGGCCTCGAGCACTTCGGTGCGCTGGAGGTGGCGCAGCTCGGTGGCCATGCGCTCCACGCCGCCGGCGAGAAGCGCCAGGGCGGTGAAAAAGGCGGCGTGGCGGTCGCGCTGCACGATCTGCGTGGAAACCGGGTCCACGTCCAGACCCAGACGCGCCAGGGCGATCTTCTCCACGCGCGGGTCGAGGTGGGCGTAGCCGCCCACGGCCCCGGAAATCTTGCCCACCCGCACGCCTGCGGCGGCCGTGGCCACGCGCTCGCGGTGGCGGGTGAACTCGGCGTAAAACGAGGCCATCTTCATGCCGAAGCTCAACGGCTCGGCATGGATGCCGTGGGTGCGGCCGATCATGAGCTGGCCCTTGAAGCGCATGGCCAGATCCTTGATGACCGCAAGCAGCCCGTCGATGGTTTCGAGCACCATGGCCCCGGCCCGGCCGAGCAGCAGACCATTGGCCGTATCCACGATGTCCGAGGAAGTGCAGCCCAGGTGGATGAAGCGAGCGGGCGGACCCACGCGTTCCTCCACGGCGGTGAGGAAGGCGATGACGTCGTGGCGGGTGGTCTCCTCGATTTCGAGGATGCGCGCCACGTCGAAGCCGGCTTTTTCACGGATGGCGGCCATGTCCGCGGCCGGGATGCGGCCGAGCTCGGCCCAGGCCTCGCACACGGCGATCTCCACCTCGAGCCAGGCGGCGAAGCGGTTTTCCAGGGACCACAGCGCGCCCATGGCCTTGCGGGTATAGCGCTCGATCATGCGCCCTCCTCGGGATGGCCGCCGTCCTCGGCTTCCTTTTCCTCCTCGGCCAGGGGCACCGAGGGGTCGCGGGCGAGCTGGGGCACGGGCACTTCCGTGCCCTTGATCGTGCCCTTGCCGTCCTTCTGGAAGGAGCCGGGGCGGCGTTTGACGTAATCGGTGGCGTAAAAGCCGTTGCCCTTGAGGGCGAAGGCGGAAAGGGAAACGATGCGCGCCGCCGTCGCGCCGCAGGCGCACGTGGCCGCAGCCTCGTCGCCGGCCCGGCGCAGTTCCTCGAACACGCGGCCGCAGACGGGGCATTCGTATTCATACAAGGGCATGGGAGGCCCCCCAGGGGATCACGGGCCGGGCAAGGGCGTTCCCCCGCCCGGTGGCGTGTGCGTCAAAAAACGAAACGAAAAGGAACGCCGGCGCATGACGCGCGGCAGTCCTTTCGGGCGCGCCCGTCTTGCGGGGAAAAATCCGGTACGCCGCCGGGCGGCGCGCCCTTCCCCGAAAACGGGACGCTGCTGCAGGGAGACCCGACCGCGCGGCAGGGGGAGCGGCACTCCCCCGAACGGGCATCGGAAGCGCTAGGCTTTCTTGGCGGCGATGGCCTCGCGGACGCGCTCCTTGAGGCGCTCCTTACGGCGCTTGCGGCGACGGTCCAGTTCCTTGTGGCGCTCGATCTTCTTGTGCTTGGACATGCTGTTTCCTCCTGTCGGGTGAAAGAACCCGATCCGGTATCGCAATCCGCGATCCTTGTCCAGCTTACATTCCGGCGCACCGGACGCGGACAGGGGGGCGCGGCCGCGCGTCAGTACGATTCGATGGGCGCGACAGGCTCGGTCAGCAGGAATTTGCCCTGCTCGATCCAGCTCTTGAGCGTCTGCGCCACTTCCAGGGACATGGAAAGGCTCGTCACGGGCACGGCCTGGGTCGGCTTGCCGTTGACCAGCACCTCGCCCGAACGGCAGGCGGCGTAGGTGACGTAGCCGAGCGTGCGCCCGATGCCGTTGGGATAGTCGTGGCCGTAGTCCTTGATCGGCATCTCGATGTCCGCGTCGGACACGCCCGTGAAAAAGGCCATGTCCTCGTTGAGGATCGGGATGGGGATGCCCACGCCCACGGCCATGGACACGCCGTAGCCGAGGATGGACACCGCGCGGACGTAGCGGGGATTCATGCCCTTCATGTCGCCCTTGAGCATGAGCGTGCCCGCGGCGGAAAGCGGAATGCCGCGCTCGTTGCGCTTGGGCCGGGGATCGTGCTGGGTGCCCGCGCCGATGACGTAGCCGATGCCGCCGCCGAAGAAGATGCGCGTGCCAAGGCCGATGGTCTTCAAATAGGGGTCGTTGAAGAGCGGGGAGAGCTCGCCGGCCGTGGCGAAGTTGGCGTTGCGCGCGCCGGGCTTGAGCGGCCCCATGTAGGTATAGACGATGCGACTGGTGAGGTTCACCGCCACGTTGTAATTCTGGTAGCAGTTGCGGGGATTTAAAAGCGCGGCGTACTTGAGCTGGGCCAGCGTCACGTCCTTTTCGAGCTCGCGCCGGGGGTAGCAGTCCGTGCCGTAGGCCTCGCACCACAGGCGCACGGCCTTGCCGCGCAGCAAGTCCTCGATGACGTGCGCGCCGCCGTACTTGAAGCGGCCGGGATGGATCTTGTTGAGCGGATCCTCCTTGGGCAGCTCGGTCGCGCCGAGGTAGGCGTCCACGGCGGCGAGCCCGGCGTGGGCCGGAATGTTGTTGAGCCGGACCTTCTGCGCCTTGATCACCGGCGGTTCCTGGCCGAAGTTGAACAGCATGCCCGATGAGCACATGGGCGAAAACGTGCCCGTGGCCACCACGTCCACTTCCTTGGCGGCCTTGACCTTGCCGAGCCGCCGCACGGTCTCGACCATTTCCGCGGCCGTGAGCACCACGGCCTTGCCCTGCTCGATGCGCCGGTTGATCTCGGCGACGGTTTTTTTCACCTCGTGGCTCATGCCGTTCTCCCTCTCGCCGCGCTCGCGGCAGGCGCTCTACTTGGCCCATTTCCGGCCTGAAGGCAACACGATCGGCCCCCCACTTGGCTTCAAGGACGAAATGCGTTAGAGTGGCTTTTCCTCGCGGCCTTGGGGAGGGGTCCGGGGTATTCCTTACAACATACCGATATGACAAATTTTTTTGTACTGGCCGGTTACCGCCCATGACGCTGACCGCTTCCGGCAACGGCGTGCTCAAGGACGATTTCCGCCAGCACCTTGCGCGCACCTGCCCCGAACAGGAATTGCGCCGCTGGTTCGATCCGCTCGACCTTTCCGTCAGCGAATCGGACCACTCCTGTCGCGTCCGCTTTCCCCACGCCTACTTCGCGGCCTGGTTCGAAACCTCGGCCAAGGAACTGTTCGAAAAGGAAGTGCGCCGCTTCCTCGGACCGGGCTACGCCGTCTCCTACCACAACCGCGACGGCGGCGACGGCCATGCCGCGCCGCAACCCGGCCTCCCCGGCGCGGCCGCGGACTTCCCCTTCGGCCACCGGTTCACGTTCGACTCCTTCCTCGTCAACGAAAAGAACCACTTTCCCCTGGCGCTCGCGCGCGAAGTGGCCCAGGGCGGCGAGGTCCGCTACAATCCGTTCCTGGTTTGCGGCCCCTCGGGCGCGGGCAAGTCCCATCTGCTGCGGGCCATGGCCAACGCCGCCTCGCGCCTGCGCCCCGTGCGCACCGTGTATTTCGGCTCCGTGGCCGACATCCAGAGCCTTTTCGCCGACGCCGGCGCCAACCGCCACGAGGTGCGCGCCGCCATCGCCGCCAGCCAGTGGCTGTTCCTCGACGAACTGACCGACCTCAAGCGTTCCCCGGAAATGGAACAGGAGCTCGTGGTCCTTTTCAACGCCTTTCACGACGCCGGCAAGCAGATGGTCTTTTCCAGCCGCGAACGGGTGGGCGCGTGCGACTTCCTCTCCCCCACGCTCAAGTCCCGCCTGGAATGGGGCCTCATGGTCCATTTGAAGGCCCCGGACCTCGACGTGCGCATCGCCTTCACGGAAGCGGCCAACCGCGACAAGCGCCTGGGCCTGGCCCGGGACCGCATCGTCACCCTGGCCAGCCGCTTCGAGGGCTTCCGCCAGCTCGAAGGCGTGCTGTTGCGCATCGAGGCCTTCCGCCGCCTAAGCGGTAAGGAACTCAGCGACGCCGAATTCGCCCGCCACATCCGCCTCTCCGAGGACCAGGCCCTGCCCGAGGTCACGCCCGAGCGCGTCATCGCCGTCTGCGCCGAGCATTTCGGCCTGCCCGCGACCGACATCACCGGCCAGTCGCGGCGCAAGGAACTCGTGTTCGCCCGCCAAGCCGCCATGGCCCTGTGCCGCACCCTGCTCGGCATGTCCTACCCGGCGCTCGGCAAGGCTTTTGGCGGCAAGGACCACAGCACGGTGCTTTATTCCATCAGAAAGTTTCAAAAAATTCAGGATGATGACAGAGAAACGAAACTTCTTTTCCGGCAATTGGCGAAAAAATGCCGCCAGGGCGGTCCGGCTTGAGCCCAAGTCGCGGCGCGCCGTTCCTTCGCGCCTTGCCCGTTCACAGGGAGTTTCCTTTTTTCATGTACGATAATGGCATGTTAACCACAAAAGCGACATACGAGGCTCCTTCTACTGATCCCACAAAAATTCTTTTCTACCCATTAAGAGGAATCCCTGCCGCAGTGTGAATCGCAAGGAGAAGGGAGTCCAGAGGGCGCAAGCCCTTTGGCCGCCGGAGGCCTCCAACCTGAAAATTGCCAATACAGCCGCGCGGCAGCGCCGGTTAAGGAGACGCCCATGCAACTGAAGGTCTTTCGAAACGACATCATCGACGGCCTGCAAAAATCGTCGGCCATCATCCCGGCCAAGACCGGGGCGGCCTTCTTGCGCACCATCTGGCTCGAGGCCGCCTCGGGCGTGCTGCGCATCCTGTCCACGGATTCGAGCCTGGAGTTCACCGGCCAGTACGCGGCCAAGGTCACCGAAGAGGGCCTTTGCGGCGTGCAGGGCAAGAACTTCTTCGAACTGGTGCGCAAGCTCCCGCCGGGCGAGATCGGCCTGACCCTCGACGCCGCCTCGGGCAACCTGCTGATCAAACAGGGCACGCGGCGCTACAAGCTGCCCGTGTCGGACCGCAACTGGTTCCAGAGCTTCTCGCCTTTCCCCGACGCCGAGGCCGTCACCTGGTCCGGCGACTTCCTCCAGGAACTGATCGACCGCGTGGCCTACTGCATCTCCGACGAGGACACCATGGAGGCCATGGCCTGCATGTTCTTAAAGCCCGCGCCCGAGGCCAAGGTGGAAGTCTGCGGCTTAAACGGCCACCAGTTCTCCCTGGTCGGTTTTTTCAACGACGACGTCCATGCCCTGCTTCCCGAGGACGGCATCCTCATCCAGAAGAAATACGTGGCCGAACTCAAGCGCTGGCTCACGGCCGACGAGATCGAACTGGCCATCAGCCAGAAGCGGCTTTTCTTCCGCACCCAGCAGAAGGATCCCGCCGACGAGGCCGCCGCGCCCAAAATCGAGACCTTCAGCCTGCCCTTGAGCTATTACCAGTATCCGGATTACAACACCTTCGTTTCCAAGCTCAAGACCGAAGGCGTTTCCACGCTGTCCATCGACCGCCTGGAACTGGTGGACGCCCTGGAGCGCGTGGCCATCTTCAACACCGACAACAACCGCTGCGCCTATTTCCTGTTCGACGGCCCCACCGAGCTCTCCCTGCGCAGCCAGGGCCAGGAGGCGGGCGAGGCCGCGGAAACCCTGGAATGCGTCTTTTCGGGCGAGCTCGAAAAAGTCGCTTTCCCGACCAAGGACATCATCGACATCCTCGGGCATTTCAACGCCGCCCGCGTGACCCTGACCCTTACAGGGTCGGAAGGCCCCTGCGGCATCACCGGCGAAGAGGACCCCGAGTGCCTGGTCATCATCATGCCCATGAAAATCGTGGAAGAGACGTACTATAGCGAGGAAGACATCGCATGAGTCAGGACAAGACGTCGTACGACGCCAGCTCCATCACCGTCCTGGAAGGCCTTTCGGCCGTGCGCAAGCGCCCGGCCATGTACATCGGCTCGACCGACGCGCGGGGCCTGCACCACCTGGTCTACGAGGTCGTGGACAACTCCATCGACGAGTCCATGGCCGGCTACTGCGACCGCATCACCGTGGCCATCCATCTGGACAACTCCGTGACGGTCTCGGACAACGGCCGCGGCATCCCCGTGGACATGCACCCCAAGGAGCACCGGCCCGCGGTCGAAGTCGTCATGACCGTGCTCCACGCCGGCGGTAAGTTCGACAACGAGACCTACAAGGTTTCGGGCGGCCTGCACGGCGTCGGCGTGTCCGTGGTCAACGCCCTCTCGGAATACCTCGAGGTCACGGTGCGCCGCGACGGCAAAAAGCACCACCAGCGCTACGAGCGCGGCGTGCCCGTCACGCAGCTCACGGTCATCGGCGACGCCGAATCCACAGGCACCACCGTGCGCTTCAAGCCCGACGAGGAGATCTTCGAGACCAACCAGTTCTCCCACGAGACCCTGGCCAAGCGCTTCGAGGAGCTCGCCTACTTGAACCGGGGCCTGGAGCTCGATTTCCGCGACGAGCGCACGAGCGAACGCGTGACCTACCGCTTCGACGGCGGGCTCAAGCGCTTCGTGGCCGACCTCAACGCCGGCGAGCAGCCCATCCACGACATCATCGAGGGTTTGGGGGAAATCGACGGCGTGGTCACGGACTTCGCCCTGCAGTACAACGCGAACTACAAGGAAGAAGTCCTCACCTTCGCCAACAACATCCGCACGCGCGAAGGCGGCACGCACCTGGCCGGCTTCAAGACGGCGCTGACGCGGGCGATCAACGCCTACATCGAAAAGGCGGACATCCCCAAGAAATTCAAGCAAAAGCTCACCGGCGACGACGTGCGCGAGGGACTGACCGCCGTGGTTTCGGTCAAGCTCCCCGGACCGCAGTTCGAGGGCCAGACCAAGACCAAGCTCGGCAACTCCGAAGTGGCCGGCATCGTGGCCAAGGTCGTCTTCGAAGCGATCAACGTGCACTTCGAAGAAAACCCGAAAGACGCCAAGGCCATCGTGGAAAAGGCCGTTGACGCGGCCCGGGCCCGCGAGGCCGCGCGCAAGGCCAAGGAGCTCGTGCGCCGCAAGGGTGCGCTGTCCGACCATTCCCTGCCCGGCAAGCTCGCCGACTGCCAGAGCAAGAACCCTGAGGAATCCGAACTCTTCATCGTCGAGGGCGACTCGGCCGGCGGCTCGGCCAAGCAGGGGCGCGATCCGCGCTTCCAGGCCATCCTGCCGCTTCGGGGCAAGATCCTAAACGTCGAGCGCACGCGCACGGACAAGATGCTCGGCAACAAGGAAATCCGAAACCTCATCACCGCCATGGGCCCGACCCCGGCCATGGGCGAAGAGGACGAGGAAAAGGAAGCCGAGAACTACGCCCGCCTGCGCTACCACAAGATCGTCATCATGACCGACGCCGACGTGGACGGCGCGCACATACGCACGCTGCTTCTCACCTTCTTCTACCGCCGCTACGAGAAGCTCATCGCAAACGGCTACGTCTACATCGCCCAGCCGCCGCTCTACCGCGTGTTCAAGGGCGATTTCGAGCGCTTCATCAAGGACGACGAGGAGCTGTCCCAATTCCTCATGGGCCGCATCGGCCAGGACGTGACCGTCTCTTCCGGCGAAAAAACCTTTGCCGGCGAGGAACTGACCAATCTGCTCGACCGCATCCATGCCCTGGAAGCGCGCATTTACGAGGCGGCCAGCTACGGTCTGCCCGACGACCTGCTCACAGGCCTGCTCGGCTATGATCGCCTCACACCCTCGGAATTCGCCGGAGACGGCATTCCGCCGGCTCTTGCGGCCTATCTGGCCGAGAAAGGCTACCACCTCGAAATCGAGACCGAGGAACTCGAAGATGAAAAACGGCTCTTCGCCGTGTTCATCAACCAGAAGCAGGCCCGGCACCGCATCGCCGTGGAGTTTTTCAGCTCCAAGCTCTACCGCCATGCCCACGAGAACTACGGGCAGCTGCTGGCCGATTGCCCCGAGCTGCCGCTGCGCATCGTGCGCAAGGAGGAATCGCGCGAGGTGCCCGGTTTCTTCGACCTCTACAAGGCGCTCATGGACGACGCGCTCAAGGGGGTCAACATCCAGCGCTACAAGGGTCTTGGCGAGATGAACCCGGAGCAGCTCTGGGAAACCACCATGAACCCGGAAAAACGCAGCTTCCTGCAGGTCAATATCGAGGACGCGGGCGAAGCCAACGACATCTTCGACCAGCTCATGGGCGAAAAGGTCGAAGGCCGCCGCAATTTCATCGAACGCAACGCGTTGTCGGTGCGCGAATTGGATATTTAAGAGGGAGAGAAGAATCTGTGGAAAACCTTTCTGAAGAAAGGTTTTCCCCAGGCCCCTTTCCAAAGACTTTTAAAGGGGGGGTGGGTGGAGCGAACCGGGAAAAGGTTCCAGCATCCAGAGATCCCTTATCCGGGAGACCGGGACGACGTTCCTGGTCGCCGGAGACATCGGCATACCCTTCATGGAGCATACCGTGAGCAATGTGATCAACATCGAGGAAGAGCTCAAGAAGTCCTATCTGGAATACTCCTTGAGCGTCATCATCGGCCGGGCGATTCCGGACGTGCGCGACGGCCTCAAACCCGTGCACCGGCGCATCCTTTACGCCATGCACGAGCTGTCCAACACGTTCAACCGGCCCTACAAGAAATCCGCCCGCGTCGTCGGCGACGTCATCGGTAAATACCACCCCCACGGCGACCAGTCCGTGTACGACGCCTTGGTGCGCATGGCCCAGGATTTCTCCATGCGCGACCCCATCGTGGACGGCCAGGGCAACTTCGGCTCCATCGACGGCGACGCCGCGGCGGCAATGCGATACACCGAGGTGCGCATGTCGCGCCTGGCCGGCGAATTTTTGGCCGACATCGAAAAGGAAACCGTCGATTTCCGGCCCAACTACGACAACTCCCTCAACGAGCCGGCGGTCCTACCGACCAAGGTGCCGAACCTGCTTTTAAACGGCTCCTCGGGTATCGCCGTGGGCATGGCCACCAACATACCGCCCCACAACCTGGGCGAACTCTGCGACGGCCTGCTCCACCAGCTCGATAATCCCCACTGCGACGTGCGCGACATCATCGCCCTGATCCATGGTCCGGATTTTCCGACCGGTGCGGCCATTTACGGCGGCAAGGGGCTTTTCGACGCCTACACCACCGGTCGCGGCAGCATCAAGATCCGGGGCAAGGTGGAGATCGAGGAACGCAAGAAGGACTACCAGTCCGTGGTCATCCGGGAGATCCCGTATGCCCTCAACAAGTCCTCGCTGGTGGAGAAGATCGCGGCCCTTATCAACGACGGCCGCATCGAGGGCGTGTCCGACCTGCGCGACGAGTCCGACCGCAAGGGCATCCGCATCGTCCTGGACCTTAAAAAGGGCGTCATCGCGGACATCGTCATCAATGCCCTGTACAAGTACACGCCCCTTGAAACCTCGTTCGGCATCAACATGATGGTCGTGGCCGACAACCGGCCGGCCACGCTCAACATCCAGCAGATGCTCGAACATTTCCTGGCCCACCGCCGGGAAGTGGTCCTGCGCCGCACGGCGTTCGACCTGCGCAAATCCGAAGAGCGCGCCCACATCCTCGAAGGCCTGCGCATCGCGCTCGACAACATCGACGAGGTCGTGTCCATCATCCGTGCGTCCAAGAACGCCGTGGAGGCACGCGAGCGCCTGATGGAGCGCTTCGGCCTGTCCGAGCGCCAGGCCCAGGCCATCCTGGACATGCGCCTGCAGCGCCTGACCAACCTCGAGCGCCAGAAGCTCATCGACGAGTACAACGAACTCATCAAGCTCATCGAATACCTGCACTCGATCCTTGAAAACGAGGAAGTGCTGCGCGGCGTCATCCGCGACGAGATCAGGGAAATCAAGGAGCGCTACGCCACGCCGCGCAAGACCGAGGTCCTCGAGGACCTGGAAGGGATCAACATCCTCGACCTCATCCCGGACGAGGACGTGGTCATCACGCTGTCCCGGCGCGGCTACATCAAGCGCACCAAGATCGACAACTACCAGCAGCAAAAGCGCGGCGGCAAGGGCGTGGCCGGCGTCTCCACCTCGGGAGACGATTTCGTCCAGTCCTTCTGCGCCACCACCAACCATCAGCAACTGCTGCTTTTTACCAACCTCGGCCGCATGTTCATGCTGCCCGTGCACCAGATTCCCGAGGGACAGCGCACGGCCAAGGGCGCGCACATCGCCAACCTGCTGCCCATGGACAAGGAGGAATTCGTGGCAACGGCGCTGGCCATCCGCGAATTTTCCTTCGAGCGCTATTTCCTGTTCGTGACGCGCCGCGGCATGGTCAAACGCTCCTGCACCGACCTTTACAAGAACTGCCGCAGCACGGGCATCATCGCCGTGACACTGAAGGAAGGCGACGAGCTGCTCACGGTCAAGGAAATCGACGATAACGCCGAAGTTCTGCTCGCCACGCAGCAGGGCCTTTCCAATCGCTTCCACATCTCCGGCATCCGGCCCACGGGCCGCGCCGCCGCAGGCGTCAAGGGCATCGCGCTCAAGGGCGCGGACCGTGTGGCCGCCGGGGTCATCATGACCGGCAACGGCCGCGACGAAGTGCTGACCATCTCGGCCAACGGCTACGGCAAGCGCACTTCCATCGAGCACTATCCGGTGCGCAACCGCGGCGGCATGGGCGTCATCAACATGCGCGTGACGCCAAAGACCGGCCAGGTCATCGGCGCGGTCATGGTCAGCCCCGACGATGAAATGCTGCTGCTCACCTCGGCCAACAAGATCATCCGGCTGTCGGTTTCGGGCATCAGCTCCGTGGGCCGCGCGACGCAGGGCGTCATGCTCGTGCGCATGGAGGACGACGTCACGGTGACCGGCTTCGATCTGGTCGATCCCAACGATTTGGACCAGTGTCCTTCCACCGACGCTTCCTGATCGGCATCGCGTTTGCCGGCTTGTCCCTGCTGTTGCTGGGGCAGGCCGGCTGTCGCGAAAAAAGCGACGGCGAAACCCGTTTGGTCGTCGCCGCCCGCTCCGCCTTCATCGACGGCGAATATCTGCGCGCCGAGGAAGGCTACGAGACATACCTTCAGGCGTATCCGAAAGGAAAATACCGCCTGGAAGCCTGGGAGCGCCTTGCCGACATCAGCCAGTATGTGCGCAACGCCCCGGCGAAAACGGTAAAACTCCTCGAATCCTCGCTCCTCGAATACGGCGGCGATCCGCAAACGATCTCCAAGCTTCTGCTGCGTGCGGCCAGGATGCGCGCCGTACTCAAGGAATACGACAAGGCAGGCGTCCTCTACGCAAGGCTGCTGGATAATGATGCCTTGCCCCAGGCCCTGCGCGTCGATATTGTCCTGGAATACGCCCATTCCCGCCTGGAGGCGCACGACGAGGCCGCAGCCCTGGCGCTTGTGCAGCAAGCTGCCGCAACTGCCCTTGCTCCGGAACTTGAGGCCCGGGTTTCCCTGGAACTCGGCCTGCTTCGCTTGCGTCTCGGGCAAAAACTCGAAGCCGAATCCATGCTGCGAGAAGTGTACGACAAAAGCGTCTTTCCTCAGGCCTTGCGCGCACGCGCCGGGTTCGCCCTGGCTTCCCTGCTGCAGGAAAAGCGTGAAACCGGGGAAGCGGTGCAAATACTGGAGTCGTTGCGCACGATTTATCCCAATCCCCAGGTTATCGAGCAGCAATTGAAGGCGCTCGAGTCCAATGCGAAATAAGCGCTCCCGTGCCTTGCGGGAGTTGCCGAAGGGTGTTTTTCTTTTTTACTGGTTAGAAGACTGCCAGATTCTGTAGCAGTGCGCCATGCTTGGCGGGAATGCTTTTTGCTGATGCTCCTGCCGGGTTCCCGGCTTTCGAAAAAACCAGATCGCTTCGGCATGGGGACCTGTTTGCCGGGACGATTTTTTTCAGTATGTTATAAAGGCATAGGAACGCGTCGCGGGTTTTGAAAATCCGGACAAAAGGCGGCAAAGGACACGACAAGCGGCGCTGATTCCCGTATGAGTGCCAACACTCTTTACGCGCACGAAATTTTTTGTCGTCTTCAAGGCGGGCCGACCGGCAGAACGCGCGCATCCGGTTGCGGTGACGGGATGGCAGGTTTGCGCAGGCAGGCGAGATTGCCATGGGACTGGATCTCTTTCGCAAACTGACTTCTTCCAAGGAAGAAGACCAGAAACGGCAAAAAAACGCCGCCATCCTCGATCTTGCCCTCTTGCAACGGTCAAAGGTCCACATCCAGTTCGACGAACGCACGTCCAATCTCAAAGGCGTGTCCGGCACGATCATCGCGCTCAACACCAGCGGCCTCGTTCTGGAATTGAGCGGCCTGTCCAACATAAAAGAACGCTTCGTCGATCAGACCATCAACTGCTTTTTTCGCATCGTGGAACGCGAAGACCGGCACCGCGAGATCTTTTACAATTTTACGACCACGATTTTGCGCGTCCGCCAACTCCAGGACAAACTACCCCAAATCGCCGTCGCTTTTCCGACCTCCCTGCAAGGCGCGCAACGCCGCAAAAGCCTGCGCATGAAGCCGCATCTGGAGCAATTTTCCCATATCGCGCTCTGGAAATACGATGCAAGCGGCGGCTTCGACATCGCCAAGCCAACCATTGGATTTGCGCATTTCAAGGCCAATCATGCCGTGCTCGACAACCTTTCCGCCGGCGGCCTCCGCCTTTCCCTGCAAAGGTCATTGCTCAAGGAACAACAGCTCGATCCGCAAAAAGGGCACCGATTCATCTTCTTTTCCACTTTTGCCGAGGAAATTCCCCGGTTGCGCAAGGAATACTGGCTCGTGTGCAAGATCAACAACGTGCAGCGCGATCCGGTTTCCGGCGAGGTGGTCATGGGCCTGGAGTTCATCGCCAATGGCGTGCGCCAGGAAGAAAGCGGCAAAGTGGAATGGAGCAAGATCACGGACAACGTCATTGACGACCTCGCCCAGCGCATCTACGAGTGGCATATCGCACTCTACCGCAGCAAAGGCGTTGCGGGCTAGCGCATACCCCCCGGAACTTCCATGAACGACACCCATTGCCTTTTCATAGGGTACCAGGGCCGCCGCGTGCACCTTGGCGTGACCGGCTCAATCGCGGCCTTCAAGGCGCTTACGCTCATGCGCCGTCTGCTCGCCGCCGGCGTTTCGGTCGGCGTCACCCTGAGCGAAGCGGCCACGCATTTCGTCACCCCCCTCTCCTTCGAGGCCCTTGGGGCCGATCCCGTGCTGACGGGCATGTTCGCGTTGGAAGCCGCATCGTTCGCGCATCTCGGACCGGCCCAGGCCGCCGACGTCTTTGCCGTGGTCCCGGCCACTGCCAATACCATCGCCCGCATGGCCTGCGGCATGGCCGACACGCTTCTCTCCTGCCAACTGTTGGCCTTCGAGGGACCTGTCGTGGTCGCACCAGCCATGAATCCGCGCCTGTGGAACGCCGCGGCCACGAAAGCCAACTGGGAATCGCTTCTTGCGCGCGGCGTCGTCGGCGTCACGCCCGACTGCGGCGAAATGGCCTGCGGCGAGACGGGCCAGGGTCGCCTCGCCGATGACAACGCCATTGCCATGGCCATTCTGCGCGCGCTCACGCCCCAGGATATGGCCGAAAAAAAGGTGCTGGTGAGCCTTGGTCCCACGCGCGAATATTTTGACGCCGCCCGCTTTTGGTCCAATCCCTCGACAGGGCTCATGGGCGCATGCGTTGCCATGGCCGCTTGGCTGCGTGGCGCGGATGTGACCGTGGTGCATGGCCCGGTCTCCTGGTGGTTCCCGGAATCGGTGCGTACGGTCGCCGTCACTTCCGCCGCCCAGATGTACGAAGCCTGCCTCGAGGTCTGGCCGCAGTGCGACTACGGTGTCATGACCGCCGCCGTGGCCGATTTCGCGCCCGCTCCCCTACCCGGCGGCGGCAAATTCAAGAAGGATACGGCAGAGGGCGGTCCGCCCCTGGTTTTTTCGCCCACACGTGATATTCTCTCTGCAATGGGGCAGTCCAAAAAGCCCGGGCAGACGCTGGTGGGATTTTGCGCGGAAGCCGAAAAGCTGCGGGAAAACGCCCTGGGTAAGCTCGCGCGCAAGCGTTGCGACGTCATCATCGCCAACCCCATCGGCAGTCCGGACGCCGGATTCGCCGCTTCCCGCAACACCGCCCTGGCCCTGGCTGCGGACGGCCGCGAGGAAGCCTGGGAGACACTCCCCAAAACGGAAATGGCCTGGAAGATATGGGACTTCACGATTCCCTCATAGACGTTCCCGAACGCCTGCGCATCTGGCAACTGGCCGGCGTGCGCTATTTTTACCTCGATCCGGAAGCGCAGGCCGTATATGCGCAGCAACCGGCCCAGGACTTTGTCGCAGCTGCCGAGTCTCCCGCGCCGGACGTCGTTTCCCTCTCCCCCGCTGCCGCAATCGCGCCGGACGCCGTTTCCGAAGACCCCGCATCCTGGCCCGCGCCCTGGCCCGCGCTTTTCGCCAAGGCGCCCGAGCGTCCTGCCCTGGTCATCACCTATGCTGCCCTTGGCGACGACATGACCGGCCACGCCGATCCGCGGCGCGGCCCGCTGTGGCGCAAACTGCTCGTCGCCTGCGGACTTGCCGGAAAAAACGCGGTGGCCTTCTGGCCCGTGCGTTTGCCCGACGCCGCAGCTCCGCAACGCGATTTGGCGATCTTTCTCGCTGGATTGCGCCTGCTTGGCCCGCGCAAGCTGGCGGTATTCGATCCGACCATGGCGGCGACGCTTACGGCGCAGCGTCCGCCAGACGATTCCCTGAAGATAGTGTCCTTGCCCGATCCCGATACCCTGCTCCAAGGCGACAAGGAGGTCTGGGACCATGTCGTGGCGTCTTTGGCTTCCCCTTGAGCTGCTCTTCTGCCTTCTTCTCGCCGTGACGGCAGCACAGGCGGCAACCGAGGCTGCCTCGTCCAAGGATAAGCTCCTTACGGCCGTTTCCCTTTCTCTGGATGGCGCGATCACACCCGTTGCCGCGGATTTCCTCGACGAAGGCCTGCTTGCCGCGAAACAGCAGGACGCCTCTCTCCTTCTCGTGCAACTCGACACCCCGGGCGGCAGCGTGGAAATCATGCGCCGCATGGTCAAATCCATCCGCCAGTCGTCCGTGCCGGTCGTCATCTATGTCGCGCCCTCCGGGGCGCGCGCGGCCTCGGCCGGGGTTTTTCTCATGGCAGCGGCGCAAGTCAACGCCATGGCTCCGCAAACGACCATCGGTTCGGCCTCGCCTGTGGGACTTGGCGGCGAAGACATGGGGAAAACGAGCAGCGCCAAAGTGCAAAACGACCTGACGAGCCTGGTGCGCTCCCTGGCTGAAGCCTCGGGCCGCGACATCGCCTGGTACCAGCGCGCCGTGACCGAAGCGGCCAACAGCACCGCGGCTGAAGCCGTCAGTCGCCGCGTCGTCGATTACCTTGCCGTTGACAGGACAGACCTGCTCGAACAAATCGGCAAACGCGGTCTCGCTTCAGCCGACGGCGTGCTGCATTTCACGCCGTCGCAGGTGCGCATCGTCACGCAGGAAACGTCCTGGCGGCACGCGTTTCTTTCCTGGCTGCTCAATCCGCAGGTCGCCTACATCCTGCTCCTTATCGGCGTGGCCGGCATCTTTTTCGAGCTTGCGACCCCGGGCGTCATCCTGCCGGGCGTTGCCGGCGGATTGTGCCTGCTGCTCGCGCTCTACGCCCTGTCCGTGCTGCCGACCAACGCCGCCGCCCTGCTGCTGCTGCTCTTCAGCGGCGTGCTCTTTCTGCTGGAAATCCATGTGACGAGTTATGGTCTGCTCAGTCTCTCCGGGCTGGCGGCGCTTTTTTTCGGCTCGCTGCTGCTCTTTCGCGGCCAGGGCGTGGATGGTCTGCCTCTTTCGCTCATTGCGCCGACGGTCATCGGCGTGTGCGTCCTGCTGTCTCTCGCGGTCTGGCTGCTGGCCAAGGCGCAGCGCCTGCGCCCCCGCACGGGCGTCGGCGCGCTCGTCGGCAAGACCGCGCAGGTGCGGCACTGGTCCGAAAACTCCGGAAAAGTCTTTTTGCGCGGGGAAATCTGGGACGCCGTCCTTGAACCCGGCACAAACGCGGCTCCCCCGCATGCTGGCGGCACGGTCCGCGTCATCGCGGTCAAGGACATGCTTCTCATCGTTGCCGCCGATGGCGGCGAACAGCCTTGAACTCCATCGAGCCTAGGGAGGAAGCCATGTTTGCGTTATTACCCCTTGCGGCCATAGTCCTCTTTCTGCTTTTCGCTTCGCTGCGCGTGCTCAACGAGTACGAACGCGGCGTCATTTTCCGCCTCGGCCGCGTCATCGGGGCCAAGGGGCCGGGGCTCATCCTGCTTTTCCCGGTCATCGACCGCATGATCAAGGTGTCCCTGCGCACCTTCGCCATGGACGTTCCCAACCAGGACGTGATCACGCGCGACAACGTGAGCATCAAGGTCAACGCCGTGGTCTATTTCCGCGTCGCGGACCCGATCAAGGCCATTCTCGAAGTCGAGGACTACATGTACGCCACCTCGCAGATCTCCCAGACAACCCTGCGCAGCGTGTGCGGCGGCGTAGAGCTCGACGAGATCCTGGCCCACCGGGACAAGGTCAACGAGCAGGTGCAGACCATCCTGGACCAGCACGCCGGCCCGTGGGGCATCAAGGTCGCCAACGTGGAACTCAAGTACATCGATCTGCCCCAGGAAATGCAGCGCGCCATGGCCAAGCAGGCCGAAGCCGAACGCGAACGCCGGGCCAAGGTCATCAACGCCGAAGGCGAATTCCAGGCCGCTACCCGCCTGGCCCAGGCCGCGGAGATCATCGCCGTGCGCCCGGAGGCCTTGCAATTGCGCTATCTCCAGACCATGCGCGAGATGGCCGCCGAGAGCCATGCGGCTACAATTTTACCCATTCCACTTGATTTTATCCGGGCTTTTTTTCATGTTCCAGGCCACGGCGGGCTGGACGGCAAGAACCCTGTCCCGAACGCCGCACCCCTGAACACGGCTTTCGCCGCAAAAACCGAAACCAGCGTGCAGGACACGACTCAAGACGGCGACGCGTGATCCCGCCGCGTGGGCCACGACCGCCTCGCAGATGCGAGCGTGCAACCGCCACCCAAAGGAACCATGAACATCCTTGTCACCGGCGCGGCCGGATTTATCGGCTTCCACCTGTGTCGCCGTTTCCTGTCCATGGGCTTTTCCGTCACCGGTCTCGACAACCTGAGCCCGTACTATTCCGTGACGCTCAAACAGGACCGGCTGAAGATTCTCGGCGAGAGCCCGGCGTTTACGTTCGTCAAAGCCGAGATGGCCGATCGTGCGGCCATGAACGCCCTGTTCGACGCCGGCGGCTTCACGCATGTCGTCAACCTGGCCGCACAGGCCGGCGTCCGGCACAGTCTGACGCACCCCGACGACTACATCAACGCCAATATCATCGGCTACTACAATATCCTGGAAAACTGCCGCCATCACAATATACAGCATTTCGTTTTCGCTTCTTCCAGTTCCGTGTACGGCCTCAATACGACGATGCCCTTTTCCGTGCACGACAACGTGGACCATCCCATCAGCCTGTATGCGGCGTCCAAGAAATCCAACGAACTGATGGCCCACTCCTACAGCTATCTTTTCGGCCTGCCCTGCACGGGCCTGCGTTTTTTCACGGTATACGGCCCCTGGGGCCGTCCGGACATGGCCCTTTTCCTGTTCACCAAGGCCATTCTTGAGGACAAGCCGATCCAGGTCTTCAATGAAGGCCGCATGGAGCGTGATTTCACGTATATCGACGACATTGTCGAAGGCGTCGTGCGCGTGACGCTCAATACCGCGGCCCCGAATCCGAACTGGAATCCGGCCACGCCCGATCCGAGCACCAGTGTCGCGCCGTATCGTCTCTACAATATTGGCAACAACAACAGCGTCTCCTTGATGCGTTTCATCGAATGCATCGAACAGGCCCTGGGCAAGAAAGCCATCATGGAGATGCTGCCTTTACAACCCGGCGATGTTCCGGCTACCTGCGCCAATGTGGACGACCTCGTCCGCGACGTCGGATTCCAGCCCGGCACGCCTCTTGAAACAGGCATCGCCCGTTTCATCGATTGGTATCGTGAATATTATTGCTCTTGATATTGACAGGATGCGTGCAGTCACCTAATCCTTTTCCTTGCAACCAATGAAACCGCCTGAAGGACGGACTCGGGAGATGGAATTCCAGACCACGAAACGTGATCTTGAAAAAGTTTTCACGCACATCCAGAGCCAGGTCGCGGAAGCGAATCTGCCTGACGAGGAATCGGTCAATCGCCTTGTACGTTTGGCGCGCAAGATGCACCAATTGGCGGATGAGGATTGGATGGACGAAGCTGAGGACTTTTCCCATCTCGCCGGCCAACTGCTCAATGCCGTGAAGAAGCGTGACGTGGAAGGCTGCGTCATGCTCGTCGAATCCCTGGATGACGCCCAGGCTTTCTGCCACCGCACGTTCCGCGACTAGACCGTCTGTTTCACGTGAAACAGCGCCCGGCGTCGGGAGATTCGGAAAGGGCCGTGAGCGGCCCGGGAGGAACGGCATGGCGCGCGTGATTGTCATCGCCAACCAGAAAGGCGGGGTGGGTAAAACCACCACGGCCGTGAACCTGGCCGCTTCCCTGGCGGTCATGGAAAAAAAAACCCTGCTGATTGACTGCGACCCGCAGGCCAACGCCGGCAGCGGGTTGTCCATCTACCCCGAAAAAGTCAGCGAAAATCTCTATTCCGTGCTCTACGAGCCCGAGCGCGCCGCCCAGGCCGTGGTCGGTACGGAACTGCCCTGCCTCAAGGTGCTGCCGTCGGGTCCGGACCTCGTGGCCGCGGATATCGAGTTGGTGGACAAGCCTAGGCGCGAGTACTACCTGCGCGCCGTGGTCGAACAGCTGGCCGACGCCTACGACTACGTGCTCCTCGACTGTCCGCCGTCGCTCGGCATCGTGACGCTCAACGCCCTGTGCGCGGCCACGGAAATGCTCGTGCCGCTCCAGTGCGAATACTACGCCCTGGAAGGCGTGGCCCAGTTGCTGCGCACCTACGACCAGGTGCGCAAGCGCCTCAACAATCGCCTGACCCTGCTCGGCGTCGTGCTCACCATGTACGACGGCCGCAACAAGCTCAACCGCCACGTCAAGCGTGAAGTCTGGAAGTGCTTCCCCAAGCTCTATTTTCAGACGCTCATTCCCCGCAATATCCGCCTGTCCGAAGCGCCGAGCTACGGCAAGCCCGTGCTCACCCACGACATCAAATCCCGGGGCGCGGAAGCCTACCTTTCGCTGGCCCAGGAAGTGGTCCGCCGCCAGCCCGTGGGCGCGTAGCATATTCTTTCCGCACAAAAAAAGGCCGTCCCGAGGGACGGCCTTTTTTTGTGCGGAAACAGCTGCGTTCAGCAGCGTTCGACATACGGTTGGCATTCCACCGTGAGATGCTTCTTGAAATGCTTTTTGAGCACCAGGGACTTGCAGGTCTGGCACTGGAAGGTTACGAGTCCACCGAGATTGGCGTTGCGCAACCGGAACTTGCGCGGTTCGTCCGCGCGCCAGTCCGGGGTGGACGCGCCGCAATGGGCGCAGGAAACGTCGTAGGCCGGCGGATAGGTGAAATCCCAATACTGGAGCAGGGTTTCCCATTCCGCCATGGGCTCCGGGCGTTCCTCGGGTTCCGGGCGGCAGGCGGGGTCCAGGACGTAGAGCGCCTTCGTCAGCCGCGGCAACACGTCGTCTCGGACCTTGGCCCAGAGTTCGGGGCTCACAAGCAGGCCGCGCGGCGCGCCGGCAGCATCGAACAGTTCCAGCAGGTGGGACGAAATCGGGGGCACGGATGTCTCCTTGGGCGGAGGCGCATTGTGTCGCCTGCCGCGAAATAGATGGGTTTCATGGTAGCGCATGGACCGGCCGCGTCAAGGGCGTTGCCGGCCCATGAAAACAGCGGATCGCGAACCGAAACAAAGAAGGCTTTTGCAAGACGGATCAGCCGTCCAGGGCGCAGCATGCGATGACGCGCATGCCCTTGTACGGGAGTCCAGAGGGCGACAGCCCTTTGGCCGCCGGAGGCATCCTCCCTGCCCCGTTTGCATCGCCCCGCAAAAAAGGAAAACGCGCATGGCGCAGGCGCAGAAGGGATTGGGACGGGGGCTCGAGGCCCTGCTTGGCGGATATCGGGAAGAGGAACCCAAGGAACAGACGCGCACCCTGCCCCTCGCGGCCGTGCGGCCCAATCCGCAGCAGCCCAGGCGCGATTTCGCGCCCGAGGCTCTGGAGGAACTGGCGCAGTCCATCCGCGAACAGGGACTGCTGCAGCCGGTGCTCGTGCGGCCGGTTTCCGGCGCGGGGACCGTCAGCCACGAGATCATTGCGGGCGAGCGCCGCTGGCGCGCGGCAAAGCTCGCCGGACTGACCGAAATCACGGTCCTCGTGCGCGAGGTGGATGACGAGCAGATGTTCGCCCTGGCGCTCGTGGAAAATCTCCAGCGCGAGGATTTGAACCCCATGGAGGAGGCGTCCGGGTACCAGCTGCTCGTCGAGCGCTTTGGCCTCAGCCAGGAAACCCTGGCGAAAAAGGTGGGCAAGAGCCGCCCGGCCGTGGCCAACAGCCTGCGCCTGCTCCAGTTGCCCGAGCCCATGCGCGCGGACCTCGCTGCCGGCGCGCTGACGGCCGGGCATGCCCGCGCCCTGCTCGCGCTGACGGACCCCGAATTGCGCGAAGCGCTCTGGCAACGAATGCGCGAAACCGGGTGCAGCGTGCGCGAGGCCGAGGAGGCCGTGGCCTACGCCAAGGTCAACGGCGCATTGCCGCAACAGCGCGCGGAGGCGAAAAAAGCGGAGACGCGGCGGGAAAGGACGCGTACGGTCAAGGACAAGTCGCTTGTGGAACTGGAGGGGCCGCTGACGCAAAGCGCGGGAGTGCTGGCCAAGGCCACGGGCACGCCGGACCATGGCAAGATCACGTTCCATTTCAGTTCGCGCCGCGAGCTCGAAGGCCTGCTCGATCATTTCGGACTGGCCGGTCTGCTCGTACCGGACATGCCGGGGGAATGAGCGTTTCGTTCGCGGTGTGGTGTGTGCAAATGGCCTGCACCGGATGCGGGCCGGTGAATGCGACAAGAGCGCGCCTGGCGGCGCGACAAAGGCGGGATGCGCTTTGAGCGATAGGGAAGAAGGACAGGCCGCCGGCTGGCGGATCGACGCAGGCGAGGCACCGGGCGTGCTCGTCCTGGCCGGGGAAATCGATTTTTCCGTTACGCCCGCCGCGCGGGAACGCCTGCTGCAACTGACGGAAAAATACACGGGGGATCTGGTCCTGGACATGGCCGGTCTGTCCTACATCGACAGTTCGGGACTGGCCCTGCTGCTCGAAGCGCGCAAGCATCTGCAGGAACACGGCCGCAACGTGCGCATCCGCTCCATTGCGCCGCAAGTGCGCAAACTGCTGCAACTCACCCAGCTCGGGGAAATGTTCGGTCTGAACGACGAGGCGTAGGCGGCATGGCGGGAGGCGGCGACGAATCCGGGATGCTGGTCTGGCTGGTGATGCGGCTTTGGGGCTGCATCCGCGACGCGTTTCTTCCCTGGAAGCGCACAAAGGCCTACCAGCGCTCGCGGCTGTGGACGCACATGGCCTGGATCGGCGCGGATTCGCTGCCGATCATCAGTATCATCTCCGCCTGCGTTGGCATCATCCTGGCGCTGCAATCCGCGACCCAGCTCGAAAAGGTCGGCGCGCTCAGCTACGTGGCCAACCTCGTCGGCTTTTCCATCGTCACCGAGCTCGGTCCCCTGCTCGTCTGCCTGATCCTGGCCGGCCGGGCCGGTGCGGCGTTCACGGCGGAAATCGCCACCATGCGCATTTCCGAGGAGATCGACGCCCTGGAAGTTATGGGCATCGATCCTGTGCGTTTTTTGATCTGGCCCAAGTTCGCGGCCATGTGCGTCATGGCCCCCCTGCTCACGCTCTGGGGCGACGCCGTGGGCATCACGGCCGGCGGCGTGTTTTCCGCCCTGGCCCTGGGGCTGCCGGGCAAGGCCTATTTCCTCCAGACGGCCAATTTCCTGGGCATGCGCGATGTGGCCGCAGGGCTCATCAAGAGCGCCGGCTTCGGCATCACCATCACCATCGTCTCCTGCTGGCAGGGACTGCTCGCCCGGGAAGGCGCGGCCGACGTCGGCCGGCGCACGACACGGGCCGTGGTGCAATCGATTTTCCTCATGATCCTTTTGGATTTGTTTTTTACCGCCCTCAATTATATCTTCCGCTAGAAAAGGAGGAACGCCGTGTCCGGCCGGCAGGGTTCGCCAGAAATCACGCTCGACGGCGTAAGCGTCGGTTACGGGGAGCGGATCGTGCTTTCGGGCGTGACCACGACGCTGCCCGCCGGCAAGGTCAGCGTCATCCTCGGCGGTTCGGGCTGCGGCAAGTCCACGCTGCTGCGCAACATCATCGGCCTCGTGCCGATCAGGACCGGGCGTATCGTGCTTGGCGGCAGGGACATGGCCGCCATGGACGCGGCCGAACGGCTGGTCATGCGCCGGCGCATGGGCGTGCTTTTCCAGGACGGGGCGCTGCTCGGGTCGATGCGCCTGGGCGAGAACATCGCCCTGCCCCTGCGCGAGCACACCGACCTCACGGACTCGCTCATCGAGGAGGTCGTGCGCCTCAAGTTGCGCCTTGTCGGGCTGGCCGATTTCATGGACTATTTTCCGAGCGAACTGTCCGGAGGCATGCGCAAGCGCGCGGGACTGGCCCGGGCCATGGCCCTCGATCCGGCGGTACTCCTGTGCGACGAGCCCACGTCCGGGCTCGATCCTATCACGGCCGCGGAGATGGACCAGCTTGTGCTCGAACTCAAGACCACGTTCGAAATGACCATTGTCGTGGTCAGCCATGATCTGGAAAGCCTGAGCGCCATCGCCGACCATGTGGTGGTGCTCAACCAGGGAAAGATGCTTTTCGAAGGCACCCTGCCCGCCCTGGCGGGTTGCGACGATCCGTTCATCAGGCAGTTCCTGGACAGGCAGCCGTCGCGGGAGAGCCGCGTGCTGTCGGAAAGTTGGTCCGCACTGGTGGCGCGGCGCCGCGAGGCCGTCGCCGCAGGCCGCGAAAGAGGGGGAGGCGCATGCTGACGGCCAAAGCGAGCCGCTCCGATTACGCCAAGGCCGTGGGCACGCTCCTGCTCGGCTTGTGCATCCTGGGCGCGTTCATGGTCGTGCTTGGGGGCAACTGGTTCTGGATCAGGTATGACAAGTACGACATTTTTTTCATCTCGGTGAAGGATTTGAGTCCCGGACGCGCGGTGAAATACGCCGGCCTCGACATCGGCCGCGTGGAAGCGATCGACATCGATCCGACCAATCCCCGACGCATCGCCGTGCGCATCGCCGTGCGCGCGGGGTTTCCCCTCTACGCCGGAACCGTGGCGCGCATTGCCCAAAAGGGGCTCGTCGGCGACTATTACGTGCTGCTCGAACTGCGCGGCGACCCGGGGGCGCGGCTTGCGCCGGGCGCGGACATTCCCGCCGTGGCCACGCTGGACGTGCAGGAGCTCGCGGCCAAGGCCGGCGACCTGCTCGACAATATCAGCCCCAAGATCAACGGCATCGCGGACAACATCGCTAAGCTCTTTACCGAGGAAAACACCGAATCCCTCAAGCGCGCCCTGGAAGGCACGCCCGCGCTGGTCGCGGACCTGCGCCGCGCGGCCAACGATTTCCGCAAGAACTGGGACGCGCTTTCGACCAAGGGCGGCAAGGCGGCGGAAAGCCTTGACGCAACCTTGCAACGCACGGAGAAAGCCGTAACCGTCATCGAGGGCGAGCTGACCAAGACCTTGCGCGATTTCCGCAAGCAGGCCGACGGCGTAGGCGGGCTCGTGGGCGACGTGCGCCAGGGCTTCAACTACGACCAGGAACAGCTCGAGGACATCCTCAAAAACCTCAACCGGACGAGCCGGGAGATCCGGGAGCTTGCGGGCCGCCTGCGCGAGCGTCCCTGGGAACTGCTCCGGCCGCCCTCGGGAAAATGAGCATGCGTTTTTTCGCCAGATCGTTGACGCTCGTCGCCGGGCTTGCATTGGCCGCGTCCCTTGCGGCCTGTTTCGGCAAGCCCCCTCCCCCCCAGCGCTATCTGCGCGTGGAACTGTCCCAGACGCCCTGCCCCGGCGATACCGCGCAGCAGCACCGGTTGCCGCTCGGGTTCAAGGGCCTGACCACCATGGAGAATCTCGACCGCACCGCCGTGCTCACCGCCCGCGACCGGGTGCTCTCGGCAAGTCTCGAATACTATTGGGAAGGCCCGCCCCAGGACGTCGTGGGCCGGGCTTTGCGCCAGGGCATCGAATGCCAGTCCACGGGCCTGACGCCTGTGGATTACCAGCCGCGCGTGGCGCATGACGCGGTGCTGACGGGCCAGGTCACGGCGTTTAACGTCGAAGAGACCGAAGGCGGCCGGTTCGTGGTCTCCGTGCACCTCGACCTGTGGTCGAAGAACATGGGCGCGCGCATCTCGTCGGGCGATTTCAACGCCTATGCGCCGCTCGAGAACTTCAATGGCGACACCATCGCCCGCGCCGCAGGCGACGCCCTGGGCCGTGTCGTGCCCAAGGTCGTGGACTGGCTGGACGGCGGCATGCCCAAGCTGCAAAAGGCGCTGGAAAAATAGCGGAGGCAGGCCATGTTCCAGGTCATCGGCTGGATCGCCGAGCAGCGTATAGAGGAATCCATGCGCAACGGCGAATTCGACAATCTCGCGGGCAAGGGCAAGAAGATCGTCTTCGAGGACGATTCCATGGTCCCCGAGGATCTGCGCATGGCCTACAAGATGCTCAAGAACGCCGGCTACGTGCCCGAGGAGTTCCTGGAGGACAAGGAAATCGTCACGGCCACGGAACTCCTCGCCGCGGCCACGGACGAACAGGAACGCTACCGGCAGATGCAAAAGCTCAACCTGCTCGTCATGAAGGTCAATGCGCGGCGCAGGCGGCCCGTGAACCTGGAAAAGGAACAGGTCTACTACCGGAAGGTCGTGGAGCGCATCTCCGTCACGTCCCGGGGCGAAACGGCGCAATCCCCGAAAGAAGCAGCGAGCACGCGGTCTCGCTGATCCTCGTTTCCCCCTCTTCCCCTTCCCCGCATGCATGCAGATGGCCCGTGATGGCCAGTTCCGTCAGGCCGTGCACCATGGCCCAGACGGCCATGGCCAGGGCCTGGACGGGCGTGTCCCGGAAAAACCCGTTGGCGATGCCGCGCTCCATGGCCGTGGCCAGCGCGTCGAAGGCGGCCTGGCCCGCCGCGGCCAGTTCCGGCTGGCCGCCGACGCCCGGTTGCGGCTGGCCGAACATGAGCCGGTACATGGCCGGATGCTCCCGCCCGAGGGTGATGTAGACGCGGCAGGACGCCAGGAATTCCTGGCAGGAGTCCAGGGGGTGCGCGGCGGCGGAGGCCGTCAGCGCTTGGGCAAGCCGCTCGAATCCCCGCGCGGCCAGGGCGGCGAGCAGGTCGGCCTTGTCCGCGAAATGCCGGTACGGCGCGGCATGGCTCACCCCGGTTTTCCTGGCCAGTCCGCGCAACGTCAAACCGTCGATGCCGACGGACTCGAGCAGGTTTTCCGCAGCGTCCAGCAACGCCAGGCGCAGATTTCCGTGATGATACGCGGGATTCGATACGTGGGTCGTCATGGTGGGGTATTGCAACAAAAAATGTTGACAATGTCCACATAGAGTCCTAGCGAATGTTTCCATTGCAAACATTGACGCGAGGGCAAGGGACATGGCGGAGACATGGCTGGTCCTGGATGCGCTTGGGGACGCGCGCGGCGGGGATACGGTGCGCAGGGTGCTTCGCGCACGCGCGGAGGGCTCGGGCAAGCGACTGGAGGTGCTGCGTCCGGAAGAAGCGGCAATTGCGCCCTGCCGGGGCTGTTTCGCCTGCTGGACCAGGAGTCCGGGAGTGTGCGTCGTGGACGATGCGGCCAGGAACATCACGGCCGCTCTGGCGCAGGCGGATGTGCTGATCATGTTGACGCCCATCGTTTTCGGCGGCTACGCGCCGGCGCTCAAGACCGCTGTGGACCGGGGCGTGCTGCCGACGTTGCTCCCCCACTTTCAGCGGCTGCACGGCCGCACGCGGCATTTCGCCCGCTACGAAAAGACGCCCGCGCTCGCGGCCATCGGTCTGCTGCAAAGCGCCGATACGGACATGGAGCAGGTCTTTGCCGGCGTAGTGGCGCGAAACGCCGCCAATATGCTGAGTCCAGCATATGCCAGCGCGGTTGCCTATGCGGACATGGCGGAGGATGCCGTAACGGCGGTCGTGGCTGGGGCATTGGATTTCAAGAAGGAATCCATGCCGGCAGCGTTGCGTCGCATCGTGCTCCTTCGCGGTTCTCCCAGGAAAAAGCAGAGCGTTTCGACCGGGTTCGCTTCGTATGCGGAAAAAATGCTGTGCGCCGCAGGGGCGGAGGTCGCGTCCTTTGATCTGCTCGGAGCGGCCCAGGATGAGGAGGCGTTTACGGAACTGGTCGCAACCGTGGATGCCGCGGATGGCGTATGGCTTTTCTCGCCGCTCTATGCCGACCAGTTGCCGGGCCATACCCAGGCCGCGCTCATGCGGCTTGTCGCCTGGAGAAAGGAAGTGCCGCCGCGAAAGAGCCAGGGGTTTTCCGCCGTCATCAACTGCGGATTTCCGGAAAGCGTCAACAACGACGCCGCATTGGCCATGTGCCGCCTGTTCGCGCGGCAGGCAGGTTTTGTCTGGCTTGGCGGCTGCGGCGTGGGCGGCGGCGGATTCTACGAAGGCCGGTCCCTCGAAGCGTTGGGCTGGTTCGGCCGCAGGGCGCGCGCGGCGATAGAGCGCAAGGCTGGATTGTTCGTTGCCGCCCGGATGCCGGATATTGCAGTTACCGAGGACATTTCGGTGCCCTGCCCCGTGCCGGCGCGGCTCTATCTGCTGCTTGCCGAATGGGGCTGGAAAAAGGCCCTTGGCGGAAAAACCGGCGCGGGCGACAGCCATGCCCGGCCCTACGCGCGGCAGGCTTCGTGACGCCTCAGAAGCGGGCCTGGGAAAGGAAGAATTCGCGGTCGGACGCGCCAAGTGGCAGGTGTTCGTCCAGGGCCAGCATGGCATAGGCCTTGCGCAGCTGGCGACGCACGCCGGAAAGCGCGTGCAGCCGCCTGGCCGGCGCGCCCTGATCTGCCAGACGAGTGGCCAGGGCGATGATGGTCCGCGCCCGGTCCGAAACCGTATGCCGGGAAAGGGTTTTCTCCCGCCCTGCCCGTGCGATCGTTTCCAGGTCCGGATCGGCAAGCGCGGCCAATGCCGCTCGCGCGGCGTCATCGGGATCGCCACGGCGATACGTCAGCAGCTCCAGGCCCGGCGTGAAAAGCGTCTCCAGGCCGTTGCCCACCGCCTCCGTCAAGAGCGCCGCGCCGCAGGCCATGGCCTGAAACACGCGGAAATTGAGCTCCCCTGCCGCGCTTTGGTTGAGCACGAGGCGGCTGCGCCCGAAAATGGGCGCGTATGCGCCCGTGGTCATGAAAAGCGGCACTTTGGTCCGAAATGCCTGCAAAAACGGCCTTCTGGCGCTGTTGACACGGCCGTCGAGGGTGCCGACGAAGGAAACGGGCACGTCGCGGGGCAGACCCGGGTCGCGGTCGCGGCCCGGATCGCAAAAAAGGGGCAGCCATTTGACCGGCCGGCCGTGGGGCGACTCCTCGAACAGCGGCAGGTAGTCGCGCTGCGCCACGCACACGGCGTCGAACCCCATGCTGTAAGGCACGTGCCAAGGGTGCATGTATTGGTCCACGGAATAGCCGATGACCACGGCGGGCAGGGTTTCCAGCCCGAACACCCAGGGGATCTGGCAGGCGTCGCACCAGAAGACCAGGTCCGGGATCATGCCCTCCGCGGCAAGCAGATCTGCAAACCGTTTTGCGGAAAGGGGTTCGGATAAGGGCACGTCGCAGCCGGGGCCGATGCCGACGGACAGAACCTCGTGGCCAAGGGCGCGAAACGCAGCCACAAATGCCGTGCTGTGCAGGTTCACGATGCGCAAGGCGCGACTCCCGTCAATTCCAGGACCATGTGCCGGCAGGCGGCGTCGAACTTGCCAGAAGCGCCACGGGTGTGAAAAACTCGCGCCCTCGGCGAAACGCCGCACTCTTTCGATACGAGGATACCGCCATGCGCAGCTCCCAATTCAAATCCGGACTGGAAAAAGCACCCCACCGCTCCCTGCTCTACGCCCTGGGCCTGACCCGGGAAGAGATGGAGCGCCCCCTTATCGGCGTGGTCAACTCCGCCAATGAAGTCGTACCCGGCCACATCCACTTGAACACCATCGCCGAAGCCGTCAAGGCCGGCATCCGCCTGGCCGGCGGCACGCCCATGACCTTTCCCGTCATCGGCGTGTGCGACGGGCTGGCCATGAACCACGCCGGCATGCACTACTCCCTGGTCAGCCGCGAGATCATCGCCGATTCCATCGAGATCATGGCCATGGCCCATCCCTTCGACGCGCTGGTGTGCATCCCCAACTGCGACAAGGTCGTGCCGGGCATGCTCATGGCCATGCTGCGCTTAAACATTCCGGCCGTCATCGTCAGCGGCGGCCCCATGCTCGCCGGCAATACACCGGAGGGCTCCTGCGACCTCATCGACGTGTTCGAGGCCGTGGGCAAGTTCAAGCGCGGCGACATCGGCCAGGAGCGCCTCGACGAGCTCGAGGAAAACGCCTGCCCCGGCTGCGGTTCGTGCTCGGGCATGTTCACGGCCAACTCCATGAACTGCCTGTCCGAGTCCGTGGGCCTGGGCCTGCCCGGCAACGGCACCATCCCGGCGGTCTCGGCCAAGCGCGTGCGCCTGGCGAAAAAGGCCGGCATGCGCGTCATGGATCTGTTGGCCAAAAATATCCGCCCGCGCGACATCGTCACGGAAAAAAGCCTGGAAAACGCCGTGACCATGGACATGGCGCTCGGGTGCTCGACCAACACCGTGCTGCATCTGCCCGCGGTCTTTGCCGAGGCCGGCCTGCCGCTGACGCTGGACATCTTCGACGCCGTCTCGCGCAAGACCCCCAATCTCTGCAAGCTCTCCCCGGCCGGCCACCATTACCTCGACGACCTCGAGCGCGCCGGCGGCATTCCGGCCGTCATGAGCGCCCTGGCCGAACGGGGCCTGCTCCACCTCGACGTCATGACCGCCACGGGCAAGACCCTCGGCGAAAACCTTGCCGACCTCAAGGCGCGCGTCAAAAACGACGACGTCATCCGCGCCAAGGCCCCCTACGCCAACGAAGGCGGCATCGCCATCCTGCGCGGCAACCTCGCGCCCGACGGCGCGGTGGTCAAGCAGTCGGCCGTGGCCCCGTCCATGATGCGCCACACCGGCCCTGCCCGCGTCTTCGACGGTGAGGAAGCGGCCAACGCAGCCATCCTGGGCGGACAGATCAAGCCCGGCGACGTGGTGGTCATCCGCTATGAAGGCCCGCAGGGCGGCCCGGGCATGCGCGAGATGCTCTCCCCCACCTCCAACATCATGGGCATGGGGCTCGGTGAGACCGTGGCGCTCGTGACCGACGGCCGGTTCAGCGGCGGCACGCGCGGCGCGGCCATCGGCCATGTCTCGCCCGAAGCGGCCGACGGCGGCCCCATCGGGCTCGTGCGCGACGGCGACATCATCGAGGTGGACATCCCGGCCCGCAAGCTCGAGATGCGCGTGGACGCCAAGGAACTGGAAACGCGCCGCGCCGCGTTCGTGCCGCAGAAAAAGGAAATCACCTCCCCGCTGCTGCGGCGCTACGCCTCCCTGGTCAAGTCCGCCGCCCAGGGCGCGGTCTACAAGGACCCTGCCGCGCGGTAATTGGGAAAAAATGAAGGAAGTTGCCTCCGGCGGCCAGGAGGGGGGCACCCCCTCCTGGACCTCCTGAACGGGGATGAAAAGGAAAGCGCCCCTCCAGGTCGATGGCCGGGAGGGGCGCTTTTTGATGCAGGAAGAGAGGCTATTTGCCGGTGGAGAGTTCCTGGATGGCCTCGGTCACGGTGTGGCCGTCGGGGAGCTTGGCATTGGGGTTTTTAAGCGCCAGGGCCTTGAGCGCGGCCAGCGCGCCGGCGTTGTCGTGCTTGTCGTGCGAGAGCACGATGCTTTTGTTGTAGCTGGCGATGACGTGCCCGGCGTTGAGCGCCAGGGCCTTGTCGAAGCAGGCCAGGGCTTTGTCGAACTGGCCGACCTCGCGGTACATGACGCCCTGGTCGGTGAGCACGTCGGGCTGGCGCGGATCGAGGGTGAGCGCCTTTTCGTAGGCCGTGATGGCCTTGTCCGGCTGGTGCGTGTCGAAATAGAGGTTGCCCAGTTCCGTCCAGGCGGCGGCGTTGGCCGGCTCGAGCTGGGTTTGTTTCTCGATCGCCTTGATGCGGTCGGCCAGGGCCGGGTTGGGCGCTTCCTGCTGCGCCGGCGGCATCTGCGGCTGCGCCGTCTGCTGTCCGCCCTGGGGCGCGGATTTGCCGCCGGTCAGGCCGTGGACCGTGAACCCGAGGTAGAAGCCGACAAGCAGGGCCAGGACGATGCCGAGGATGGCGGCGTTGCGGCTGACGACGGGAGTGGATTTCTCTTCGCTCATGGATGCTCCTCAAAAGGGCCGAAAACGTTGGGGCGCAACCTAGGGGATATCGCGGGCGTAATCAATCCGTTTGCCCGCGCATCCGCGAGGAAGCGGCGTGGCCGCAGCCAATCCTTGCACTGCGGCCACGGGACTTCGAAGAAGTATGGTGCGGGCTAGGCGCTGAGAGCCGCTTGCGTCGCCACCATGCGGTCGGGGAAAAGCAGCAGGTTGATGTTGGAGAGCGTGCTCGTGCCGTCGAAGCTGGAAACGGTCAGTGCGTTTTTCGTGTCCGTGACCGTGTACATGGCGTACGGCTTCTCGAACCCGGCGATGTTGAACCCGGGGCCGCCGTCGATGCGGTCGTTGCCGCCCGCGCCGTAGAGCACGTCATTGCCCCGGCCGCCGTAAAGGAAATTGTCCGCGTCGTTGCCGACAAGCAGGTCGCCGCCGTCGCCGCCGTAGACGTTCTCCACGGTGCTTTGCGGGAAAATATAGAGCGGCGTCGCATCGACGAGGCTGACGGTTCCGGCATGCAGGTCGATGGCGGAAGCGGATGTGACCGCGGCGGCATTGAGGGAATCCTTGCCCGCGAAGTCGACGAGCAGCTGCCTGGACGGGTCGCCGGCGGCGACGGAGGCGTATTCGTTCGTATAAACCCAGCGGGTGTCGTTCGTGGCCTCGGCCCCGTACAGGCGCAACGTCCAGCCGTCGAAGGAGACGCTGTCGCCGTCGGCGCTTCTGTCCGCCACGGTGACGGTCCAGTTTCCCAGGGAGGATTCTCCCAGGAAGTGGGTCGACGTCAGGGAGAAGTTCGCCGGATAGGCTTCGCTGGTTCCCGAAGCGTCCAGCAGCACGCTTTGGGTTCCCGAGGGCGAGGTGAGCGTGACCACGAGGTCCGAGGCATCCCGGGCGTCAAGGTCCAGCACGACTTCGGCCCGTTCCACCGAAACGCCGACAGGCATGGCGATGGTCGAGGAAACGGAGCCCGTGCCGTCGGGCAGCACGGCGGCGTCGGCTTGTTGCCCGGAAACGGTCGCCAGGTTGGCTGTCGTGCTTTGCGTGTCCCAAGTCTCGGCCAGGCGGACCGCGGCGGTGGCGTCCACCAGGCCGTATCCCACGTCGCGGCTGACATGCATGCCCCCGCCGTTCCAGTTGGAAGCGCCATTGGTCGTCCAGTCGCCGGAAGGGTCCGTGTTGCGGGCGGTCAGGGCCAGGATGTCCTGGACGTCGCGGTAGCCGAGGTTGGGGTTGGCTTCCAGCATCAGGGCCACGACCCCGGAGACCTGGGGCGCGGCGGCCGAGGTGCCGCCGAAGTCGTAGGCGTAGTCACCTTGGGGAGAGGGAGCCGTGTTGTAGCCGTTCTCGCCCATCCGGTCCGTGGTGACGATCTGGCCGTAATCGTGGCGCACGATCTGCGTGACGACCTGGTCCTCCTCGTCTTCGTTCTCGGCCGGGATGACCACGGTTTCCGTGGTGTAGTACCAGGAAAGCGACGGCGCGCCCACGAGGACGGAAGCCCCGGGCGTGCTGTAGGAACTCACCTTGCCCGTGTTGTCGATGGCGGCCACGGTGATGGTGTAGGGGGAATTGGTCAGGTTGTCGGTGTTGGCGTCGAAATCCTCTTCGCGGTCGTTTCCCGCCGCAAAGACGATGATGGAGCCTTTGCCGTTGCGGCCTTTGCTCGCGGCCTCGGCCAGGGCCGTGGCCGCGCTTTCGTTTTCCGGGTCGTTTAAATTGTAAAACGTTCCGGAATGGCCCCAACTGTTGTTGACCACGTCGTAGGAGGAAGCGGCCATGCGAAACGCGCCGACGAAATCGTCCATGTCCTCGGGCGTGTCCGGATCGATGTCGGAACCGAGGGGAATATAGACCGAGGCCAGGGTAGCGCCAGGGGCCACGCCGACGCCGCCGATGCCGTTGCCGGCCACGGCCGCGATGAGCCCGGCCACGGCCACGCCGTGGTTGTCCGTGGACGTGACGGGCTGGCCGTCCCTTGCGGAGGAGACCCCCGAGAAGCTCAGCGACGTGTTGATATTGGAGGCCAGGTCAGGATGATTGTACTCGATGCCCTGGTCCACGACGGCGACGGTCACGCCCTTGCCCGTATAGTCCTGCCAGACGGGGACGACGTTGAGGTCGACGCCGGGAGTGCCGCCGTCCTGACCCGTATTTTGCAAGTGCCATTGCTGCCCGAAAAGGGGATCGTTCACGATGCTGCTGCTCATGGCGTCTCCTTTGCTTGCTAAAAGGAAATCCTAGCCACCTTAGCAATGTCGTGGCCTTTTGTCATCGGTTTATAAAAAGCCCGAAGCGGCAAAAACCGCTTCGGGCGTGCGCGCGGGAAGGAGGTGTGAGGGATGTCGCCGCGCTTTATGCTGACAACGAAGGCGACGGTCGCTTCGTCGATTGCCGGGTTCTTGGAAAATCTGAACGCTATGCCGGTAAATCGCTGCGGAACAAGAGAGCCTTCAAGGGAATCCAGAGGGCGCTAGCCCTTTGGCCGCCGGAGGCGTTCTTCATCCCCATTTGCCACGGCATGGCGCAAGCGGTCGAATTCTTCCTGGCTGATGCCGCCTGTGGCAAGGCGCACGCGCAGCAGGCGCAGGGCGTCGTCGCGGTCGGCCTTGGCGCTTTCGCGGTAAGGCTTTGCGCGCTTTTGCACCGCGCGCCTGCGCAGGCCGATCACGATGCAAACGAGGACGAGCGCCACGGCGAGAAGGACCCAGGGCAGCGGACCGTGCAACATGCCGCCGCCAACGTGATCTACGGCATTTGCAAGGCTGGTCCGCATGGGTTGCTCCTCGGGATTGTCCCGATTGTGCGGAAAAAGCGGGGCCGGCCGCATGCCCGGCCCCGCTATGAATTCTCGCCTACCAGTTGCCGCCGCAGCCGGTGCCGCCGCCCATCATGCCGCCGCAGCCGTTGCCGCCCATCATGCCGCGATGGTGGTAGCCGCCCATGACGTTCGGACCGACTTCCTTGCTCACCTGGATGCGGAACTGGGTCCGTTCGGCGAGCAGCTTGCCTTCGATGTCGCCGATCTGCTTGGTGAGGTCGGCGATCTTGGCCTGGTCGGGGCTCTGGGTGATGGCCAGGGCGTTGAGTTCGGCCCGCTTGACGCCGAGGTCGGCGCGCAGCTGCGCGGTCTTGGCGGCATAGGCGTCATGCAGCTTCTGGAAGGTGGCCTGCTGTTCCGGGGTCAGGCGCGCCATGGCGCCCGCGCCGTAACCGGGGCAGTCGCCGGGACCGTAGCCCGCGCCCGCGCCGGGGCCGTTGCCGGGCCGGGCCAGGGCCAGGGAAGAAGTGAGCGCCAGGGTAGCCAGAGCCGCGAGAGCGATGCCGAAAGTCTTGCGTTGCATGGAAGTTCCTCCAGGGTTTGTCGGCCGTGGCCGAATCGTTTCGCAGTGCCGCGGGCGGTGTGGCCTTGCCGGCCTCCGTGTACGCGGTTGTCCCTGGATTAGCATGGTTCGTGCCAACTTTGATTTATCTGTTATATTGAGTTGTTGCGTGGAAATGTCGCGTCGAGGCCCGTCCCCAGAGGTGGATAGAAACCATACAGACACCGGGTCCGGGGTGGATACGCTGTATGCTCCGGATACACTCGGTTGCGGGGAACGAATAAGGCGCGCGGGCGCCGTTACAAGCGATGGGGCGGAAAACGGGCGTCTTCTTCGTGCGCCGCCTCCCGGTCCTCGTCCGGCGTGTCTGCGTCCTGCCCTGCGGCGGGAAAGAGCGGAAAGTCGAACATGGGCCGGCCCGCGCTTTCGCGACCGAGTCGCCAGCCGAGGAGCAGGAAGAACAGCGCGACCAAAAGGACGATTCCGGTAAAGGCGGGATCGAAGGATATGGGCGTCATGTGGCCTCCTGGGGATAAGGGTTTCCGGCGGTTACGGCGTCGATGATGCGCGCCGCGGACGGTCGCGACGCGGCCAGGGCTTCGAGCGGCAGGGGTCGGGCCATGCAGACGTGGCAGGCCTCGTCATAAATGTGGTCTTCGCCCGTGGTGTCGATGTCCTCCACGTTGCGCCTGTCCGTGACGAGCTGGGGGATGGTGCGGATGAACTGCGCGCAGGCGTCGTAGACCACGAGCATGGGCGCGCCGTCCTCGCGCGGGCGCAGGCGTTCGTGGAACTGGCGGATCTTGGCCGTGCGCGATGGGTCGCCGGGCGCGAGGTGGACGCCTTCCAGGGCGAAGGTTTCCGCCGTGCTCGGCCCCTGGCCGCCGCCTCGGTAGTCGGGTTTGCGCGCGAAGCAGTCCGGCCCGGCCAGGCGGGTGATGGCCCGGCCGGCGATGCCAAGGCCGTCCTCGCGTTCGCGGATGCCTGCGGCGATGCGCGAATCGGTCAGGCGCAGGCCCTGGTTGGGCGAGCCGTTCCAGCCGTACCACTCGGCGAAGCGCAGCAGCCTGCCGTCCGCGTCCACCCACCACCAGCCCACGGAAAACGGCGCGCCGTAGCCCCAGTCGAAGGTCATGAAAAGCGGCGCGCAGGCGGGTACGGGCATGGCCGGGACCACGTGGAGCCGGCGGTTGAAAGCGAAGGCCTGGCCCAGGAACACGTCCCAGTCGCCGTCGCGGTAGGCGCTGCGGTAGGGCTCGGGCAGGGCTTCCAGGCGCTTGGCGTAGCCCGGGTCCCTGGCCAGGAGGATGGGATTGTCGGACAGGCGGCCGGGGATGAAGCAGCGCAGCATGCCGCCTTCGGCATCCGGGGCGCGGCGCGGCGTCATGGGCGGGGCGAAGTCCACGAAGCGCGCCTTGACGAAACCGTGCCCCGGGCCGCCGGGATTGGAGGCGCAGACGATGCCGGGAATCTTGTGGCGGTAGGCCGGCGGCACGTCGAGAGCGCAGCGCAGCCGCCCGCGCAGGAAGTCGTACTGGAACTCGGTGAAGTGCGTCAGTTCGTCGATGAGCAGCAAATGGATCTCCACGCCCTGGTAGGCGAAGACATCTTTTTCACGCCAGCAGCCGCAGAAGGAAAGGCTTGCCCCGTTATGGAATTCGAAGCGGCGTTTCGAGGCGACGTAGCGGAAGAAGGCCTTGGGGAACTGGGCCAGGGCCGGACGGATGTGGTTGCGCTCGAGTTCCGGCGTCGTGCGCCGGAAGAGATAGGCCTGGAGCCCCGGTACCCGCAGGCAGGAAAGCAAGGCTTCGAAACGCAGGGCATGGCTCTTGCCCGGTCCGGCCGCGCCGCCGAAAAGGATTTCGTTGGCCCCGCAGGCGTGCAGGGCGGCCTGCCTGGGCTGGGGCGCATAGGCGAGGGACACGATGCGGCCTTCGTCGGCCGATCGTGCCGAAATAGCGGCATTATAATGCTGCATGAGAGACCTGCTTACGAAGTGTGATGACAACCATTTGAAATTGTTGGATGCGACGGCTGGCACGATTTGGGCATCGGCATTGCGACAAAGCGTTCCCGTTTGTGAAGGAGAGCTGTCATGGCAATGCGCCAGCGGGCTTGCAAAGCGGCGTTGGCAGCGGTCCTTGCAGCCGCGGCCCTTATCGGTGGCAGCGCGGTCGCCCCGCGCCAGGAACCGGCGCGGGGCTACGGCCGCGTGCTCGCAACCGCGAAAAACGCGCCGCAGCCGGTTCCGGACGCCGTCTCGGACAGGTGCATGGCCGTGGTCCTGTCGCGCCAGGGAGAACGCCTGGCGCGAGCGGCGGAGTGCGCCCCGGGTCGGAAAACCCGTTGCGACGCGACATCGCCTTCCGAAGCCAAAGCCGACGAAGGCGCGTCTTCCGACCCGGCGCAACTCAGCATTTAAGGGTCGAGTGCCGCACCCTACCCTGCCGGGCAAGGCGGGCCCTGGCGCAGGCGTTCCTCCGGCGGCGGGTCCGGAGGCGGCACGCAGGTGACCACGGTGATCACGGGCGCGGCCTCCCTGCCCTCCTCCGTCTTTTCCTTGGAACCCAGGTGCCTGGCCAGGGCGGCCAGGGCCTGGGTCTTGCCGTGGAGTTTGATGCGCAAGCCCTTGCCCGGGGTTTGCACGATCTCCGCCACGCAGGCCGTTTGGTCGGGCGTCAACTCGCGCGCGGGCTTAAGCGTCACGTCGTGGTTGTCCCAGTCCGCGAAATCACGGATGTCGGCAAAGGCCAGACGGGCGAGCTCCGTCACCACCCGGTCCTGGGTGATGCCGACGCGCCTGCGGCGTTCGGCCATGGCCGCCTCGATGGCGGCGTGCACATGGGGTAGGTTGCGCAGCCTGACGCCGAAGGTCTCGGCGCTTTTGGCGCTGTAGCCGGCGCGCGCCGCGGCCGCGCCGGCCTTGAGGTCGATCAGGTACTCCTCCACGAACCGCCGTTGCCGGTCCGTGAGGCGTTTCTCGCCAGGGGGTTGCGTCATGCGTGCGGCTCCGCGTGATTGACGGCAAAAGGCAGGGGAAATCGTTCAGTGCAGGCGGGTCGAAGGCCCGCTCCAGTGCAGCAGCGCGAGGATGTCGGCCAGAGTCAGCTGGGGGTTGAGGGAAAGCAGGCCGTCGAGGCTGACGGTTACGGGCATGGGCTTTTGCATGGGGTTCTCCGGCCGCCTGCGCAAGGCGGGCATGGACCGGCCTAGGCGGCCAGATCGCGTTCTTCCAGCACGGCGAGTCGCGTGGCATGGTTTTCCAGGCGTTCGGACACGCGTTCCATCTCCGCCCGGGTCGCGTAGCCCCGGGCCAGTTCCACCCGGCAGTCGGTCTGCGTTTTCTCCAGGGCGCGCAGGCGCGCGTCCAGGCCGTCGATGGCCCGGGCCACGTCGCTGACCCACTTGCGGGTGAACAACATGACCAGCCCGACCAGGAACGCGATCCATGCCGGCAGGAACAACTGGTCAGGAGGCATGGGCGTCTCCGGCGGCGGCGTCTGCCGGGGTGCGGTTGCGGCCGGGCAGCAGGCGCTCGGCCAGGTCGATGCCGGCCTGGGAGCCGATGGCCGTCAGCGCGATGTCGGCAATGGCCCGGACGTCCTCGTCGCCAAGGCCGAGGCCCCATTTGCGGTTGACGGCGATGACGGCCACGGAGCACAGCGCGGCCAGGAGCTTTCGCGAAAGGAACTTGTCCGCAGCGGTCATGACGGCAGCCCCCTGACCAGCGGCGCGCAGCCTTCGCCGCCGCAGAAGGGGCATGCCGGAGGCCCGGAAAACGGCGTCCGGTAGGCCGAGCCGACGAACACCGTGCCGCAGGCGTCGCAGGCCCGGTAGATCTTGTCGGAAACGAAACAGATGGTCCCGTCCTCGGCCACGTTGGCGTAGCTGGAAAGGACCGCGCCGCGCAGGTCGCCGGAAAAGGCCGGCAAAGTCGAGTTCGTGTTCATGGTGCACCTTCCTTGAGTCCAAGGTGACCATGGAAGGCGGACACTGACCAGCCAGTCTATGTCAAAAAATAAACTGACCGATTTGAGGCGGAAACTCCAAACCGCACCGTCTTTACAAGGGGTGTCGCATAGGGCATTTTCGTGCAACAATAGCCGGAAGGAGACGCCCATGATCCTGCGTATGCTGCTTCTCGTCGGCGTGACGCTTCTCGTTTGCGGTTGCGCGGGCCGCCAGACGCCGGCCGACGGCGCCGCTCCTGCGCCGCCCATGTCCGTGCAGGAATATTATGAATTCTGCTCGGCCCTGCCGACGCCCGGTGCGTGCCTTTCCGATCCCATCTGTCTGCGCTACCGCAAGGAACTGGCGGCCGCGCCCACGGACCTGCAAAGCTGTCTGGCCATGTGCCGGCAGACCTACAATGCCCTTTACGTGGACAACCTGATCAACGGTTGCGGCACGATCCTGGAGCGGGCCGTGGACTTGTGCGACCAGTTCTGCCGCCGTCGCGACGGCGTATAGACGCGCGCCAAACACGCGGTGCGCCGGGCGCATCGCCGAATGAGGCCGGGCATGGCCGGATTTCCCAAGGATGCGGATACGACGGAACGCGCTTCGTCGCGCGAGCGCGAAGCTGCCGGGGATCCCTGCGCGCCGGACGCGCCGCTGCACGGGGAGACCGGGGCGGCACGCGCGGCGGTGGCGCGGCGTGCGGCCGACCGCGGTTATGGGCTGCGCACGCCCCTTGGCGCCATCATCGACATGACCCGGCTGCTGCTCGACAAGGCTGCGGACGACGAGATGCGGGAAGGGCTGGCGACGATCCTGCAATCCGCCGCGGTCCTGCAGGAGCGCATCGACATGCTGCTGGACTTGTCCGGCTGCCCGGTGGCCCGGCCCACAGCGGCCCTGCGCCCGGCCGGCGTGCCGGCCCGGGGCAAGGCCGCCCCGACGCCCGCGACCGGAATTCCGGCTTGCGCCGGGGCAAGGACCGGGCTGCGTATCCTCCTGGCCGAGGACGAGCCGGTCAACCGCATCTTCACCGTGCGCGCCCTGCAAAAGCTCGGGCACTCGGTGCAGACCGCCGCGGACGGCCGTGAAGCCCTGGCCCTGCTCGGCCGCGAGCGCTTCGACCTGGTGCTCATGGATATCCAGATGCCGCGCCTAAACGGCCTGGACGCCACACGGATGATCCGCGCGGGCCACGTGCCCGACCTCGACGCCGCCATTCCGGTGGTGGCGTTGACGGCTTACGCCATGGACGCGGACCGGGAACTGGGTTTCGAGGCCGGCATGGACGAGTACGTCACCAAGCCCTTCGAACCGCAGGAGCTGGCGGCGGCCCTGGAGCGGGCCCTGGTGAAGTAGGCCACGCGTCGGTTCAGTGCACGCCCGAGACGATGCGGCGCAGATACCTGTCGGAGAGGCCGAACTGGTCGCGCAGGGCGAAGAGATCGGCGCCGTTGCGGTACATGCGTCGGATTTCGCGGTCGCGCTGGCGCAGCCGTGTGGCGGAGCCGTTGGGAATATCGAGGCGGCATCCGCCCCAGGCGGCGATGAGCGCATCGACGGCGGCGCGGGCTGCGGTCGCGCCCAGGCTTTCCGCCAGCCTCTCCTCCAGTTCAGTTTCACGCATCGGCAGGTCTCCCGGGGTTGTGCTTGCTGTTGCGACGCCGGTGCGTTCCACGAGTATTCCTAATTGGAATATTAGTCAAGAATAATATTCCAAAAAAGGAATGGACATTCCCCCCCCGCCCTCGGGCATGAATGGCTTATGGCGAAATCCTCCCCTCCTCCCTCGCCGCTGCTCGGCGCGGCGTTGCGCACCGACGAGGACAGGTGCTTTTGGAAAGCCCTGTCGGAGCTTGCGGCCATGGACAACCCCAACCAGGCGGAACTGGCCGCCTTCGCGGGCGTGAGCCAGGGCTACGTCAGCAAGATCCTGGCGGGAAAGCAGGCCCCCAAGGCCGGCTTGCGCCGCAGGTTCGCCGCGTTTTTCAAGATGTCGTACGAAGAGATGCTCGCGCTCGGGCGGGAGCGCCTGGAGAGCCAGGACTACGACCCCGACGCCGCAGCGCCGCGGCGCTACCATGTGCGGGAGCCGCTCTACGGCGGCGAAGGACCCGGGCGCGGCGGCGCGGCGGGAGGCGGCTTTACCGCCCTGCGCTCCATGCTGCGCGACATCCGGGCCCGGGAGGCGCACCAGCTGCAATATACCGAGGTGCCGTTGCGCGAGGCCACGGGCTCCATGGGCGGGGGCTCCACCGAAACCGGCGACCGCGCCCTGACCTATCTGAGTTTTCGCACGGAATGGATCCGCTCCAAGGGCAACCCGGAGAACATGACCGTCATCCGCGCTTTCGGCGACAGCATGGAGCCCACCATCCCCGACGGCAGCGTGGTGCTCATCGACGAGGGCCGGCGGCAGTTCGTGAAGAACAAGGTCTATTACCTGCGCTACAACGGCCAGATGTACATCAAGCGGCTCGTGGAGCGCGAAGGCAGCCTGGGCATCGCCTCGGACAACGACGGCAACATGCTCCTCGTTTCCGATGCCGACGATTTCGAGATCATCGGCCGCTGCATTTGGACGGCGAGGGAACTGGATTGATGGAAATAATATCAGGAATAATTGTCACAAGTATATTCCTGATCTAGGAAAAGACTCCGCACCGGGCTTCCCGGATTCAGGCGATCGTCACCGCAAAATGCCACGCGCCCCGGCCCGGGACGTCCCCAGCCCGGGTCGGGGCGACGGCCGTGCGTGCAGGCGCGGGCTGGGCCAGCAGCACTCGCCCGCTCAGTTGTTTCGGAACGCCGCCACCACCTCTTCCAGGGCGTCCACTTGGCGAGCCATGTTGGAAACCACGCCCGACGATTCCCGCATGCCCTGGGCGATGTCGCTGGAAAGCCGGCTGACGGCCTCTTCGGCCCGGTTGATCTCCTCGCTCGCCGCGGACTGTTCTTCGGCGGCGGCGGCGATGCCCTGCACCTGGGACGACGTCTCCTCGACCAGGCTCACGATGGCGCGCAGGGCCCGCTCGGAAGCTCCGGCCAGCTCCGTGGCCCGGGCCACGGCCTCGGCCGCCTCGCCCACCTTGGCGATGCTGTCCTTGGCCCCCTTCTGGATCGCGCCGATGGAATCCCCCACCTCCTTGGTGGCGGTCATGGTCTTTTCCGCGAGCTTTCGCACCTCGTCGGCGACCACGGCGAAGCCGCGTCCCGCTTCTCCGGCCCGGGCCGCCTCGATGGCGGCGTTTAGGGCCAGCAGGTTGGTCTGGTCCGCGATGTCGGAAATGACGTTCATGATGGCCCCGATGGACTGCGCCTTCTCGCCCAGGGCGTCCATGCCCGCCTTGACCTCGCGCGACACGGCGTCCACCTGGCTGATGGCGGCCAGGGACTTCTCCACCACTTCGCGGCCCTCGTTGGCCTGATCCCGGGCCGCGGCGGCCTTGCCGGCGGCCTCGGACGCATTGCGCGCCACCTCGAGCACGGTGGCGTTCATCTCTTCCATGGCCGTGGCCGTTTCCGCGGTGCGCCGCTCCTGTTCGGCCACCGAGGCGACCACGGATGCGACTTCCTCGCCCAATTGCGAGGAACCGTCCGCAAGGGACTGCATGACGCTCTGGAGCTTGTCGGCCGCGAGCAGCAGCCCTTGGGTCTTGGCCTCTTCGGCCTGCTGCTGCGCCCGCTTGGCTTCGGCCAGGGCCTCGTGGGCCAGGGCCGCCTGGGCCGCGGCCTCCTCGCCCTTGGCCTTGGCTTCGGCCAGATTGCGCGTGATGCTTTCGCGCATGGCGGTCAGGGCGTCGCCGAGGACCTGCAATTCGTCCCCGGAGCGGATGTCGAGGGTATGCGCGAGGTCCCCTTCGGCCACGGCGGCGGAAAACGCCACGCAGCGTCGTAGCCCGTTGAGCACGAAAACGCGCAACAGGACGATGATGGCGGCCACGATCGCCACCGTGACGATGCCCGCGATCCAGACACCGCGCCAGGCCGCGGCGCTGGCAAATGCCTGGAACTCGGCCAGGGGCGCTTCGACGACGAAGAACCAGCCGGTCATGGGATCGCGGGCGACCGCCGCAAGGTGGTTCCCCGAGGCGTCCGCGTAGGCGATCGCGGCCGAGCCGGTCACGGCCAGGATGCGCCGGCCGAGGTCCGTGCCTGCCAGGTCCGTCTTCATGAGCAGCGACTTGTCCGGATGAGCCAGCACCATGCCCTGGCTGTCGAGGATGAAGGCGTAGCCGGTCTGGCCGATCTTGGTGACGGACAGGTCGTTGGTCAGGGATTCCAGGTCCATGCCGGTGTTGAGCACTCCCACGAGCTGCCCTGAGGCGTCGCGGATGGGCTGGGCGAGCACCACCGCGGACTTGCCCGTGGTACGGCTGACGATGGCCTTGGACACGACGTTTGTTTTACCGTCCTTGGTGACCAGGGCGAAATAGTCCCGGTCGGCCACCTTGATCTTGCCGACGCTTGCGGCGTTGCTCGACGCCTTGGACACGCCCTGGAGGTCGAAGATGTTGGCGTAGTCCGCGCCGCTGAGTCCGGCGGACAGGGTGGCGAGCAGGGCGTTGCCCGCAGCGGGATCTTCGCTCTTGGCCGCGGCCACGGTGGTGCCGTATTTGGCGAAGCTGGCGAGGACCCTGAGGTTGGCTTTGACGGTTCCGGTGACGTCGTTGGCCATGGACTGGCAAAGCAGGGTCATGGACTGGTTTTCGACCTGTTCCAGGGCGTTTTTCGTGGCAAAGTCGTTTAAGAGGACCAGCAAGGCCATGCCTATGATGACAAGGGCGAGAATGGGGGTGAAAAACTTCGTGCGCAGCGACAGACGCATACCGTTCCCTCCTGGCAAGGTTGCTCTGTGGCCGTGGGAACGCAACGGCGGGAACTCAAGGTTGGCACAAATCAAGACCGAAGTCCATGCGTTGCATTTTTTTTGCATCTTTCCCCTGAAACAGGATTGCCCGCGTGTGCCCATGACGGATATTGTGCACGGGACGCGGCTTCGCCGCGCGTTTACCCCAGGAAAAGTACGCATGGCAATTACCGGACCGCATTGTTTCCAAGGAACGCAACAAGGTTGCGGTCCGCTTTTTTGGAGCTGCGTCTTTGCCGCCGTGCTGCTTCTCGCATCGCGCGCCGCCTGGGCAATGGCGGAGCTGACCCCGGAGCAGCGCGCCTACGTCGCGGCGCACAAAACGGTTACGCTCTGCGTGGACCCGGACTGGGTGCCGTTTGAAAGCGTGAATTCCCGTGGCGAGCACGAAGGCATCGCCGCGGACCTGTTGCGGTTGGTCGGCGAACGCACGGGGATCGCCTTCACGCTCGTCCCCACCAGGGACTGGGACGAAAGCCTGGCCGCCTCCAAGGAGGGGCGCTGCCAGGTCTTGAGCTTTCTCAACAAGACGACGCTTCGCGACGAATGGCTTCTTTTCACCGACCCGATATTCAACGACTCCAACGTATTCATCACGCGTGAGGAACACCCCTTCATCGACGATCCGGCGAGCCTCGCGGGCGAAAGCATCGTGTTTCCGAGCGGTACGGCCATGGAGGAGCGCGTCCGCTCCGAGTATCCGAACCTCAGGATCCTGACCACGGCTTCCGAAGCGGAGGCGCTGGACATGGTGCAGGACCGCAAGGCCGACATGACCATGCGTTCGCTGATCGTCGCGGCCTACACCATCAAGAAGGAAGGCCTTTTCAACCTCAAGATCGCGGGCCGGCTGCCCAATTTCGCCAACAACCTGCGCGTCGGGGTGGGGAAAAGCGAGCCCGTGCTGCGCGACGTCATAAACGCCGGCGTCGCGACCATCACGCCCCAGGAACGCGGACAGATCGTCAACCGCCATGTGGCCATCAACGTGCAGACCGGCACGGACAAGGCGCTTGTGCTCAAGGTCAGCGTCGTCTTCGCCGTCGTGCTCGGCCTGGGCCTTGTTTGGAACTATAAGCTCAAGAAATACAATGAAGAGTTGACGCGTCTGTCCCAGACCGACCTGCTGACCGACCTGCCCAACCGCCGTCGGCTCATGGCCGCGTTCGAGGCCGAGCTGGAGCGCGCCAGGCGCTACGACCGACCCTTTTCCGTCATCATGCTCGACATCGACCATTTCAAGGCCGTCAACGACGCCCTGGGCCACCTCGCCGGCGACAGGTTCCTGATCGGCATCGCCAGGCTCGTGCGCGACAATATCCGCCAGACCGATATGGCCGGGCGCTGGGGCGGCGAGGAATTCCTGGTGCTTTGCCCGGAAACCGGCCGCGCTCAGGCCGCGCATCTGGCCGGGCGCATCCTCGCGGCCGTCGCGGCCCATGATTTCGGCACCGGCCGGGCGCACACGGTCAGCGCCGGCGTGTCCGCCTTCGATGCCGCGGACACGGGCGACGCCCTGCTCTCCCGGGCGGACAACGCCCTGTACAAAAGCAAGCACACGGGCCGCAACCGCGTCAGCGTGCTGTGAACTTGCCGGGACCACCCTTGCCGCTGGCCGTCGCCGGCCGTTGCGGCTATGAAGACGCCAGATGAAACGCGCCCTGGTCACCCTCGTTTGCGGCGACGCCTACAAGGCGCGCTTCGCCTCCCGCGTCGCACCGCATTTGCGCGCCTACGCCAAGGCGCACGGGCTGTCCCTGGTCGTTCTCGACCGGCTCCTCGACGTGTCGCCTCTTGGGCGCGACCGTTCGCCGGCCTGGCAGAAATGCCTGGTCCTGCGCCATCCCACGCTGCGCGCCTGCGACCAGGTGGCCTGGATCGACGCGGACATGCTGCCGCGCCCGGACGCCCCCGACGTCTTCGACGGGGTGGCGGCGGAGACCTTCGGCGCTGTGGACCAGCTGCAAAGCCCCACGCCCGAGACCTACGCCCTGGCCGCGGCCAACATCCGCGCCTACCACGCGCGCCACGGCGTCACGGGCAGCGCCGACGACACGCCGCAGGCCTTTTACGGCCGCTACGGCTTCGACGCCTTCCCGGACCGCATCGTGCAGACGGGCCTGCTCGTGCTCACGCCCGAACTGCATGGGCCCCTCCTCGAACGCGCTTATCAGGAGCAGCGGCGGCCGGACAGCCGGGAGATGCTTTTCGAGATGCGGCCCCTCAGCTGGCACCTGCTCACCGGCTCGCCCGTCACCTGGCTCGATCCGCGCTTCAACGCGCTGTGGGCCACGGCCCTTTTCGCGCACTACCCCTTTCTGGCCGATCCGGCTTTCCAGGCGGCCTGCGGCGACCGTCCCGGGCTTTTCACGGCGCTCAAGGCCCGCTGTCTGGATGCCGCGTACGCGGCGTCGTATTTCCTGCATTTCGCCGGCACGGCCGCGGACATGGACGCCTTTTCCCCCGCCCTCCCCTGATCACTGACCGCGAACCCGCAACCACTCGGAGCATGCACATGCAATTCGCCTGGATTTCCCTTCTCATAGCCGGCCTTTGCGAAATCGGCTGGCCCGTCGGCCTCAAACTGGCCCAAAGCCCTGGTCGCCTAGTCTTCGGCATCGTCGTCGCCGTAGTCTGCATGGGCGCAAGCGGCGTATTCCTGTTTCTGGCCCAGCGCGTGATTCCCATGGGCACGGCCTATGCGGTCTGGACGGGCATCGGCGCGGCCGGGGCGTTCGCCGTGGGCGTGCTGGCCTACGGCGATCCGATGAGTTTCGCCCGACTGGCCGGCGCAGGCCTGATCATCGCAGGCGTCGCCGTCCTCAAGCTGGCGTCCTGACGCACATCCCGTCGCCGTCCCGCGGCGGCCATTGCGCTTTTTCCGACGAACGGACGTATCGCGCCGTTGCTGTTGACTCCGTGCGTCACGGGTGTACCCTGGATTGAGGTATTTCTCCCGTCCGTTGCATGGCCAGGCGTACCCCCTTGTGGGGGGCGGCAAACAGCGGCGCTTCGCATGCATGCTTTTTTCGTCGGAGGCATCCTATGCGCATTGGCATCACGTTCAAGATCGTCTTCCTCGTGGCTTCCTCCGTCATCGCTTCCGCCGTGGCCGTGCTCTTTGCCGGTCGCATGGCCTTTGAAAACGGTTTTTCCAAGGAATACGACGTCAATATCGTCGCCTTCGCCAAGGTCGGCGCGGACCGGATCCGCGCCGTGGACGCCGCGCTCGCGGGCGCGGCCAAGGCGCAGGCCGTGCGGCCCAACGTCGTTGCGGGCCTCGCTTCCGGCGACGCCGCCCTGCTCTCCCGGCTCGGCGAGGACCTCGTGGCCGTCGGCGGCCAGATCGGGGGCGTGGTCTTTGCCGACGCCAAGGGCGCGGTCGTCGCCAGGGCGGGCAAGACGGACGGGTTGGGCGAGGCCCTGGCCGGGAGTGCTGCCAAGGCCGTTTCCGGCGGCAATGCGGCGGGTTTCGTCGCCGCCACGGGCGAGCGCCTGCCCTATCTTGCAAGCGTCGCGGTGCGCAGGGACGGTGCGGTCGTCGGCACGGTGAGCCTCGTGGCCGACCTGGCCGCGGAAAACGCCCTGGTCGACGGCATCAAGGCCATGCTCGGCGCGGAAGCCACGCTTTTTTCCGGGAACAGGCGCGTCTCCACCACGATCATGGAAAACGGCCGCCGGGCCGTGGGCACGTCCATCGACGATCCCGAAGTACGGGACAAGGTGCTCGGCCGGGGCGAGACGGTCTACAAGCGCCTGGAGCTCTTCGGCAAGCCCTACATCACGGCCTACTGGGCATTGACGGACGCGTCGGGCAAGCCCGTGGGTATCGGGTTCGTGGGCAAGCACATGGACGAAATGGCCGCGGCCCTGTCCGCGGTCAATCGCGGGGCGGGACTCTCGGCCCTGGTCGCAGTGGTCGTGCTCGGCGGGCTCGGGTTTGTCGTTTCGCGCGCCTTCACCCGGCCCATCCTGGCGCTGGCCACGTATTCCAAGGCGGTGGCGTCGGGGCGGCTGGATACGACGCTCGATGTCGCCTCGCGCGACGAAGTGGGCGATCTGGCAGGAGATTTGCGGCGCATGGTGGATACGCTTCGCGACAAGATCGCCGAAGCCCAGGCCGCCACGGAAACCGCGCGCCAGGAATCGGACAACGCCCGCCAGGCGCAGCAGGCGGCCGAAGAGGCCCGGCGCAAGGGCGAATCGGCCCGGCGCGAAGGCGTGCTCCACGCCGCCGGACGCCTGGGCGAGGTGGTTTCGGTGGTCACCTCCGCCTCGGACGCCCTGCGTGCGCGCATCGAGCAGTCCCGCCAGGGTTCGGACGTCCAGTCCGGGCGCGTTTCCGAAACCGCGACGGCCATGGAGGAGATGAACGCCACGGTCGTCGAGGTGGCGCAAAACGCCTCCCAGGCGGCGTCCACGGCCGATACGGCCCGGGACAAGGCCGAGCGCGGCGCGTACATCGTGGCCGAGGCCGTTTCCCGCATCGGCGCGGTGCGCGAGCAGGCGCTCGCGCTCAAGGCCGATATGGGGCGGCTCGGCGAGCAGGCGCAGGGCATCGGCGCGATCATCGGCGTAATCAACGACATCGCGGACCAGACCAATCTTCTGGCCCTCAACGCCGCCATCGAGGCCGCGCGCGCCGGCGATGCCGGGCGCGGTTTTGCCGTGGTCGCCGACGAGGTCAGAAAGCTCGCGGAAAAGACCATGACCGCCACCAAGGAGGTGGGCGAGGCCATCCATGGCATCCAGCAGGGCACTGCGCGCAACGTGGGCAACGTGGAGCGCGCGGTCACGCTCATCGCCGAGGCCACGGACAAGGCCCAGGAGTCCGGCCAGGCGCTCGGCGAGATCGTCACCCTCGTGGAATCGGCTTCGGACCAGGTGCGGGTCATCGCCACGGCGACCGAGGAGCAGTCTTCGGCCACGGAGGAGATCAGCCGCTCCATCACGGAAATAAACGCCATCTCCGCGGAAACGAGCGCGTCCATGACCGAGGCGGCCACGGCCGTGGCCGACGTGGCGGATCAGGCCGTGGCCTTGGAGGATCTCATCGATTCCATGCGGCGCGAGGCCTCGCAGACGGGCAACGGCGGCCCGGCCGCCCTGCCGGGCTAGCGCGTCGTGATCAGGAAGACCGGGGGCTCGTTCGAGAGTTGTCCCGTTTTCAGGGCTTTTTGAGCACCGCGCCGTAGAACGCCTCGCCAAGGGCCGCGTCCGGCGTGGCCGGAACCTCGGCTTCGAGCACGAGTTCTCGGTGGCGGCTGCCGAGCCGGTCCACGGCCTGCTCGTTCTCTGCGGGATTGACGGTGCAGGTCACGTAGACGAGGCGGCCGCCGGGCGCGAGGGCGGCGTAGGCCGCTTCGAGCATGGCGCGCTGCAGGCGGACGAGTCCGGCAAGATCCTCGGGCCGCCTGCGCCATTTGGCGTCCGGGCGGCGGGAAAGCACGCCGAGCCCGGAGCACGGCGCGTCGAGGAGGATGGTCCCGGGCGCGCGCTTTAGCGCCATGCGCGTGGCCGAAGCGCGAAAGGCCGCAATGGCGGGCAGCCCGAGCCGCTCCGTCTCCCGCCCCAGTCCCGAAAGCCTGCCGGCGTGCATGTCCGCCGCAAAGACTTCCTTGCCGGCCTCGGCCAGGGCCAGGGTCTTGCCGCCGCGTCCGGCGCAGGCGTCGAAGACCGGTTCCGGCCAGTCCCGCATGCCGAGGCGGGCAAGCACCAGCTGCGCGGCGGCGGACTGGCGCGAGAGAAGTCCCCGGGCCAGGGCGTCCTGGAGCTCGACGCCGGCGGGCGAAAGATCGGTTCCGGCCGGCAGGGCCAGGGTCGGGAACTGCGCCAGCCGGACCTGCGGCAGACCGGCCAGGGCGTCGAAGAGCGCCCGCGCGCCCGTGCGCGCGGCGTTGACGCGAAGCCCAAGCGGCGGCGGCTCGGTCTGGGCGGCCAGATGGTCCACGGCCTCGTCGCGGCCGTAGTCGCGCAGCCACATGGCCGCGATCCATTGCGGGCAGGAATAATAGCGGCTCAGGAATTCCAGGTCCTCGCAACGGTCCCGGCGGTAGAAGTCGGGATCGGCGTAGGCGTCCGGAGCGGCGGCGATACGGCGCAGCACGGCATTGGCCATGCCGGCCATGCCCTTGCCCCCGCGCTTGCGCACGGCGGTCACGGCCCAGTCCACCGAGGCGTAGGCCGGCACCTTGGCGCAATAAAGGATCTCGTAGGCGGCCAGGGTCAGCACGCGGCCCACGGGCACGGGCACGGCGTCGGGATTTTTGAGCAGCCGCGAAACGATGAATTCGAGCCTGCCGCGCAGGCGCAGCCAGCCGTAGACGAGCTCCGTGGCCAACCCCCGGTCGCGGGGATCGATGCCCGGCGCGGCCAGGGCGGCGTCAAGCGCAGCCTGGGCGTCCTGCCCCGTCCCTGGGGATTTTCCCGGGACCGGCAGCACGCGGCCGAGCACGGCCAGGGCGATCCGGCGCGCCGGGGGAACGCCCTGCTCCGCCTGGTGCGCGCGCGGCGCATGCGCACTCAATGCGGGCCGCCCGTGACGGTCGCGGGCGCGCCGTAGGGCGCGAGTCCCGGAAAACGTTCGAAGACGCGCGCACGGGCCTTGCCGTCCACCAGGAAGTGGCGCAGGGCCGTCTCCAGGTGCGGCAGGGCCACCCGCGTGTCCAGGCAGGGGCCGTTGGGGCGCTCGTTGAGCACGCCGTAGACCGGGATGGGATAGGTGTCCTGGATGCCGCTGGTCAGGTCGCGCTCGCAGGCCACGGCCAGGATCAGCCGGGGCCGTTTTTGCACCACGATGCGCCGGGCGATGGTGCCGCCCGTGGCGATGGCGATGTGCACGCCGTAGGCCTCGGAGAGCGTGATGAGCCCGTCCACCGGGCATTTGCCGCAGCGCTTGCAGTTGTTGATGTCGTAAGTGAGCCGGTGCAGGCAGCTGCTGGATTGCAGGCAGTGCGGCAGGAGCACGAGCACCTGCGACGGCTGGAAACGGCCGACCGACGCGGCGACCATCTCGTTGTTGACCTTGATGAACGAGCCGCGCACCCGGCTTTTGGACAGGCGGAAGAGGCGGGCGAAAATGGTCATGAGCGGCAAAAAGACCTTGGCCATGACCCCTCGCAAATGGTCCGAGCCGAGAAAGGAGCGCCCGAGCGCCACGCTGATGGTCAGGCCGATCGTGGCCCAGAGCACGAGCAGGATGGCGGCGGCGAAAAAAGCGCCGAGCACCCAGGGCGCCAGGGGATGGATATTGGCAAGGCCGACGTAGGGGATGATCCAGATCAGGGCCAAAAGCGCGCACACGGCCAATCCCGTGCCGCACAAAAGCCCTATGAAAAGCCGTTTTCTCGAGGGTTCGCTGCGTTCCACCAAAGCTCCCGATACTCCCGCCGCGTTTACGCGGCTCCCCCGCTCTCCGGCGGCCCGCACACGGCCATGGCGTCGTCGCAGCACTTGCCGAGGTAGCCGCAGGAAAAGGCTTTGGCGTCCATGGGCCGCTTGCCGGCCGGGACCACCGTGGGGATGAAATAGACGGCGTCGGCGCAGGCCACGCCGATGTGGCATTCGAGGAGCCCCAGGATGTCCCCGGGCTTGGCCCCGGGCGGCAGCGGGCAGCCCACCCGGCCCGGATGGGCGATGATGCGCAGCGCTTCCTTGTCCGGTGCGGGCTTCCAGAAGAAAAACGCGCCCGGATGGGGCGTCATGGACCGGATCTGGTTGTGGACCTCCGCCGCGGACCGCGTCCAGTCGATGAGCGCCTCGGCCTTGTCGATCTTTTTCGCGTAGGTGACCTTTTCCGGGTCCTGCTCCACCATGGGCACGCCGCCCGTGCGCAGGCGCTTAAGCGTATGCAGCAGCAGCCGGCCGCCGAGGTCGGCCAATTCGGCGCGAAGCGACCCGGCTGTGTCGGCGGGACCGATGGCCAGCACGCGCTGCATGATCATGGGGCCGGCGTCGAGCGCCGCCACCATGCGCATGATGGTCACGCCCGTGAGCGTATCCCCGGCGGCGATGGCCCGCTCGATGGGCGCGGCCCCGCGCCAGGCGGGGAGCAACGAGGCGTGGACGTTTACGGGCATGAGCCGCGGGACGTCGAGCACGGCCTGGGGCAGGATCATGCCGTAGGCGGCGACGATGAGCACGTCGGGCTTGTACGCGGCCAGCCGCTCCACCTCGGCCGGGTCCTTGAAGGACTCGGGCTGGTGGATGGGCAGGCCGGCCGTCAGCGCCAGGGTCTTCACCGCGCCGGGCTGGCACTTCTTGCCCCGGCCGCAAGGGCGGTCGGGCTGCGTGTAGACCGCGGCCACGGTCACGTCGTCGCTTGCGAGCACGTGCTCGAGCACGGTCGCCGCGAACTGCGGCGTGCCCATGAAGACGGCTACGAGCCGGTCCGGTCCGTTTGTTCCTGCTGCTGCCTGGTCCATCGCTTCACCCGCTTGTCGTACATGGCGCGCTTGAGCCGGCTGATCCGGTCGATGAAAAGCACGCCGTCGAGGTGGTCGATCTCGTGCTGGAGGCAGACGGCGAACAGGGCGTCGGCCTCGATCTCAAGGGTCTTGCCGTCCAGGTCCAGGGCCGTGACGGTCACGTTGGCCGCCCGGCGCACGTTGGTTCGGTAGTCCCGCACCGAGAGGCAGCCCTCCTCGTCTTCCTGTTCGCCGCTGGCGGCGGTGACGACGGGGTTGACCAGGGTAATGAGCCCTTCGCGCTTCTCCGGTCCGGACAGATCGATGACCACGAGCCGCAACGACCGCCCGACCTGGGGCGCGGCCAGGCCGACGCCCTGGTTGGCGTACATGGCTTCGGCCATATCCGCGGCGAGCTGCCGGATCTCCGGCGTGATCTCCGTTACCGGCGCGGCTTTCCTCGCCAGCACCGGATGCGGGTATTTCAGTATTTCAAGGGACATGATTTCAGGCTTTATCCTTGTCCTTGTCCCGCGTGCGCAGCTTGATCCCAAGCTCCCGCAACTGGGCGAGAGAGACTTCCCCCGGCGCTTCGGTAAGGAGGCACATGGCCTTCTGGGTCTTGGGAAACGCGATGACGTCGCGGATGGATTTCGCGCCGGCAAGGATCATGATAAGGCGGTCCAGGCCAAAGGCAATGCCGCCGTGGGGCGGCGCGCCGAACTCCAGAGCGCGCAGCAGGAAGCCGAACTTTTCCTCGGCCTCGTGGTCTTCGATGCCGAGCGCCGCGAACATGGCCTTTTGCGTTTCGCGGTCGTGGATGCGGATGGAGCCGCCGCCGATCTCGTTGCCATTGAGGACGAGGTCGTAGGCGCGCGAGAGCGCTCCGGCCGGGTCCTCGGCCAGCCGCTCCAGGTGCCCGGCCTGGGGCGCGGTGAAGGGGTGATGCTTGGCGGCGTAGCGCTTGCCTTCGGGATCGTACTCGAGCAACGGGAAGTCCGTGACCCAAAGCGGCGCGAAGGAGCCTTCGGGAACGAGCCCGAAGCGTTCGCCGAGCTGGAGGCGCAGGTTCCCGAGCGCGGCGTTGACCATGTCCGCCGCCCCGGCCTGGAAGAAGACGATGTCGCCGACTTCGATGCCGAAGGCCTCGACGAGTCCGGCGCGTTCGGCGTCGGAGAGGAACTTGGCGAAGGGCGACTGCCACTCGTCTTCCTTGATCTTGATCCAGGCCAGGCCCTTGGCCCCGTAAATCTTCACGAATTCCGTCAGGTCGTCGATTTCCTTGCGCGAGAGCGCCGCGCCCCCGGGCACGCGGACGCCCTTGACGAGCTCGGCCTTGGCAAAGACCTGGAACTGGCTTTCGCGCACGACCGGCGTGACGTCCACGAGCTTTAAGCCAAAGCGGATGTCCGGCTTGTCCACGCCGTAGTCGCGCATGGCCTCGGCGTAGGTCATGCGCGGGAAGACGTCGGGCAGGGCGACGTCCGCGGCCTCCTTGAACATGGTGCGCACCATGTGCTCGGCCATGTGCATGATCTGCTCTTCGTCCACGAAGCTCATCTCGATGTCGACCTGGGTGAATTCCGGCTGGCGGTCGGCGCGCAGGTCTTCGTCGCGGAAGCATTTGACCACCTGGTAGTAGCGGTCGAAGCCGGACATCATGAGCAGCTGCTTGAAAAGCTGGGGCGACTGGGGCAGGGCGTAGAACGCGCCGTTGCTTAAGCGACTGGGCACCAGGAAGTCGCGCGCGCCTTCGGGCGTGGACTTGGTCAGCACCGGGGTTTCCACTTCGAGAAAGCCCAGGCCGTCGAGGTAGCGCCTTATGCTCTGCACGGCGCGGTTTCGCAGGATGAAGTTGGCGGCGAGCTTGGGCCGGCGCAGGTCGAGGTAGCGGTATTTGAGCCGCAGCATCTCCGAGGCGTCGATGCGGTCCTCGATGGGGAAGGGCGGGGTGGCGGCGGTGTTTAGGAGCTTGAATTCCGTGACCTCCACCTCGACGTCGCCGGTCGGCATGCCCGGGTTGGCCATGCCCTCGGGCCGCAGGCGCACGCGGCCCTTGACCGCGAGCACGTATTCCACGCGCAGCACGTGGGCGCGCTCGAGCGCGGCCTCGCTGCCCTCGGGGCAGAAGACGGCCTGGGTGAGGCCGCCACGGTCGCGCAGGTCGATGAAGATCAGGCCGCCGTGGTCGCGGCGGAATTGGGCCCAGCCCATCAGGCACACTTCGCTGCCGACGTCAGAGGCGCGCAGCGCCCCGCAATCGTGGCTGCGCCGCCAGTCGTCCAGCCTGTCGAGGACAAGCGTCTCGCTCATGGAGTTATCCTTTTTTCACGAAGGCGGGGAAAAGCCGTCCAACCGGCCTTCCCCCCGCTTTTTTCTCAATACGTATCGAACACGAAAACTCAGCAACTCGCCCCCCCCGTCCAGGGGGCCGGGGGGGATGATCCCCCCGGCGGGGCCTGGGGCAGCGCCCCAGATTCTTCGCCCCTCTATTCGCCCTTGGCCTCTTCGAGCCGGGCGCGCAGGAAGGCGGCGAGCATGTCCTGACCGACGGTTTCCTGGCCGCCGGCGCGCATGTCCTTGACGACCGTCGTGCCCGCGGCGAGCTCTTCCGTGCCGAGCACGAGGCAGAAGCGCGCGCCGGACTTGTCCGCGGCGCGCATCTGGCTTTTGACGCTCTTGGCGGCGAAGGGGGCTTCGCCGGAAAAACCGGCCCGGCGCAGTTCCTGGGCGAGCTGCAACCCGTGCGACAGCCCGGCGGCGTCGAGCACGGTCAGGAAGAAGTCCGGCGCGACCGACAGGTCGCGGTTGATCAGAAGCGCCAGCCGCTCCATGCCGCAGGCGAACCCGACGCCCGGCACGTCCGGGCCGCCGAGGGAGGCGACCAGGCCGTCGTAGCGCCCGCCGCCGGCCACGGAAGACTGCGCGCCGATGTCGCCGGAGACGATCTCGAAGGTCGTGCGTACATAGTAGTCGAGACCGCGCACCAGGCGCGGGTTGAGCACGTAGCGCAGCCCGGCCGCGTCGAGCGCGCCTTTGACCACGTCGAAGTGCGCGGCGCACTCCGGGCAGAGGTGGTCGGTGATTTTCGGCGCGTCGGCGGTGAACTCCTTGCACTGCGGCACCTTGCAGTCGAGTACGCGCAGCGGGTTGGTGAGCTTGCGGCGCATGCAGTCTTCGCAGAGCTGCTCCTTGTGCATGCCCTTCAGAAATTCGCGCAGCGCGTCGAGGAAGACCGGCCGGCACTGGCGGCAACCCAGGGAGTTGAGGTCGATCGAGAGATTGTCCAGTCCCAGCGCCCGCAGGTAGTGGTCGAGCATGAGCAGGATCTCGGCGTCGAGCAGGGCGTCCGGGGAGCCCACGGCCTCGACGTCGATCTGGTGGAACTGGCGCATGCGGCCTTTTTGCGGCCGTTCGTAGCGGAACATGGGGCCGTAGGCGAAGTGCTTCTGCAACCCTTCGCCGGTGCGCTTGTCTTCGATCAGCGCGCGCATGACGCCGGCCGTGGCTTCGGGGCGCAACGTCAGGGAGCGGCCCTTGCGGTCCGGGAAGGTGTACATCTCCTTTTGCACCACGTCGGTTTCCTCGCCGATGGAGCGGGCGAAGAGTTCGGTGCGTTCGAGCACGGGCACGCGCAGTTCCCTGTAGCCGTAGCGGGAGAAGACGTCGCGGGCGGTCTGCTCGATAAAGGAGAAGACGCCGGAATCCGGCGGAAAGAGGTCGGCGAAGCCTTTTATCTTCTGTATTTTTTCCATGGAGCGTGGTCCGGGGGCGGTCAAACGCCGTGTCGTTAGAAAAGACGCACGAGAGTAGACGACACGGGCCTTGTTGTCAAAAGCCGCGCCGCAGGCCCGTTTCAGCCCACGCAGGCCTTGGCCTTGAACGCGGGCAGGGGCGTCATCACGGGCGCATCGGCAAGGTTCACGGTCGTGGCGCAGAACGCGCCCACGGGCAGGGACAGGATGGGGCCGTTGATCTGCCGCCAGGGCGCGGCCTCGCGCCAGGTGGACTTGGGGCCGGGGAGCACGGAGCGGGTGCGGCAGGGGCGGCGGCCCAGGGACGCGCGCAGAAGGCGGCCCATGCAGCACGGCGTGAACCACTTGGCCTCGCGCAGGGGGCCGCGCGCGTGCCCCGGGAAAAAGCGCATGGCCAGGCCGTAGCAGGAAAAGCGGTTGAGGTAGCCGATAAGCAGCGCCTTTCTGGCCACGCGCGCGGCCTCGCGCAGCACGAGCCCCGGGTCGGGGCAGAATTCCAATACGGTCAGCAGCACGCAGAAATCGAAGGCGTTGTCGTCGAAGGGCAGGTGGCCGGCGTCGCCCAGATGCAGGTCGGCCTTGTCGCCCATGCGCTGACGCGCCGCCTCGAGCATGGCCGGGGAGGCGTCGAGGCCGTCCACGTCGAAGCCCGCGCCGTGCAGCACGTCGAGGAAGATGCCCGTGCCGCAGCCGATCTCCAGAAGCCGCTGGCCCCGGCGCGGCCAGCCGGCGGTCATGTGTTCGAGCAGCCGGATTTCGCGCGACAGGGCGAACGCCCCGGGCGGGGTTCGGAACCAGGCGTCGTAGCGTCTAGCGGTTTCGCTGTCCCACATGGCTGTCCTGCGCCGCAAGGCGCTTGCCCCCTTGAAACGTCCCGGGAGGCGTCGCGGTTTCGGGCAGCGATAGCAGAAACCCGGGGGCGTTGGCAAAAGCGTTCGCGCCCGGCCCCCGGGCCTACTTGGGCAGCATCGGGTGCAGCGTGGCGCGGCCGCCGTAATTGTGCCAGACGCGGCCATCCTTGACGAGGTAGGTGCTCGGTTCGGTGTCGCTGGTCATGCGGTCGCCGTTTATCGTGAACGGCATCCAGCCCTTGTGTTCCTCCAGGGTTTTGCCGTCGCGCCAGTCGTAATACACGGCGTACTTGTCGCCCTTTTTGACCAGGCAATAGGTGTAGGAGTTGGGCCGGTTGTACTCCGAGGGCCGCGAACGCATGTAGCAGCCCAGAAGCAGCGGATCGGGCTCCTTGACGACCTTGGCGTAGACCGTGGGTTCGCCGGCCAGTTCCGGGCTTTTGGCCATGGAGCCGGCGCAGCCGGCAAGGACGAGACAGACAGCCGCGGCCAGGAAGGCGCGTCGCATAAGGACTCCTTGGGCTTGAGGCGTTGCGTGGAGGAAGCCGCCACCCTTCCTTGGTAGCGGCGGGGGCGCATCGCGTCAATGCCAGGGGCCAGGGTCTGCGGACGTCCCTGCGTCAGCGTCCCGGCTGGGCGGGCCCGAAGTTGGGGCCGGGCTGGCGCGGCACGCCCGCCCCGGGTTGGGCCACGCCGAAGTTCGGCCCCGGCTGGCGCACGGCCGACATGCCGGGTTGCTGCGGCCCGAAATTGGGGCCGGGCTGGCGCACGGCCGGCATTCCGGGCTGGGGCACGCCGAAATTGGGTCCCGGCTGGCGCGGCACGCCGGGGACCGCTCCCACGGGGCCGACCGGTCCTACGGGGCCGGGGCCGACGGGACGCGGCCCGACGACGGGGCCGGGCCGGGGGCCGGGATACGGACCCGGTCCGACCCAGGGGCCGACGCCCACGGTCACGCCCACGCCCGGTCCGGGATAATAGCCGGGATACGGGGAGCCCGGATAATACGGATAGCCCGGGTACGGATACGCCGGGTAGGGGTAGGCGGGGTAGGGGTAGGCCGGATACGGCGGATAGTAGAGCGGGCCCGGAGCGACGACCACGGGCCAGGGCCACGGGCCGGGTCCGGGGCGCGGACCGCGCCAGGGGCCCGGCACGGGGCCGATGGGCCTTGGCCCGACGAACGGCCCGACCACCGGCCCCACGGGTCGCGGCCCAAAGGCCGGTCCCACGGGTCGCGGCTGGGTCATGCCCTGCCGCACGCCTGCGACAAGGACGAATATGCACAACAAAAACAGGCATAGGCCGGAATGGAATCGTTTCATGGCAGCCTCCTCGCACGCCCCCGTAAACGGTGATCCGTTCCGGGAAGACGTGTGTCCAGCTTACCGCAACCATACCCATTGCAGCGGCGATGACAAGGGGGCCGGGAGGCTTTATCGTCAAGGCGGCGACAATGCGCCGGAGGTGCCGATGGACGTGTACGGCAAGGGGGCGTTCGCCCTGGTGGCCGAGGCCGATCCCTGGGCCAGGGAATTGTTGGAGGGGGTGCTCAAGCCGCGCTGCGCCCGCGTGGCCGCGGTCGAGAGCCTGGAGGCCGCCTTGCGGACGCTTGCGCTGCAACCGCCCGACATCGCGCTGCTCGCCGCCGATCTTCCGGGCGGGGCCGCGGCCCTGGCCGCCGCCGTGCGCGAGTCCGGCCGGCGCGTGCCGCTTTTCGTCACGGGCGTGGCCGGAGACATCCGCCGCCTGCTCGAAACCGTGTCCCTGCCCGGGGTGCGCGTGGCGCAGCGCCCCTTCGACCCGGCCGCCCTGGGCGAGGCCGTGGACGAGGCCCTGGAGGCGGCCGGACTCAGGCGTCGCCTGGAGGATGCCTGGGAGCTGGCCCACAAGCTCCTCGACGACATGCCGCAGCCGGCGGCCATCGTGCAGGGCGCGCGGGTGCTCGGCATCAACCGGGCCTGGCTGCGTTTCCTGGGCGTGGCCTCGCGCCAGGAATTCGCCGCGCGCGGGCTTTCCCTGGAGCAGTTCCTGGCCGATCCGCCGCCCGCCGAGGGCCTTGCCGCCTGGGCCTGCCGCCTGGCCGACGATCCCCTCGACCGCGAGCACCGGCTGCGTCTGGCCCATCCCGACCGGCCCGGCCAGCAGCCCCACGTGTTTCAGGTGGCGGTCACGCGCCTGCCGGGGCCGTCGCGCTGCCTGCTGACGCTGGCCGACGTGACCGAACTCGAGCTCGAACGCCGCGAACTGCTCGACCTCGCCAACCTCGACCCCCTGACCCGCGCGCTCAACCGGCGCAAACTGGCCGAGGTCCTGGCCGACGAGGCGGGCAGGGCGGGGCGCTACGGTTCGCCCCTGTCGGCGGTGCTGCTGGACATCGACCACTTCAAGGCCATAAACGACACGCACGGTCACGACGCGGGCGACGCGGTCCTCGTGGAGCTTGCGGCCCGCATCCGGGCGCAGCTGCGCAAGGTGGACCGGCTCGCGCGCTTCGGCGGCGAGGAGTTCGTGGTCGTGGCCCCGGGCATCGACCTGATCCAGGCCGCGGGGCTGGCCGAGCGGCTGCGCCTGGCCGTGGCCGGCGAGGATTTCGCCGTGGCCGGCCGCGTGACGGCGAGCTTCGGCGTCAGCCAGTACGCCCCGGGCGAGTTTCCGGAGGCGATGCTTTCCCGGGCCGACAAGGCGCTGTACCGGGCCAAGGACGGCGGCAGAAACAGGGTGGAGCGCGAAGCGCCGCCCCAAACCGGAGCATGAGGCGCACTGCACATGGACGCTCTCGACAAACGCATTCTCGATATCATTCAGACGGGCTTTCCCATCGCGCCGCGCCCCTACGCCGTGGTCGGCGAACAGGTGGGCCTGACCGAGGCCGAAACCCTGGCCCGCGTGCGCGCGCTCAAAGGCAAAGGCATCATCCGCCGCATCGGGGCCAACTTCCAGTCGGCCAAGATCGGCTTCTTCTCGACGCTGTGCGCCGCCTCCGCCCCCGAGGACAAGCGCGAAGCCTTCATCGCGGCGGTCAACGCCCACCCCGGCGTCACCCACAACTACCTGCGCGACCATCCGCTCAACATCTGGTTCACCATGATCGGCCCCTCGCGCGAGGCCATCGCGGCAGCCCTCGCGGAGATCACCGCGGCCACGGGCATCTCCATCCTCAACCTGCCCGCCGACCGGCTGTTCAAGATCCGGGTCGATTTCGCCATGAGCGAGGCCTAGCCGCACCGCAGGGGAGGGCGGGCATTGCCTTTCGCCAAGGCATGGCTATGTCTCTGGAGATAAATCGCCGGGTTGGCAGCCTGCCGCGCCGGCGGAACGGAGGGGTTCCGACATGCCCGATGCCATCCACGCCGTCTGTCCCAAGTGTCTGGCCGTCAACCGCGTCCTCACGGGCCGCCTGGACAGCGGCCCGGTGTGCGGCAAGTGCCGCGCCCCCATCCTCGAGCCGCATCCCGTGCACCTGACCGCGGCCAACTTCGACACGTTTCTCGCCAAAAGCGACCTGCCCATCGTGGTCGACTTCTGGGCTCCCTGGTGCGCCCCCTGCCGCGCCATGGCCCCGGCCTTCGACCAGGCCGCGGCCATGCTCCATCCCCGGGTCATCCTGGCCAAATGCGACACCCAGGAAGAACTCGCCATCGCCGATCGCATGCACATCCAAGGCGTGCCCACCATGGTCCTCTTCGAGGGCGGCCGGGAAAAGGCCCGCATCTCCGGCGCGCGCAGCGCCGCCGATCTGGTCGCTTGGACGCGGCAGAATCTGTAAAGGATGAATGCCTCCGGCGGCCGGGGGGCATGGTGCCCCCCGGACCCCCTCAACGGGGAGGACGGGAGCGGGTGGGAGACCGTCGGCAGGCGGTGCATCGGGGTCTGTGGTCGCGGAAAAGGGGCTGCCCCGCAGGCCGCAAAGCCGGCCAGCACGGCAGCCCCATTTCCCCGACCACGGGCGCCAGCGGCGAAACGCCGCAGTTTAAGAAATTTCCTTTAAGGTTTTTTCCTTTTCGAGCTTTCAAAGCAAAATTCCTTCAAACTCGCCCTGAAAGGGCGACGGCCTGGGGCCCGAATTTTTACAGCCGCGCCAGCCGCGAAGCGGCGGCAGCGGCAGGGAAAATTCCGGCCCCATCTTGCTTCCGCCTACCGACCGCCCTCCCGGTGCCCGCAGCCCTTCCCGCATCACGACGCCGGCCGGGGGGACCGGGGGGAGTGACTCCCCCCGGCGGGGTTCGGGGCAGAGCCCCGACGGGGTCTGGGGCAGCGCCCCAGCAGGGTCCGGGACAGCGTCCCGGCGGGGCCCGGGGCAGCGCCCCGGCGCTTACGGCCGGTAGGCGGGCAGGGTGTTTTCGCCGCCGGGGGCGGTGATGATGAAGACGTCCATGCGCAGCCCGACGGGCAGATCGGCGGGCTCATCCACATCGACGAGGGTTTCGAGGATTCGGGTGTCGTTTTTTTCGGAGGGATCGTCGGTACGGATGTTTTTCTTGCCGAGGATGCCGGCGACGCGGGAGACGTGGCCGAGGATGCGTTTATCGCCATAGGCTTCGGCCATGAGGATGGCTTTCTGGCCCACGGCCACCTTGGCGATGTCGCGTTCGTCCACGTCGGCGCGCACGCGCAGACGGCTGACGTCGCCCACGGTGACGACGGGCGTGTCGAAGGAGACGGAGACCATTTCCCCGGCCCGGCGGTGCTTGCGCAAGACCACGCCGTCGATGGGCGAACGGATGACGCCTTTTTCGGCCAGGGCGCGGGCTTCCTCGAGCCTGGCCCGTGCTTCGCCGACTTGCGCCAGGGCGCGTTTGACGTCTTCCTCGCGCGTGGGGTCGTCCACGAGGCGGAAGCGTTGGCGCGCGGCGTCCAGGCGTTCGCTGGCCACCTTGTATTCCCGTTCGGCGCGGTCGGCTTCTTCCTTGGAGAGCACTTCGTGGGAGAGGAGTCGCCGGCGGCGGTCGTTTTCCGTGCGCGCGACTTCGAGCACGGCGCGGGCCTCGTCCACGGCGGCGCGGGCTTCCTTGCGTTCCATGTCGCGCGCGCCGGCCACGGTCTTGGCGAAGGCGGCTTCGCTGGCGGCCAGGGCCTCCCCTGCGGCGTCCACGCGGGCGGGGAGCTCGTCTGCGGCAAGGCGCGCGAGCACTTGCCCCTGACGCACGCGGTCGCCCTCCTCCACGAGCACTTCGCGGATCTTGCCGGCCATGTCGAAGCCCAGGCGCATTTCCTCGGAGAGGGGTTCCACGCGTCCCGGCGCGGCGACCCAGGGCGCGTCCTGCGTCGCGGTGACGGATTCGGGAGCGGCATGAGGGACGGCGGAGGGTTGGGCCGGAGCCTGCGCCGGGGCCGCGGCGTGCGTGGCCGGGCGGCTTTTGCCAGGCGTCGTCCGGGACATCCACCATGCCCCGCCGAGGACCATGACGGCGGCGAGCGCCAGCAGGATGACGCGCTGCATCATGACGTAAGTTCTCCATCGGACGCGATGCGGCCGTCCTCGATGCGGATGACCCGGTCGGCGAAGACGGCGATGCGCGGGTCGTGGGTGACGATGACCACGGAACTGCCGCGGCCGACGGCCAGTTCGCGAAGCGAAGCGATGACGGCGCGCCCTGTTTCGGAATCGAGCGCCGCCGTGGGTTCGTCGGCCAGGATGATCGCAGGTTCGGCGACCAGGGCGCGGGCGATGGCCACGCGCTGCTTCTGGCCGCCGCTTAAGTCCCGGGGCAGGACGCGGGCCTTGTCCGCAAGACCCACTGCCGCCAGGGCGGCATGGGCGCGGGCCTGGGCTGCGGCCCCGACCACGCCGCGCAAATCCAGGGCGACCTGGACGTTTTCCACGGCGTAGAGCGTAGGAAAGAGGTTGTAGCTCTGGAAGACGAAGCCGATGTGCGCCTGTCGCACCCGGGTTAGCTCGCGCTCGGGCAGGCCGGCGGTTTCGCGGCCCATGACCACGACGCTGCCGGCGCTCGGGGACAGGATGCAGCCGAGGATGGAAAGGAGCGTGGTCTTGCCCGAGCCCGAGGGGCCCATGAGCAGGCAGACCTCGCCCGCGCGCACGGACACGTCCACGCCGCGAAGCGCCGGCACCTCCACCTTGCCCAGGGTGAAGGTCTTGGCCACGCCCTGGGCGCGAAGCAGCGTTTCCGGGGCGGCCATGGACGTCAGGCTCCCCGGAAGACCATGGCCGGGTCGATGGTCGTGACCTTGCGGATGGAGACCAGGCCGGCGGTCACGCACATGGTCACGGTGAGGAAGAAAAGGCCCACGGCCAGGGACGGCGGCAGCACGACGGACGCCCCGCCCCTGGCGGCGAGGTCCACGAGGAACAGGCTGACCACGATGCCGCAGCCGTAGCCGACCAGGGCGGCGGCCACGGCCTGGATGACGATGATGCGGTGGATGTAGCCGCCGGGCGCGCCCATGGCGCGCAGCGTGCCGAATTCCGCCAGGTGGTCCATGGTGGTGGCGTAGAGCGTTTGCGCCACGACCACGCCGCCGACCACGAGCCCGAGGCAGGCGGCGATCAAAAGCGCCATGCCGGCCCCGGTGGTGAACATCCAGTAGTGCCGGGTCTTGCCGGCGAAGTCCTCGCGGGTGAACACGTCCACGTCGCGCACCTCGCGGGCGATGGCGTCGCGCAGGGCCTCGGCCGATACTCCCGGGGCCGGGCGCACGAGCACGTAGGTGCACTGGCCGTCTTCCATTTTGGTGTAGCGCAGGGCGTTTTCGTAGGAGGCGAAGACGTAGGGCGAAGTGGTGAACGAGCGGATGCCGGAGGTGAGCGCCACGACCCTGGCGCGGCGGTCGCCGATCTCCACGGCCTGCCCGACGCCCGCGATGCCGAGCTTGTCGAGGTAGAGCGCGTCCACGGCCACGGTGTCGGGGAGC
>JAEWPX010000057.1 GCA_023399375.1 Pseudomonadota bacterium | reverse complement strand
CGGCCACCCTGCTCGGGCTCGGCATGGTGCGCGGCCGGCTGCCCGGCGACGTGGCCGCAGGCACGGCCCTGCTCTCGGGCGCGGCCTGGGCCGGCGAGCCGCAGGCCATGTACGCCATGGCCCTGTTGCACCTGGCGGGAACGGGCGTGGCCGGCAATCCGGCCGAGGCCTTCCGCTGGTGCAGGCTCGCGGCCGAGGCCGGCGTGCCCGAAGCCAAGACGCTGCTTGCCGCCCTGTCCGAAGAGGAATTTCCCAGCGCCGCCAACCTGGCCAAGGCCATGGATTTCTACCGCGAGGCGGCCGAGGCCGGCGACGCCGAGGCCGGCTTCGCCCTGGGCTCGCTGCTCTCCAAGGGTCTTGCCGGGCCGCCGGATTTCGCCGAGGCGCGCAAATGGTACGAACAGGCCGCCGCGGCCGGGGATTCCCGGGCGCAGTTCAACCTGGGGCTCATGTATTTGACCGGCAAGGGCGGCCCGGCGGACGACGCCAAGGCGCTGACGCTCATGCGCGAGGCGGCCTCGCGCGGCGACCCGCAAGCCCGCTCCAACGTCGCGACCATGACCCTCACCGGCCGAGGCACGGCGTCCGATCCCCGCGAGGCCTTCCGCTGGTACAGGCTCGCCGCCGGCCAGGGTTATCCGCAGGCGCAGGCCATGCTGGCCGGGTTTTATTACGAAGGACGCGTGGTGCCGCGCGACTTCGAATCCGCCCTGTTCTGGCTGACGCTCGCCAGCGCCAAGCCGGGCGGCGACCCGCTGCTCGTGCGCGCCGGCAAGGCCAGGGCCGTGCTGGAAAAACGCCTGACGCCGGACCAGATCGACCGCGTGCGGCAACGTCTGGCCGCCTTTCATCCCGCGGATTTCGACCCCGAGGCCGAAAAGGCGGCGCTCGCCGCCATCAAGTTCCTGCCGCCAAGCGCCAGGGGGCCGGGCTTCCCCGCCGCGACCGGCCCCAGGAGCCAGACCGTGTCCCCGCCGCCGGCCGGCGAGGCCGACCCCAAAGCCCTGTTCTGACGCGTCCCCGACGCGCTTCACCGCTTTTTTCCCATTCCCCCCTTGCAATGCCCGCTTTCCCCCTCTAGTGTCATAGAAAGTCCCCTATATCCTGCAACACGCGCCGCGTATGGCACGGAGGCCCCATGAAACGCCCGCTTCTCGTCTGGCTGTGTCTCGCCGTCCTCTGTCTGGCCGCTTCCGCCGCCCTGGCCCAAGAGAGCAAAGGCACCAAGGAAGAGGCCGTGGCCATGGTGAAGAAAGCCGTGGCCGCCATCAAAGCCGACGGCAAGGAAAAGACGTTCTCCGCCATCGACGACCCCAACGGTCCCTACCGTGATCGCGACCTCTACGTCGTGGTCTACGACCTCTCGGGCAAATGCCTGGCCCATGGCGCAAATCCCAAACAGATCGGCAAGGACCTCCTCGAGTTGCGCGACCCGGACGGCAAGTTCTTCGTCAAGGAGCGGGTGGAATTGGGCAAGACCAAGGACAGCTTCTGGCAGGACTACAAGTTCCTCAACCCCTCCAACAAGCTCATCGAACCCAAATCGATGTATCTGGAAAAAGTCGACGGCATGCTCGTCGGCTGCGGCGTATACAAATAAGACCCGGCTTCCCGATTCCACACCCTTGCCCTAACCCTCCCGGGAGGCCGCAATGAACGGCTTGCGTATGGGAACGCGCATCCTCGGCGCGTTCCTCGTCGTCTCCGCCATCGCCCTTGCAGTGGGCGCCGTCGGCTACAAAGGGCTGCGCCAGACCTCCGCGTCCATGGAGGACATCGTCAACAACCGCCTGCCGGTCATCCCGGCCCTGCTGCGTATCGGCACGGCCATGCGCGAGATCATCGTGGCCCAGCGCACGCTGCTCGTCCCCGGCATCGACGGCGCGTTCGCCGCCGAACAGTCGGACATCGTGACAAAGGCCCGGGAAACCATCCGGACGGCCATGGACGAAGTCGCGGCCTCCCCCAAGACCCCGGAGGAGAAAACCCGCATCGACGCCCTGGTCGCCATTCTCCACAAGACCAGGCAGGCCAACGACGCCCTTTTCGCCAAGATCCGCGACTGGGAAAAAGACAAGTCCGACATCCTGGCCACCATGGACGTGCTGGCCACCACCTCGGACATGCGCGCCATCCACAAGCAAAGCCTGGCCGCCCTGGACGCCGCCATCGAGACCACGGTGACCGCCTCCGGCGACGTCTCCCGCGCCGCCGAGGCGCAGGCACGCGCCGACACGCGCAACATCCTCCTCGGCATGGCGCTCGGCGCGCTGCTCTCCCTGGCCTTCGGCCTGGGGCTGACGCGCATCATCACCCGGCCCCTGGCGACCGTGGTCCGCTACGCCGAAGACGTCAGCCGCGGCCAGCTCGACCGCAGCCTCGACGTACGCTGCGTCGGCGAACTCTGCCAGCTCGCGGGCGCGCTTTCCCGCATGGTGACCGAGTTCAAGCGCCTGCTCGCCGAGGCCCGGGAAAAAAGCGAGGAAGCGGCCCGCGAAACCCGAAAAGCGAACGAGGCCACCCAGGCCGCGGAAACGGCGCAGACCCAGGCCGCCGAAGCCACACGCCAGGGCATCGCCCAGGCGGCCTCGGAAATCGAACAGGTGGTGCATATCATCACTTCGGCCTCGGAACAGCTCTCCGCCCAGATCGACCTGACCAGCCGCGGCATGGGCCGACAGTCCCGAAGCCTCGCCGGCACGGCCACGGCCATGGACGACATGTCGCGCACCATCGCCGGCGTGGCCCAAAGCGCGGGCGAGGCCGCCGGCACCGCCGAGGAAGCCCGCGACAAGGCCCGGGAAGGCCAGGACGTGGTCGGCACGGTCGTGGCCGGCATCGGGCAGGCGCAGCACATGGCGCTTGGGCTCAAAAAGGACATGGGCGCCCTCGGCGGACAGGCCGAGGGCATCGGCCGTGTTATCGGCGTGATCAGCGAGATCGCGGACCAGACCAACCTGCTGGCGCTCAACGCCGCCATCGAGGCCGCGCGCGCCGGCGAGGCCGGGCGAGGCTTCGCGGTCGTAGCCGACGAGGTGCGAAAGCTCGCCGAAAAGACCATGACCGCGACCCAGGAGGTCAACGTGGCCATCGCCGACATCCAGCAAGGGGTGCGCGTGGCCATCGAGGGCGTGGACCGCGCAGCGGCGGCCATCGCCTCGTCCACGGACCAGGCCAACACCGCGCGCGAGGCCCTGGCCGCCATCGTGGAACTCATCGGCCGGACCTCCGGGCAGGTGGGCAGCATCGCCGCAGCCTCGCAACGGGAAGCCGAGGAAGGCCGGGAAATCGACGAGTCCGTCCGCAACGTCACGGGCATCGCCGCCGAGACCGCCCAGGCCATGGGGCAGGCGACCCAGGCCGTGGCCGACCTGGCCCGGCAGGCCCATGTCCTGCAACAGCTGGTCGTTGACATGCAGCGCCAGGGCTAGCCCGACTCGCGTCGCAGGCGGGCGCGGGGCTTGCCGCCGCGTCCGCCCCCGCGTATGCGCCGGCCATGGACGCCCACGCTCCCGCTGCCGCGCTTTTCGCGCGCTACGTCGGCATCGACTACTCCGGCGCGGGCACGCCCCAGTCCCCCCTGCCCGGCCTGCGGGCCTACGTCGCTTCGACAGACGCCCCGCCCAGGGAGGCGCGTCCGCCGGAAAATCCGGGCAGGCACTGGAGCCGTGCGGGCCTTGCCGCATGGCTCACGGAACTGCTCGCCGCAGGCGTCCCGACCCTCGTCGGCATCGACCACGGCTTTTCCTTTCCCCTGCGCTATTTCGAAAAATACGGGCTCCCCCGCGACTGGCCGGCGTTTCTGGACGATTTCCAGGCGCATTGGCCGACCGATGCGCCGGGCGTGCGCGTGGAGGACGTGCGTCGGGGCGATTGCGGCAACGGCGCGGCGCGTATGGGGCAGACGCGCTGGCGACGGCCGGCCGAGATCCGCACGGGCCGGGCCAAGTCGGTCTTCCATTTCGACGTGCCGGGGTCCGTGGCCAAATCCACCTTCGCCGGACTGCCCTGGCTGCGCCATATCCGCAACGCCTGCGGCGGGCGGGTGCATTTCTGGCCCTTCGACGGCTGGGACGTCCCGCCGGGGGCGTCCGTCGTGGCCGAGGCCTATCCGTCCCTGTGGCGGGAGGCGTTCCCGCGCGAAGCACGCACGCCCGACCAGCACGACGCCTACTGCGTCGCCGCCTGGCTGCGCCGCACCGATGCGGCGGGCGCGCTGCCGCAGTGGCTCACGCCCCGCCTGCCCGCCGCCGCGCGCGAGGACGCGGCCGTGGAAGGCTGGATTCTCGGCGTCCCGCCCGCGTGACGCGCAGGCGCGCCCGGCCCCTTGCGCCGACTGCCGTGGCGGGCCATAGTGCGCTATGCAGTTCACCTTCCAGACGCCAGGCAAAATCGTCTTCGGCCGGGACACGGCCCGGCAGTTGCCCGAACACGTGGCCCGGCGCGGCCGCGCGCCCCTCGTGGTCACGGGCGCGACCCCGGACCGGCACAAAGCGCTGCTCGACGCCTTGCGCGCGGCAGGCCTAGCCGTAACGGTCTATCCCGTCGCCGGCGAACCCGGCGTGGAAACGGCCGTTGCCGGCGCGTGCATTGCGCGCGAGGCCGGCTGCGACCTCGTCCTCGGCCTTGGCGGCGGCGGCGCGCTGGATACGGCCAAGGCCGTGGCGGCGCTTGCGACCAACAGGGAGGATGTCTTTACCTATCTGGAAGTGGTCGGCGCGGGCCAGCCGCTCAGCGAACGCCCCCTGCCCCTTTTCGCCGCGCCGACCACGGCCGGCACCGGGGCCGAGGCCACGGCCAACGCCGTGCTGACCGTGCCCGAGGCGCGGGTGAAGGTCAGCCTGCGCTCGCCAATGCTTTTGCCCGAACTTGCCCTGGTCGATCCGCTGCTTTCCGCCACGATGCCGCCCGCCGTCACGGCGGCCACGGGCCTCGACGCCCTGACCCAGCTCCTGGAGGCGTTCGTGTCCGCGAAGGCCAACCCCATGACCGACGCCCTGTGCCGCGAGGGGCTGCGCCGCGCCGCACGGGCGCTTCCCGCGGCCTATGCGGACGGAACGGACTTGGCCGCGCGCGAGGACATGGCCCTGGCGAGCCTTTGGGGCGGCATGGCCCTGGCCAACGCCAAGCTCGGAGCCGTGCACGGATTCGCCGCGCCCCTGGGCGGCCTTTTCGACGCGCCGCACGGGCAGGTGTGCGCGAGCCTGCTGCCCTTTGTCACCGCGGCCAACATCCGGGCGCTTCGCGCGCGCGATCAAGGCTCCCCGGCCCTTGCCGCCTACGCGGAAGCGGCCGCGCTTGTTACCGGCGCGCCATCCGCCACGCCCGAGGACGCCGCAACCTGGCTGGCCGCGACCTGCCGCCGACTCGACGCCCCGTCCCTGGCCGCGCTCGGCGTGACCAGGGCCGACATCCTGGCCGTCGTGGAAAAGGCCGCCCGCGCCAGCAGCATGCAGGGCAATCCCGTGGCCCTGACCGAGGCGGAACTGGCCGCCATCCTCGAAGCCGCCCTCGATGCCTAGACGCGCCTCCCCCTAACGCGCCGACGCCGCTTTCACGGCCTGCAACGCCCTGTCCTACGGACACCTTTGCGGCCGGGCACGAAAAAAGGCGGCATGGCCGAAGCCATGCCGCCACGCGCATGGGTTTCCCCGCGACCAGGCCCACGGCAAGCCGGGCCGCGAGGTCAGGGCAATTTGCTAGGCCTCGATCCAGCGCCGGCTGCGTTCCACGGCGCGCTGCCAGCCCGCGATCAGCTTCTCCCGCTCGGCCGGATCCTTGTTCGGCTCGAAGCGGCGGTCGAGCTGCCACATGGCGGCGATCTCGTCCTCGCTCTTCCAGAACCCGACGGCCAGACCGGCCAGATAGGCCGCGCCAAGGGCCGTGGTCTCGGTCACCCGGGGCCGTTCCACCGGCACGCCGAGGACGTTGGCCTGGCACTGCATGAGCAGGTTGTTGCGGGTGGCCCCGCCGTCGGCGCGCAGGGTTCCGAGCTTGATGCCGGCGTCTTTTTGCATGCAGGTCATGATGTCGTAGGTCTGCAAGGCGATGGATTCCAGGGCCGCCCGGGCGATGTGGGCCTTGGTCGTGCCGCGCGTGATGCCGACCATGGTGCCGCGCGCGTACTGGTCCCAGTGCGGCGCGCCAAGCCCGACGAAGGCGGGCACGAGGTAGACGCCGCCATTGTCCGGCACGGACAGGGCGAGCTGTTCCACCTCGGGAGCGCTTTTGATGATGCCAAGGCCGTCGCGCAGCCACTGGATCACCGCGCCGGCGATGAAGACGCTGCCTTCCAGGGCGTAGTGCCGGCCCGTGGGCGTGGCCCAGGCCACGGTGGTCAGGAGGTTGTTGTTGCTCGGCCGGGCGTTCGTGCCGGTATTCATGAGCATGAAGCAGCCGGTGCCGTAGGTGTTCTTGGCCATGCCTTCGCTCAGGCAGGCGTTGCCGTAGGTCGCGGCCTGCTGGTCGCCGGCGTTGCCGGCGATGGGCAGGGCGCGGCCCAGGAACTCGGGATGCACCTCGCCCACCACTTCCGAGGACTGGCTCACGCGCGGCAGCATGGCGCGCGGCACGTCGAGGATGGCGAGCAGTTCGTCGTCCCACGCGCCCGTGTGGATGTTGTAAAGCAGGGTGCGGCTGGCGTTGGAAGCGTCGGTGACGTGGACCGCGCCCTTGGTCAGGTTCCAGATGAGCCAGGAATCGACGGTGCCGAAGAGCAACTCGCCCTTTTCGGCCTTGGCCCTGGCCCCGGGCACGTTGTCCAGCATCCATCTGACCTTGGTGCCGGAGAAGTAGGCGTCGATGACGAGGCCGGTCTTGTCGCGGATGAGGCCTTCCAGGCCGCGCGCCTTGAGCTCGTCGCAAAAGCCGGCCGTGCGGCGGTCCTGCCAGACGATGGCGTTGTGGATGGGCGCGCCCGTGGCCTTGTCCCAGACCACGGTGGTCTCGCGTTGGTTGGTGATGCCGACGGCCGCCACTTCCGAAGCCTCGACCCCTGCCTGGCCCAGGCAGTCGCTCATGACGAAGGACTGGGTGTCGAAGATCTCGTTGGCGTTGTGCTCCACCCAGCCGGGCTGGGGATAGATTTGCGTGAACTCCTTTTGCGCGATCTGCTTGATGTCGCCTTCGCGCGTGAAAAGGATCGCCCGGGAACTGGTCGTGCCCTGGTCAAGGGCGAGAACGTACTTGCTCATGACTTGCACTCCTTGCACTCCTGCGCGCCGTCTTCGCAATAATCGACATTGGGGTCCTTGTTGAGCGCTCCGGTGGTCCTGTCGTAGACGAACGCACCGAGCGGGCCGCCGACGAGGGGTCCGAGGATGGGGACGAGCACGATGCCCAGATCCATCAGGTTGGGCTGGGTGAAGCCGGCCACCAGCGCGAAGAAACGGGGGCCGAAATCGCGGGCGGGATTGATGGCGTATCCGTTCATGGCGCCAAGGCTCATGCCGATGGCCATGACGAGCATGGCCACGGCCACGGGGCCGATCCAGGGCACTTTGTTCTTCGCGCCGAAGTCGCCGATGGAGAGGATGCCGAACATGAGCACGGCGGTGCCGATGACCTGGTCGATGAAACCGGGCCAGAAGCCGGGCACGGCCGGGAAAGTGCAGAAGATGCCGGCCGTCTTGACCAGGGCCGGGTCAAAGAGCAGCCATTTGGCCTTGAAATCCAGGAATACGATGGCCGCGCCGAGGAAGCCGCCGACGGTCTGGGCCAGAAAGTAGGGCAACACCTTGCCCCAGGGGAAACGACCCGTGAGGGCGAGCGCCAGCGTCACGGCGGGATTGATGTGCGCACCGGAGCGCAGGCTGGCGAGCACCCCGAAAAAAACGCCCAAACCCCAACCGAACGTGATCGTGTCCCAGGAAATGTTGAGCGCCTCGCCGAAAAAGACCTTCATGGCGACACTGCCGGCTCCGAAGATGATGAGGACCATGGTCCCCAACAGTTCGGAAAACATCTCCTTGCCAAGTGACGACTCTTGCATGGCACACCCCTCCTACAGCGCTTCGACCGTTGACCCTTTTCCTTCCGGGCGGGAAAAGGACTGATTACCCAGGCCAGCCTCAACCACAGCGTCCGCCCGCCGATCCGCCGATGCGGCATCCCCGGAATACCAGGCCGCGAGCAGCCGGCGGGCGCTCTCCACCTCGTTTGCGCAACGGGCCTCGTCCCAGCCGAGTTCCCGTGCCATGATCCGCGCCACGGCCGGGGCCGCTTCCGCGGCATGGCGCATGTCGACAAGCCCCAAGGGCAGCCGCCGCAGCAACACGTCGCCAAGGCGCACCGCCATTTCCCGGCGCACGGCGAACGCGACTTCCGCGCCGATGTAGGGATGCTCGGGATGGATGGGCTCAAGAAGGCCCTCTTCCCGGCCCAGGCGCAGCACTTCCGCCGCCTCGTCGCCGTAGAGGGAAAAAAGCGACCGGGCCAGCGCCGGGGCGACGTCCTCGCGCACGACCAGGTCCTGCCAGGCGTCGGGGTAGTATGCCCGCGACCCGATCAGGCGCAGCTCCCTGGTCACGCAGGCGCGCCCGCCGCACAGCCCGAAGGTGGCGCAGGCCGCGTCCACGGCGTCCTCGGCCATGGCGCGGTAGCTCGTCCACTTGCCCCCGGCCATGGTGAGCAGCCCCGACGGGCTCTTGGTCAGGACATGGGTGCGGGCCAGCTCCTGGGTGCTGTTTTTCTTCGGGTCGAAGACCAGCGGCCGCAGGCCGTTCCATACGGCCAGGACGTCGTCTCGGGTCACCGGCCGGCGCAGATAGGCGCTGGCGTAGCGCAGCAGGTAGTCCACGTCCTTTTTCTCCGGCACCGGATCGACGGCGATATCGGCCGGTTCGTCGGTGGTGCCGAAGAGCACGTGCCCCTGCCAGGGGATCATGAACAGCACGCGGCCGTCCTCGGTGCTCGGGATCATGAGCGACAGATCCCGGGGCACGGTGCCGGAGGCGAGCAGGATGTGGATGCCGGAGCTGACCTTGAGCATGCTCGGGGCGTCGGGATCGTCCATGCGCCGGATGGCGTCGGCGAAGGGGCCGGTGGCGTTGAGCACGCCCTTGGCGCCGATGGTCCAGGTCTTGCCGGAGAGCCTGTCGCGCACCTGCGCGCCCCGGACGCGGCCCTGCTCCTTGACCAGCCCCGTCACTTCCACCTGGTTGGCGCACACCGCCCCGTAGGAGGCGGCTGTCCGGGCCAGGGTCACGGCCATGCGCGCGTCGTTGAACTGGCCGTCGGCGTAGATGACCGCGGCCTTGTAGCCGTCGAGGTCGAGCTGCGGAAAGAGCTTTTGCGCCGTGGCACGGCCGACGAGGCGGCTGTGGCCCAGGGAAAGCCGGCCGGCCAGGAGGTCGTAGAGCACCAGGCCGATATAGATGTAGGCAGCCTGGAACCAGCTTTTCACCGGGGTCATCAGGTGAATGCCGTGGGCCAGGTGCGGGGCGTTTTTGAGCAGCCGGCCGCGCTCGCGCAGGCCCTCGCGTACGAGGTCGAACTGTTCCTTGTCGCGCTTGAGGATGGCTTTTTCGAGGTAGCGCACGCCGCCGTGCACGAGCTTGGTGCTCTTGCTGCTCGTACCCTGGGCGAAATCGTCGCGCTCGACAAGGGCGACGCGCAGGCCGCGGGTGGCCGCGTCGAGGGCTATGCCGCAACCGGTGGCCCCGCCGCCGATCACGAGCAGGTCGAAGAGTTCGCCGTCTTGCAGACGGCCGAGGTGTTCCTGTCTGTCCATGGCTCCCGCCTTGGCTTAAGGGTTGAGCAGGCTGCGGGCCGTGGCCGCGTCCGTGACGAAGACATGGACGTAGCCGCGCCGCAGCACGGCTTGCAGGATGGGCGTTTTGGCCATGCCGCCGGAGACGAGGATGCTGTGGGGGACCTTGCAAAGTCCCGCGAAATCCGGGGACATGCTGCAGCTGTTGACCTCGTGGTCCAGCACGTTGCCGTCCGCGTCCAGGAAGCGGCCGAAAAATTCCCCCACCGCGCCGGCCCGGGCCAGGTCGCGGCGCTGCTCCGTGGTGATGGCGCCCAGGGCGATGTTGGTGGCCTGGGCGGTCATGTCGCCGACGGCGGTGAGGATCATGTCCACGTCCAGGGCCTCCTTGTAGAAGGTGCGGAAAAAGGGCTGGGCGGCGATGGTTTCGCGCACCTCCGGGGTGGAGACGAACATGGGCGCGGGCAGGTGGTTGCAGACCTCGGCCTGGAGTTTGCGGGCGAACATGGCCGTGGAATCGAAGGGATTGACCGGGCTGCGGGGCACGCCGCCGTAGAGCGAGGTGACGGAAATGCCGCGCAGGCTGCGGATGACCAGGCCGTTTATGGCCGCGCGCATGGTATGTCCCCAGCCGACGCCCAGGCGTTGGCCGTCTTTCAGCTGCTGCGAGGCGTATTCCCCGGCCGGGCGGCCGATGGTTTCGTAGAAGTGCTGCCCGCCGCGTTCGGGGGTGGGCACGACGATGGCGCGGGTCAGGCCGAATTCGCGGGCGAGTTCGCCTTCGAGGGCGACGCAGTCGCGAAAGGCGGTGTTGATGACGACGCGGATGAGCCCGGCCTCGCGGCCCGCCTGAAGCAGGCGGTTGACCTTGAGGCGGGTGAGGCCGAGCCGTTCGCCGATCTCGCCCTGGGTGAGCTCTTCATGGAAATAGAGCCAGGCGACCCGGGAGATCAGCTGGTTTTCCTCCTCGTCGAAGCCCGTCATGGGGAGCCCTCCGCCTTTGGGTCGCGCGGGATGTCGGATGCGCGTACTTTTTTCAGAACTTGATACAAGTGTAAAACAAACCCGTCAACAGTTCTTCTCAAATTCGCGACTCCCTCGCCATGTGCCTCACGGGGCTTTTGCACGAATTTGTAAAGCATCCCCAAAAATCCAGCCTAAATACGTTATCATTCGCAAGCCTGCCATTTTTTGAGCCTTGAATATTGTTTTGCGCCGCCGCAAATGGTCTGATCTTTTGTTTCAGTCTTGATAAGAATGTTTCTGAGAGCGCCCCATACGACGCACGCCCGGAACGCCAGCGCGCCGGCGGCATTTAAAAGAAAAGACAAGCGATGTCTGAGGGATGCACAGCAGGAGCGAAAGGAAGCGGCACTGCGCGGCGCAGGGCCGGCAAGCGCCCTGCCCGGGCCGCCGCCGTCCGGCGCCTGCGGCGACGCCGCAAGCGCCGGAAGAAACTATCCTTTGAAGAAAAGCCGCAGCACGGGGATGCGGCGGCCGAGGAAATGCAGGCCCACGCAGGCGGCGAATGCGAGCGGGGTGTGAACGCACACGCGCATGAAAAGCGTGGTCGGCCCGAGCCAGCGGGAAAGCAGGGACAGAGCCAAAACGTGATAGATGTAGACCGTGAACGTGGCGCCGGACAAACGGCGGATGACGCCCGGCCAGGGCGCGCACTTTTGCTGCGACGCCCACTTGAAGGCGCAGGCGCTGTAGAGCGCGAGGAAGGGGGACGGGCCTTCGTAGAAAATCAAGGCGAGCGAACCGGACGCTGCGGACCAGACGGCGGTCAGTGCGGCCGTCGCGGCCACGCTGGCGACGATGCCGGCGGCGAGGAGCCCGGCCGGAATCTGCCGCGTCCAGGCGAAAAGGGCGTAGCCGGCCACGAAGTAGCCGGTGTTGCGCACGAAAAGCATGTTGTCCACGGGCAAGTTCAGCCCGGCCATGCCCATCCAGGGTTCGGCGACGCAATAGAGCAGCCACAGGCCGAGGAAAAGCGCCCGGTCGCGCGGCTTGGCGACCATGGGGCGCAGCAGCGGCACGACGAGCGCCAGGCCGAGGAAGGTCCACATGAACCAGAGATGGAAGCCTATGCTTGCGCGGACGTTGTAGAGGACGCCGGAGAGAAGCGGGCTTGCGTCGCCTTGGGAGAGCGCCAGCAGCTTGTAGGCGACCAGCCCCCCGAGCAGCGGCACGGCGTAGCGTGTCGCTGCTTTTGCGAAGTAGCGCCCGAGGGAGCCGATGTCGCTGCGGAGCATGAACGCGCCGCTGACCATGAAGAAGACGGGAACGGCCTCGCGCGTCGCGGCGCTGAGGATGTTCGCGAGCATCCACTCCGTGGAACCGTCGTAGCGCTCCACCCGGTAGACGAGGGCGTGCAGGAGTATGACGGAAAAGCAGCAGACGACCTTGAGGAGGTCTATGCCTTCGTGCCTTTGTTTTGAGGAGGACATGAAGCTGTTTGGTACGACCTTATTTCAAAAATATGCGTGCTGATGAAGCATACCCGAAGAAAAGCGCAATCTTTACTGTATTACTGCACCTCCTCGCAGTCCGTATTGCGCACTACGCCATACATTGCATAAATACTGCATCGCGCATGCGGCAATTTGTCACGAGTATGCTCATGATACTGACCTTGTTTCCGCAAGCCGCAGGACATTGCCGTGACTGTGGCTAGATAGTCTATTCCTCCGTCATGGTCAATTTTCCGCACAATGCCGCCGCAAGAGAGGCGACCAGCCATACGGCAAGAAGGATGCGGGAGTGCGTTTTGCGCGCTTCGCCTATATCGTTTAATATCTTTTAATTTCATCATGTTAAGCATATTCTCTTCCGCTTTCCGGAGCCACTCGCCGGCCTTGCCAATCGATTAAGACTACGAACAATTCATCAGTTCGTATTTTGCTGCTTTCGAACCACTAAAAACATATGCAATATCTGCAACCTTCAGCACCAGCGTTCCCCGCAAGTGCAGGGATGATCCGGTGTCGGCCCCCTCATGCGACGCCCCAAGAAAAAATCATTAGCTGCGACAATAAGATAAGACGACGAGCGTTCAACAAGAAGCCGCGGCGTTGTTTCCAAGCAAGGCGTAGGACACGCTGGCATTATCGGGTGCAAGTCCATGCCAATGCGCTACGCAGGCGCAGCAGGTTGGCGAACCCCCCTCCAGGAATTTGTGAACACAAGAAAATGTGTCCCACGCTGTTGGCGGTCTCAGGCCGTTTTCAGGAAGGAAGAGTCTTTCGGCTACTTATTTTTTTGTAGCAACGCCAATAGTCGAGATCGACTTCATGGAGGCATTTGACTGGAACACAGGCTTTTTCCTCACACCGATGGCTGTTGGCATGATTATGGCTATAGCTTTCACAAAAGAGGTTGGCCATATCAACGAGTTTAAGTGCATTTCAACCTCAAAACGCCATCGTACAAAGGAGAAGCTGTATGGGAAGCATCGGTAGCGTAAGCCGTCCTACGGAAGGCATGTTGATGGGCCTTATCCAGTACCCCGTCCCTGTCGTCAACTCCAAGCGCGACATCGAAGCCAGCATCGACAGGATCTGCGAAGCGACGGCCAATACGAAGGCTGGCTATCCTGGAATGGATCTCATCGTGTGGCCTGAGTACAGCACCCAGGGTCTCAACACCAAGAAGTGGGTGACCGACGAGTTCCTGTTGGACGTTCCCGGCCCCGTCACGGAAAAGTACGCCCAGACCTGCAAGGAAAACGACATCTGGGGCGTCTTCTCTCTTATGGAACGCAACCCCGACCCCTCGAAGATGCCCTACAACACGGCCATCATCATCAACAACAAGGGCGAGATCGTCCTCAAGTACCGCAAGCTCAATCCTTGGGTGCCGGTAGAGCCCTGGCTGCCCGGTGACCTCGGACAGCCGGTGTGCGACGGCCCGGGCGGCAGCAAGCTGTCCCTGTGCATCTGCCATGACGGCATGTTTCCTGAGCAGGCCCGCGAAGCCGCCTACAAGGGCTGCAACGTCTACATCCGCATCTCCGGCTACAGCACCCAGGTCAACGACCAGTGGATCCTGACCAACCGCTCCAACGCCTGGCACAACCTGATGTACACCGCAGCCGTCAACCTGGCCGGCTACGACGGCGTCTTCTACTACTTCGGCGAAGGCCAGATCACCAACTTCGACGGCACCACCCTCGTCCAGGGCCATCGCAATCCCTGGGAAATCGTGACCGGCGAAGTCTATCCGAAGATGGCCGATCAAGCGCGAACCGACTGGGCTCTGGAAAACAACATCTTCAACGTCGGCACCCGCGGCTACGTCGCCGTTCCCGGTGGCGTCAAGGAATGTCCCTATACATGGATCAAGGACTTCGCCAAGGGCGAGTACCACCTGCCCTGGGAAGACAAGATCCGCGTCAAGGACGGCTCCTTCTACGGCTATCCGACCAAGGGCGGCCGTTTCGGGCTCTAGAACGCCCATTCCGCCGAGAAGTTGCAAACGGGAAGGCGGCCTCGGGCGTCGCCTTCCCGTGGCACCCCCCTTCCCCGGGCGATTCGCCTTGCGTCCTCGCCCACACATCCTTGAGGGAACAGCGGCGGACAGCAGGCCGGGGCGCAACGGGAAAACAGTGCGCCGCCTGAGGGAGGCAGAAGGCTTCCAAACAGAGGTTCTTATGGGAAAAGTTAAAAATCGCTGGCTGATAGCATTGTCAGCCGTTGGCATACATCTCTCTATCGGTTCGGTCTACGCCTACAGCGTTATGACCATTCCCCTCAACAGACTCCACGGATGGCTCAAAAGCGACGTGACCTTCGCCTTCAGCATTGCCATCCTCTTTCTCGGCTTTTCCGCCGCGTTCCTCGGCCCCTGGGTGGAGCGCATGGGCCCCCGCAACTCCGGCCGGTTGGCTGCGGTGTTCTATTCCCTGGGCATCATCGGTTCCGGGCTCGCAGTCAAATACGGCTCCCTGCCGCTTTTCATCCTGTGCTACGGCGTGATCGGCGGCATCGGCCTCGGCGTCGGCTACATCACGCCAGTGTCCACCCTTGTCAAATGGTTCCCGGACCGGCGCGGCCTGGCCACGGGCATGGCCATCATGGGCTTCGGATTCGCGGCCATGCTGTTTGGCCCCATCATGGCCAAACTCTTCCAGCTCATGGACATCTGGAAAGTCTACATCCTGCTTGGCGTGGTCTACTTCTGTCTCATCACCTGCTCCTCCCTGTATATCGCGCCGCCGCCCAAGGGGTGGCTGCCCAAGGGCATGCGCGAGGCACCGGCCGGGGCGGAAGCCGAAACCGCCCCGAAACGGGCCGTGCGACGGGACCTGGCCCAGATGACCGTCAAGGAGGCCATCCGCACGAAGCGCTTCTACTTCATGTGGGTCATGCTTTTTATCAATATTACCTGCGGCATCGCCCTGATCTCGGTGGCCTCGCCCATGGCCCAAGAGGTTACGGGCATGAGCGCCATGCAGGCCGCGGCCATGGTCGGGCTGATGGGACTCTTCAATGGAGGCGGAAGGATCGGCTGGGCCAGCTTTTCCGACATCATCGGACGCCCGGTCACCTTCATGGCCTTTTTCGTCATCCAGGTCGTTGCCTTCCTGACCCTGTCCACAGTCTCCGACGCCTTTGCCTTCCAGTGCCTGATCATGCTGATCATAACCTGCTACGGCGGCGGGTTTTCCACCCTGCCGGCCTTCCTCGGCGACATGTTCGGCACCAAGCAGCTCGGCACCATCCACGGCTTCGAACTCACGGCCTGGGGCATCGCCGGCATCGTCGGGCCGACCATCGTGACCAAAGTGCTCGAAGCCACCGGAAGCTACACGACGACCCTGCACATCTTCGCTGGATTTCTGGCTGTCGCCTTCCTGGTGTCTTGCCTGATGGCCAAGGAGATCAAGGCCAAACGGCAATGGTACGCGCAGCACCAGAACGAGGAGGGCGTCTCGGCGTAAACGCCGCCGGCAAGGGAAACGCCACACGATAAAGCCCTACCAGTTTTCTTGTGGAAAGGCCGCCCGCTTGTACCCGCGCCGGGCGCAAAAAAGCCGCTCCTGGCCGTAACCCGACAGGCGGCCACAAGAAAACTGGTGGGGACCGGAAGAAGCACACTCCCGGCAACGGATTCAGTCAAGGAAAACCGGGGGTTGGTCACGGCTGCCACGGCCGGCACGATTCTGGCTTCAAGCAAAGGCCACAAGGCCAAGAAGGAGTTCCACAATGCCCCTTTACGATTACTTTTGTCGGGAATGCCAGTCGGAATTCGAAGTGCTGGCCCCCATGGGCGAGACGACGGCGGCGATGTGCCCGAACTGTCGGTCCATCGATACCCGGCGGATTCCCTCCATGATGTATTACCGTCATGCAGACCATTGGCAAAAGGACATGATGGGCGCTCTGGCCAGATCCCAGGAGCGCGACCAGCAAAAAGCGGAAGCAAAAAGAACCTGAGGACCGGCCCGACGCCCTCCTCGGAAAGTGGGATATCGCCATGACCACCGATTCGACGCTACTCAACAACCCCTTCGTGTCGTTTCTCGATTCCGTCTGCCGCGGCTGCGGACAGGTCATGTTCCAGAACAGTCCGATCACCGGGTTCCTGTTCTTCGCCGGAATCTTCTACAACTCCGTCACCCTCGGCGTCTGCGCCGTGCTCGGCACCATGGCCTCGACCCTGACCGCCCACCTCCTCGGCGCGGACCGGGACGCCATCAAAGCGGGCCTTTTTGGCTTCAACGGCACCCTGGCCGGCATTGCCCTGCCTTTCTACTTCGTCTTCGACCCGGTCCTTCTCGTCTATGTGATCGTCAACGGGGCCTTCTCCACCATCATCATGGCCTCGCTGATGCGCTTCCTCTCCAAATGGGGCGTTCCCGCCCTGACCGCGCCCTTCGTTCTCGCCACCTGGCTCCTGATGTTCGGCGTGTACCGGTTCGCGGTCCTGACCCCGGGATCGCTGATCGCCCCTATCGTGCCCGATCCCCACGCAATCGCCGCCGCCGGCGGCTTTGCCGCCATGGCCCTGTTCGAAGGCGTGGCCAAAGGCGTGGCCGAGGTGATGTTCCAGGACAACATCGTCACCGGCATCGTCTTCATTGCGGCCATCCTGGCCAATTCGCGGATCTCCGCCGTATTCGCGGTCCTGGGCTCCCTGGTCGGGCTTCTGACGGGACTGGCCCTTGGAGCGGGGGAAACACCCCTGCGCCTTGGCCTCTACGGCTACAATTCCGTGCTGTGCGCCATCGCCCTGGGCGGCGTCTTCTACTTCCTCACCTGGAAGTCGACCGTCTACGCCCTGGGCTGCATGATCCTCGGGGCCATCGCCACCGCCTCCATCAGCGTCTTCCTCTCACCCATCGGCATGCCAGCCCTGACCTGGCCGTTCATCATGGTCACCTGGTTTTTCCTGTTCGCGGGCAGTCTGTTTAAGAACCTGAAGGAAGTGCCGGCGGAAAAATGCGGTACGCCCGAACACAACCTCCGCTTGGCGGAGGCCGGAGCCGTTCTGCCGTCGTAGCCACTGGGTGGCATCCGGCAGGGGCGCGCGTCTCGCGGCGGCGCGCCCCTGCCGACGGAAACCTGATCAAATCCCCTGGAGACCCTCCATGAGCGGCGAAGGACACACATACCGCTATTGCGCCAACCCGTTATGCGCATTTCTCCGGATATCCCAAGTCGAAACGGGCTTTCATGCAGTCTACGCCATTGCCGATCCAATGGAAGCCAAACCGGTTTGCCCATATTGCGACGGGCCGCTTGCTCAGGCCTGTCCTCGATGCGGACGTGTCGCGACATCGCGGCCATTGCATTTCTGCCCGGTGTGCGGCGCCAATCTTCTGGGAGACAAGATGGAAACGCATTGCGCCGTGTGCGGCAAGTCCATGCAGGTGGATTCCCGTCTTCAGGGCGACGTGCCGTGTTGCTCGGAACGCTGCCTGCGGCACTACCTTTTGGAACAAGTCAAGACATGCGACCAATGCGGTTTGCGCTTCCAGACCGTTGAATCGAACGGCATTTCCTTCGTAGGGCTGGCCCTGCCGGGCCAGCATGAGAGACTATTCGATTTTTGTTCCACCGGCTGTCTGGAAAAATATTGCGCAGGCCATGATGTTCTCTTGCACAACGCTCATAGCGAAATGTTTTCGACTCATTTATAGACAAACGCCTCGCCGGCAGAATCTTGCCCCTTGTTTTCGTGTCTGATAATATTGTTATCATGCTTATTGATGCGCTTTCTGAATTGCTGGACGATTTTTTCCCTCGGCGGCACTGGTAACCGAGAATGACCAGGGAACACCAGAGGACCAGGCCGAACAGATCGCCGGAAGCCGCGCCCACATTTGGGGCACTGCCACGAGTTCGGTCCGGAACGTCTGGCCGCACCCGCCGGGCGGAGTGCTTCGAAGAGCAATGGGAACTTGGTCGCTCCGAGCGCACGCCTGATAACCCGCTGGCCAACCGCCGCACCATGGATAGGCATGAAGCACTCTCTGAAGGTCCTCAGGCGGCAGCAAACCTACAATGCCTTTGTCGCCAACGAAGCTATCGAGGACTATTCCCTACGCTACGCCGCCAGTTCGTTTCGGCGCTGGCCGGAATGGCTCCTGGCCAACACGGCCCTGGGCGGAACCTCCTTTCTGGCTCTTGAAGCCATCGGCGCCCTGCTGGTCATCGACTACGGCTTCACCAACTCGACCCTGGCCATCCTCACCGTCGCTGCGATTATCTTCCTCACCGGCCTGCCGATCGCCTATTACACGTCCCGATACAATGTCGACATCGACCTCCTCACCCGGGGCGCGGGCTTCGGCTATCTGGGCTCGACCATCACCTCCCTGATTTATGCCTCCTACACCATCATCTTTTTCGCCATCGAAGCGACCATCATGGCCAAGGCCCTGCAACTGGGCCTTGGCATGCCGGTGGCCGTTGGTTATTTGCTCAGTTCGATCATCATCATCCCCTTGGTCTTTTACGGCATCACCGTCATCAACGGACTGCAACTGTACACCCAGCCGATTTGGATCAGTCTTTCGTTCCTGCCCTTCCTGTACATCCTCGGCAAGAAACCCGACGCCATCGCCGTCTGGACCCATTTCGCCGGCATCGGGCATCAATCCGATGTCTTCGACCCCCTCCTTTACGGCAGCGCTATGTCGGTCGGCTTTGCATTGATCGCCCAGATCGGAGAACAAGTGGACTACTTGCGATTCCTGCCGGACAAGAAATCGGAAAACAGGTACCGTTGGTGGCTGGCTTTGGTCAGCGCCGGCCCGGGCTGGATCGTCCCCGGCGGCATCAAGTTGCTGTGTGGTTCGTTTTTAGCCGTCTACTGCATCAGCCAGATCGGCTATTCCCGCTCCGTGGCCACGGACCCAGTGCTCCTCTATCTCCTCGGCTTTGAACAAGTCTTTGCGAATCCCCGCATGGCTCTGACCGTCACGGTCCTGTTTGTCATCGTTTGCCAAGTGAAGATCAACGTCACCAACGCCTATGCCGGCTCCCTGGCTTGGTCCAACTTCTTTTCCCGCATTTCCCATAGCCATCCAGGGCGGGCCATATGGATCATCCTCAATATCGTCCTGGCCATCCTTATCATGCAGTTCGGCCTGCTTTATATCCTCAATTCCATCCTACTTATTTACGCCATGTTCGCAATGGCCTGGATCGGGGCCATATTCGCCGACTTGGCCATACTGAAACCCCTTGGCGTCAGTCCGGCCCATATCGAATTCAAACGTGCCAACCTTTACAACATCAACCCTGTGGGTTTCGGGGCCATGGCCATCGGCTTCGCCGCCGCCCTCCTCGGCCACTTCGGCCTTCTCGGCATGTCCATCAAAGCCTTCTCCGCCCCGGCCGCTCTGATCGTGTCCATCGCCGCCGCCCTCGTCATCGCCGCCCTGACGAAAGGGCGCTACTACCTGGCCCGCAAGGCCGCCCCCCCGGACGCCGGCCGGAGCATCACCTGCACTTCCTGCAATAAGGACTACGAAGCGGCGGACATCGTCCTTTGCCCGGCTTACGGCGAATACGTCTGCTCGCTGTGCTGCTCCCTCGACAGCGTCTGCAAGGGCATCTGCAAACGGTCCCGCACAGCAAAAACCTTGTCGCGCCCGGACGCCTCCCCCCCACATGTGTCTCCCCACCTCTGGCGCAGGCTGAAAATCTTCGGCGTCTACTTCGGCAGCGCCGCCGGCGTGCTCACGGTCGTATTCGCCCTGATCTACGCCTATTTCGCCATGACCTTGCGTGACGGGGTACCAGTCAGTGTTTTCGTTACTCTTTTTGCCTTTGCCCTGGCGATCACCGGCATGTGGACATGGTGGTTTTCGCTGATTCAGGAATACCGGCTTCACGCCGAGGACGAGTTGGACAAGTATATCCAGGAACTTGAGAACGAGGGCAAAAGGCGTCAGACAATCAGCGCCGCCCTAGAAGAGACCGAGCAACTGCAACGGCTCATCCTGGAGAATGCGACAATCGGCATTGCCTATGTCAAAAACGACTATATCATATGGAAAAATAAACAATTTTCAATTTATAGCGGCATTCCTGAAGACCGGCGGGACTGTTGCCTCCACGCCAGTATGATCCTTAACGACGAGGCGCTGTACCACAGGCTCATTCAGGAAGCGCAGACCAGCCCTGGCAACGGAAAGAAGTTCACCCTTGCCCTGCCCGGCCCGAACGACCAGGATCGCAGCCACTGGTCCATCTTGTCCATCAATGCCGTCAATCCGGGCTGCCTGAAAGATGGATCCATCTGGCTACTCAACGACATCACGGAACATAAGCTGGCCGAAGAGAACCTGCGTATGAGCGAGGACCGACTCCGGGAGCTCAACGAGAACCTGGAGACCCAGGTACGCCATCGAACAGAGGAACTGAAAAAAAGCTACGAATCCATTCGGCAAGCGGACAAGATGGCTTCGCTCGGCATCCTCGTCTCGGGCATGGCACACGAGATCAACAACCCCATCAGCTTCATCATGCTCAATTCGGGTATTATCCAGGAAGTTTGGCATGATGTCGTCAAGCTCATGGACGAGCGCTACGGCACTTCGCCGGACCTCTGGATAGGGAAGATGCCCTACGCCTCGGCGCGCACGGGCGTCGAAAAGCTCCTCAAGGGCATCCACCAGGGCGCCGTGCGTGTCTCGGGCATCGTGCACAACCTGAAGGAATACGCCAAACAGACGCCGTTGGATATGACTGGAGACGTGGACCTCAACAAGGCCCTGGCCACCTCCCTGGAGCTGCTGGCCAATGGACTACGGAAAGCGACAAACGATCTGCGGGTGGACAAAGGGGAGGACCTGCCGCTTTTCAAGGGCGACATGCTGCGCATCGAGCAGGTGCTCATCAACCTCATCCAGAACGCCTACCAGTCCCTGCGCACCCGCCGCGCGACGATTCATATTCGAACCTTTCGGGAGGGGGATTCTGTCGTCTTCGAAATCAACGACCAAGGGTGCGGCATTCCCCCGGAAGATCTCGACCACGTGCTCGACCCCTTCTTTACCACCAAAAGGGACCGTGGCGGCACCGGACTCGGGCTTTCGGTTTCAACTGGCATCGTCAAAGAACACGGCGGGACGCTGACCATCGAATCCGTCCCCAGGGAAGGCACCCGCGTGGTGCTGACATTTCCCGCCGCGCGCTCATGAAGAACGGTTCGCAAGGAGTGTGCATCATGCCTCTGCAACGCAATCCCGCCTATCCCATCGTCGTCGTAGACGACGAACGCGCCGCTCTCGACGGTTTCGAGGTTGCTCTAGCCACCGCCGGCTATACCAATGTCGTCGCCATTGAGGACAGCCGCAACGTCCTGTCCTTTTTGGAAGGGCACAAGGTTGAATTGATTCTGCTCGATTTGATCATGCCTCACCTCAGCGGCGGAGAACTGCTCGTCGAGATCAGGCGTCGCATCCCCGAGACGCCGGTCATCATCGTTTCCGCTGTCAACGAGATCGATTCCGTTGTCGAGTGCATGCGCAACGGGGCCACAGACTACATCCTCAAGCCGGTCGAATTGGAACAGTTCAAGAGCCGGGTGCGTACCTGCCTCGAGTTCAACGAACTGGAACGAGAAAACGCCCGTTTGCGGGCCTCCCTCCTCCAGGAGTCCTTGCAGCAGCCAGCCGCCTTCGACGAGATCGTGACCCGAAGCCCCAGGATGTGCACCATTTTTCGCTATTGCGAGGCAGTGGCCAAGAGCAGCAAACCGATCCTCATCACCGGTGAAACCGGAACGGGCAAGGAGCTGATCGCTCGGGCAGTGCACCGCCTGAGCAACCGCAAGGGCGCCTTCGTTGCCGTCAATATCGCCGCCTTCGACGATGCCATGTTTGCCGATACGCTGTTCGGTCACGTCCGAGGGGCCTTCACCGGAGCGGAAAACGCCCGGCCCGGGCTGGTGGAAAAGGCCGCCGGCGGGACGCTTTTCCTGGACGAGATCGGCGACCTGCCCCTCGTTTCCCAGGTCAAGCTGCTGCGACTGTTACAAGAACAGGAGTACTTCCCAGTTGGTTCGGATTCCATGAAGAAGGCGGACGTGCGCATCCTGGCCTCGACCCTCAAAGACCTGAATACGCTGAGAGCTGAGCACCTTTTCCGGGAGGACCTCTACTACCGCCTGATCACCCACACGGTCCGCCTGCCGCCGCTGCGCGAGCGCCTGGAGGACATCAAGCTCCTCCTCGATCATTTCCTAGCTGTGGAAGCCAGGGAACTCACCATGAAAACACCGACATACCATCCAGAACTGGTCAACCTGCTGCGGGCCTATGCCTTTCCCGGCAACATCCGCGAACTGCGGGCCATGATCGCCAACGCCCTGACGAGCCATACCTCGCGAATGTTGTCCTCGGAGTCATTTAAGGCCTATATCGCCGACACCAACGGACCGATCCCAACGCCCGCTGTGGTCGAAAGCACCGATCCCTTTGCCAACCTGCGCTTCGATCCGGAGGCCATGCCGAAACTCAAGGAAACTACCAATCGCGTTGCCGCCATACTCATTGAGCAAGCGATGGCCATCGCAGGGGGCAATCAAACGGTGGCTTCGCGCATCCTGGGCATTTCCCAGCAGGCGCTCAGTCTGAAGCTCAAAAAGAAAAACGCTTGCGGTTACGATGAGAGACCGATGCACGGTAATTATTAATAAAGACATTGTAAGTTTAGATAGTTGACATATACTTTCTCCATCCAAACCGATGGAGGCGACCATAAGCGAACGCACTTCCAAGAAGCCAAGTATTACCGACTACGTTGCTGCACGTCGCAAGCACAAGGACTGCTTCCTGGACGAGATCGATCGCCTCATCTACTGGGAACCGATCGGAAAAGTGCTTCGCCAAAAGCTCAATTGATCATTCTTCGCACTGCACAATTTCACGTAACAACCGTGCTGACAAATCGATAGGATTTTTCAGTTCACATTCCCATACCACAAGGACACGCCACCCATTTTGCATCAGTCTCGTTGAAACCTCCATGTCCCGTTCGACATTCCGCGCCAATTTTTTCTCCCAAAAATCTTTGTTTGTTTGAGGTGTTGTGGCCTTTTTGCAGCCATGATGCCGGTGCCAGAAGCATCCATGCACAAAGATAACTACCCTGTGCTTCGGTAGAACAATGTCCGGGGTACCCGGCAGATCCTTGCGGTGCAACCGGAAACGAAACCCCAAACGATGCAGTAGGGAGCGGACGAGTTCTTCGGGCTTAGTATTCTTTCCTCGAACCTTTGACATCAGAAAACTGCGCTGGGAGGGGGCAAGCCTGTCCATGCCTTGGGATTACCGTAGACGATTCAAGGCGGCAAGTGCCGGCATGATGCTTGTCAGCTTATAGGCATTGCAAGGCAAACCATATTCCACGCGCTTATCCAGTTAGGCGCAGGGTACGTGGTGGGCCCATAGCACCCACTCTCTTGCTTTTACGGAAAAAGAGATGAAAATCAGGTGCTGAATAACCTCCCGGCTGACTAACCTCTGGATAACCGCCAAGGGCCGGGCCTGGGTCGTATTAACCGGAAAATGTTATCCGCTAATCAAAAATATCCAATTATTTCAACGCATACATCTCATTCTTGCTCGTTTGGAAGCAGGATGCGTCAACCGCAAGGACTTAACATCATTAAATAATTGTGAATGCCTGAAAATATCAAGTCAGATGCACCTTCCTGTTTAGCAGGATGCACCCTGCGCCATCCCCCACCATAGGCCGTAAAGCAGCGACTATCGTATCCTTCAGGTCAAGAAACCGGGCATCTCCGGTCCTCATTTGACGCCCTCCTGGCGACATCAAGAAATTCCCCTGACACTTAAGCAAGCTATTTCAGCCTGTTAAATGATTTTGCTCGCTGAGCTTTCGAAATCACGCTTGACTTATGATTCATATATATCAAATATGTTTGTATGAAGAACAATAAATGGCTGGTCCTTTCTTTCTCCCTGCCGGCAAAAAGCCAAGCCATCCGCGTCAAGGTCTGGCGCCGGCTTCAGGCCATCGGCGCTATTCAGGCCAAAAACTCGCTCTATGTCCTGCCTGCCAGCGTGGCACATGCGGAGCACTTCACGTGGTTAGCCCAAGAGGTCGAGGAGGCGGAAGGCGAAGCGCTCTTTTTTGAAACCGAAGCCATCCGCAATCTGGACGATCAAGCCATTATGGACACGTTCGCCCGGGAGCGCGACGCCGAGTATGCCGCCCTGGACGAAGAGCTGCACACAGCCCTGGCCTTGGCCAGAGGCAAAGACCTCACTTCACTTGACCGAGAGCTGCTTTCGACGCGCCGAAAATGCGGCAGACGGTTGGAAGCGATCCATTCCCGGGACTTTTTCCCGAGCGGCAAAGGGAGCAGGACCGCAGCCCTGCTCCACGAACTCTCCGATCTCCTGGATGGCCGCGACACTGACGCCGCGCCCGCCATCACCCCCCTTCGCCGGGAAGACTTTGTCGGCAAAACCTGGATCACCAGGGAGCGGCCATACGTGGACCGGCTGGCGACGATCTGGGCGGTCAGACGCTTTATTGATCCGGAAGCTCGCCTCGTCTTCGTGGCCCACGACGCCAGGGTGGACAAACGCCAGGACACTGTCTGGTTCGACATGCCCGAGGCCGAGTTCACCCATCTTGGCGGGCGCATCACCTTCGAAGTCGTGATTGCCTCGTTCGAGCTTGCTCAGGAGGTTCCTGCCGGCCTTATCGCCACGCTTCGAGCCATCGACCTGGAGGAAATGGACACGGCTCCCGCCGAGGCCGCCGGCTTCAAACGCCTCCTGGACGGATTGCATATGACGCTGCGGGAGGACGAGCAGCTCGTCGCCGTCGCGCTGGCTATTTTCGATGCCCTGTCGGCAACCTATAAACCATAACGAGGAGATACCGCCGTGAAAGATACCGCAATCCAAGTCGCGCAGCTCATGGCCGCCTCCGCCCGGACCGCACCCAAGGCCGGCGGGAAGGACTTCCTGGAAATCGCCGTCATCACCCTGGACGATGATCTGAAGAAAATTGCCGCCGCCATGAGGGAATACGCCCCAAAAAGCACCAACGAAGCATTCTGATTGCGGGATGCGTCCAACTCCGAGAACTGTCAGGCCCCGGTCCTTGTCGGACTGGGGAGGTCCCTGGGGGCCGGCTATGACTGCGGAACCTGCGGCTTTGCCACCTGCGCGGAGTTCCTCAAGCACCGGCAAACGACGGGAAAAGACATGGGTTACAGCGGCCCCCATTGTGTCATGCGCATGATGGACATCGGCGCGGCTCTTGTCTCCGCCGCCAAGACGGCCAGCCTGCTCAATCTGGACAATCGCGTCCAACAGCGGGTGGGCGCGGCCGCCCGGGCCCTGGGATATATCAAGGCCGAGGTCGCCATGGGCATCCCCGTGGGATTTTACGGCAAATCCATCTTCTTCGACCGGGCCGCCCCCAAACACTAAACGCAGGACCGGGGGCTCGCCTGACTCTCCCCGTCCTTGCTGAGGATACGCATGTCCGCATTCAACAATCTGTGTACGGTGGGCTTTCTGGCCCGATTCTCCTACGCCCTGGCCCGCAATCCCGTGTTGCCGCTCTTTGCGCTGTTCTTGGGCGCAGGGCCGGAGGCCATCGGTTTGGCCGTGGGCATTTCCACGGTAACGGGTATTTTCTTCAAGCTCCCTGCGGGTGCGCTGTCCGACGTGGTCGGACGACGTCGAACCATGCTGGCCGGCCTTGTGGTTTTCGGCGTGATGCCGTTTTTCTATCTGCTTATTGAATCCTACTCGGCCCTGGTTGTCGTACGATTCCTGCATGGCCTGGCCACGGCCATCTACGGTCCGGTGGCCATGGCCGTGGTCGCCGACGTGGCCGGCTCGCGCAAGGGCGAACTGCTCTCCTGGTTTTCCTCCGTGGGAATCATCGGCACGTTGCTCGGTGCGCCCATCGGCGGCTTCATTCTGGACGTCGGGACAAACGGCGGTCCGGTGCTGTGGCAGTTCCGGCTTGTTTTCGCCTTAAGCGCCCTTGCCGGCGTGGCGGCCATGGTCCTTGGCTTCAAGACGCTCGGGATCGAGGAAAAGGTTGAACACGGTCTAGGCCTTTGGGAGCGCTTAGCGAAATTCCGTGAAGGCATCCGCGAGGTGCTCTCGGACAGAGGGATCATCACGACGTCGTCCATGGAGGGCGTCCAGAACATGACCATGGGGGCGCTCGAAGCGTTCCTGCCCGTCTACGCGGTAAAAGTGGTCGGCCTTACCGAGTTCCAGGCGGGCTTGCTGTGGGGCGCGCAGATCGTGGTCACGATGCTGTCCAAGCCGCTCATGGGAAAAATGTCGGACGCGCGGGGCAGACGTGGCCTCATCGTTGCGGGTCTCGCCCTTTGCGGCGCATCCTTCGCGATGGTGCCGTTCCTTCAGGGATTCTTGACGCTCATGGCGGCCTGCCTTGTCTTCGGTCTGGGAGAGGCGCTTGTCACGTCGTCCACCGCCGCATTGGTTGCCGATATGTGCCGGGAACGTCATTTCGGCTCGGCCATGGGTGCGTTCGGCACGATCTTCGACGTCGGGCACGCTTCGGGACCAATACTGGCCGGCTTGCTGGTCGGCTGGGTGGGATATCAGGTCGGTTTTCCGCTGTTGGCAATCACTCTGTTTCTGGCGATTCCCCTGTTCCTGCGAAACGTTCCGGGGCATGAATAAGCCAAGAGCCAGAAAGACTCCCTACGCACAAAGGCGTTTTGCACCGTTAACACTTGCACGGAAGGCATGACGATGAACAGGCAGAAAGCATCGTTGCGCATTGTGTTGGTGATTTGTATTGCGATCATGGCGGTCCCCCAGGCGCAGGCGGAATCAATCGGGGATTTTTCTACCGTGGTCGGGCAATGGAAGGCGGACACCTCGTGTCGTCGACGGTAGTAAACATGCTGTCTCAGCCGATGAACATTTTCCCATTACCGTGCCTGTGCCCACAAAAGATTATCAGGAGGGGACCCTCGCTGTCCAATTCAAGTCGATAGCCGGTCGTTCGGATCCTCAAATCCATGTCGCAACAGTTGGCAAACTCAAGCCACCAGAAACGGCATTGCAATGAAGTAGATTCCGAGAAGCGCGATCATTGCCCCGGCGGTTCTCCGGAACCAAGTCCCCCCGTGGCGCATGGCTCCATTTCCCAGCCAACGTTGCACGAGCGCCGTTGAACTTCCGGCCACCACGATGGGCAGGCAGTGCCCGATTGCGAACAGCACAATGAGCACCACGCCGGTGAGGATCTTTTCCTGAATGGTGATGATGGCCAGGATGGGAGCGATGAACCCGAAGGTGCAGGAACCAGACAGAACGCCGTAGGCCAAGCCGAGGACAAACGCTCCGCCAATGCCTTTGACCTTGAGCTTGCCCATCATGCCGCCGGAGATCGAGCACTTGGCGACCCCCATCATGTCCAGGGACACCCATATCAGCACGGCTCCAACGAGGATTGTCCAATATGGGCCGATATCGCCAAGCATGCGCCCAAGGAGCGTACAGAGTATCCCAATGGCCGCGATGGTCAAAAATAGACCTGAGGTAAAGGCGACGGCGTAGCGCGCCGCCTCCCGGCCATGGATGATTCTGCCTTGCCCGGCGACATAGCCTACGACCAAGGGGATGGAAGCAAGGTGGCAGGGGCTGAAAAGAACACTCACCAGGCCCCAGAGAAAACAGCCCAACGACGCAACGACGAGGCTGCCGGTCATCCACGTATTAATTGCCAAGAAGAGCTGGTCAAGCATGGGGCACCACCCTAGTCGGCCAGCAATTTATCAATCATCTCGGCAAATGGTTTTTGATCCAAAAAACCCTCGTGGCGGTAAGTCTCTTTTCCGTTCTTATCGTAGAAGATTTGGGTTGGTATCGTTTTAATCCCAAATTTGGGAGCTTGGGCAGGATTTTCACGCACGTCAATGAATACGACTGAGGCCTTGCCCTGGTATTGCTTTTCCATGGCATCCAAGACTGGAACCATCATCTTGCAGGGGATACATGTCTTAGCGCCAAGATCGACAACGGTTACCATCCCCTTGGCTGGGACCTCGGGAACGGGCTCTGCGGCAAAGGAAATCCCAGCGCTCAACATGGTGGAGAGAGCAAAACAAATAGCAACATATTTCATAGCGTTCCTCCATTAAAAGTATTTAGTGCAACAAGCATGAATTGTGCCACAATTTTAAGCCTACATATCCAGTGTGTTGTCGAAAATTCCTCCATTTGCACGTTACATATGGAAAATTAGCATACACATGAAATAGTCCACGTGTCTAATTAGTAGACATGTTACATGGCAATATCATACTTGCGTGCTATATAGAGATTTATCACGTCACATCAATTTGATTGTGCACAGTTCATTTCTCCAGTATCTACGCGGTGAACTGGCACAATATTTAAATGTATACGCATCCAGATGACCCCGGGGACAAGGCTACTCCAGGGCGTCAGCCGCAGGCTGGAAGTTAGCCGGGTCACCCAAGAAGAAAAAGCCCTCTCCTTCTGTGAGGTTCGAAGGCCTGCCGCCTACTTCAGCCAGGAAAGGACGTCGTCTTTGGATGGCACTTTGCCCACCACTTTGACCTCGCCATCAATGACGACCGCAGGAGTCGAAAAGACGCCGAAGCTGGCGATTTGCTGAAAATCCGCAATCTTTTCCACCATGGCGTCAACGCCGGATTCCTTGACCGCCTCCAGGACGACTTTTTCGGCCTCCTTGCATTTGGCGCATCCGGGACCGAGAACTTTGATTTCCATAATATTCCTCCGGCATTGTCGATTTGCGATTAACGAAGCAGCCATTTAGACGACGGCGTTGAAAAGATACCCCACCAGCAAAATGCCCAGCCCCACGACTCCTGCAAATACAATGATTAATCGGGGTTTGAGCACCTTTCTCAAGATGATCATTTCTGGCAGCGAAAGGGCGATCACCGCCATCATGAACGCCAGGACCGTGCCGAGCGCCGCGCCCTTTCCAAGGAGTGCTTCAACCACCGGAACGATGCCCGCCGCATTGGAATACATGGGGATGCCGACCAGGACGGCCGCCGGCACCGACCACCAGGCACCCTTGCCCATGATCGAGGCCATGAAGCCTTCCGGCACATAACCGTGGATGCCCGCGCCAACAGCAATGCCGATCACAACGTAAATCCAGACCTTGCCAACGATGTCCTTAACGGCATGAAATCCGGCTTCGATGCGGTCCACCCAGGTCTGACCATCCGGCGGAATAACCGAGGGATCAGTCCTGATCTTCATCACCCAATCTTCGATGTAGGGCTCCAAATTGAGCTTGCCGAGCACCCAGCCCGCGACAATCGCCACAGCCAACCCTGTGCCAAGATAAAGTGCGGCCACCTTCCAGCCGAGCAGGCCGTAAAGCAGAACCAAGGCGATTTCATTGACCATCGGGGCAGAGATCAGAAAAGAAAACGTCACCCCCATGGGTACGCCCGCCGTGACGAAACCAATAAACAGAGGCACGGCCGAGCAGGAGCAAAATGGCGTCACAATGCCAAGCAACGCGGCCATGACATTGCCGGCCGACTCTCGTTTTCCGGCCAGAATGCGTCGGGTGCGTTCGGGCGTGAAAAAAGTGCGTATGACGCCCACGCCAAAGACCACAAGGGTCAGCAGCATGAGCACCTTGGGCGTGTCATAGAACAAGAATTCAACGGAGTCGCCGAGATGGCTTCCTTGGGCGATCCCAAAGACGCTGTAGGTAAGCAGACGGGAAAATCCTGAGAGCATCCCGTATACCAGCCACCAAACGACCAGGGCCGGCGCAAGCAACAAGAGATAGCGGACGAGCTTCCCATTGCGCATCGGCAAGCCATCGGCCACAGCTTCCTTCGCGCAACACGTTTTGCATTCAAGAGGTTCCATGAAAACTTCTCCTCGATTGCCGCCGAAGCGGCCCATAACATTCCCCGCGCAACATTCAAAACAAACGATTACGATAAGTTGGCGAAATGCGGGGCAACGGTCTTGGACACCGTCATCAAGCGGTCTTCGGTCACAGGACTTTCCCCTTTTTGAAAGCCCAAATCCGCCAGTTGGACATGTGTGAAATCGGTAAATCCTGCCTGCTCCAATGTCTTGCGCGCACAGTTGAGGGGACAGCCATCAATGGCCACGATTTTGGACGCCGCCTCCGTGGTCTTGACGATCCCACTGACCCGGCCACCGATGCCGGCGAGACAAAACATCTTGGCCACGCCATCGGCAGCGAGTTTTCTGGCGGCCTGATCGGCCAAGGCCCCAACGTCAGCTCCGCCCGAACAGGCGAAGACAAGTTTGGGGGCAGCGGAACAGCAGCAGCTTTTGCTCTCGGGCATGTGCTTCTCTCCATGTTTTGCCAAGACAGCCTTCGGAGCGGGGCAATCTTGACTCTGTTTGTATATTTTGCCAAATGGCAAAATTTTAAAGCAAAAAAATTATTCCGAAGAATCACACGCTGCACGCGAAGAAACACGTTGGACACATGAAAAAAGCTGTATGACGCATGGAGTCAGCAGGCGATAGTAAACCTGCATCCCTCTTTTTTCCGAAGCGATGATGCCAGCCTCGCGAAGTAGGCTCAAGTGCTTGGAGATTGTTGATATATCCGCGCCGATCATCTTCGTCAGTTCGCAGACACAGCGTTCGCCGCGCGAAAGCTCGTCAACAATAAAAAGCCGGGTTTCATGGCCCAATGCTTTGAAGACCTTGACTTGTGACGAAAATTTTCGTGTGGGCATCGGCTCTCCATTTTCAGGCATTTCCCATTTGGCAAAATGGCCAAAAAAAACAACCCATGTCAAGCGCCTTCTCGAAGAGCGAGAGAATTTGGTTGTCACTCAACCAAAACACATTCCTGACCATTTTGCTTCAACGAAAAGGCTGCTATCTTCCATATTCGCAACCGGCTAACCATGTTGCGAAATTATGCCTGTGCGGGCACACCCGAGGCAGCAGGTTCAAATTTGTCGATGCCCTGTGTCGCATCGCAGCAAGCGTTGAACTCTCCATTCTCATCTTCTTGTCCCATGCACTGGAGGAGTCCCATGCTCCATAAGCAATCTCCACAAGGAACCGTTTCGCCGTAGCAATCATACTCGAAATCAACGCTATTGATGTCTTCACACGGATACACATTGCATCCTGGACAATGTGGATATCTTTTTCGCATCACATCAGAGCGAAATTCTTTATACTTCATACTATTCCATATTTCATACAACGATTCCCGGGCCAAGTCGCCGAACACTTTATGGGCTACTTGCTTCTCCCTTCCATAGAAATAGCAGTTGAAGCTACGCCAGAGAAAATGACACGGAGACACCTTGCCATCCCACGCAATAAACGCACCTCCCTGTTTGACTCCCAAACAGGCGCGCCCGCTGACGGGCCTGACAGACGGCAGAACAAGCTGGAGCCCAACAGCACCGGCAACGGCTTCTGCCTTACGGAACTCTGTCTCGACAGGACCAACATCATCTCCATCGGTCAGATTCGCAACATGCAAAGGGATATCGTTTAGAAGTGCCTGGGACACCATACGCTGGACAAAGTTCACCAACTTCAGGTCTTGCGGCGTCTTATGATACTTCCAGAGAACCTTGAAGTATTGAGAAAAATCTATCCCCTCTTGTTGCGCTTTTTCGGACCAAGCCTCGTAAAAATATTTTGCCGCAGTTGTATTGATACCAAAGACCGTCTTATTCGCCATTGCAGGACTAAAAGGCATCATGTGAGAAACAACAAGTCTGTTGACGCCACGTTTGGCAAGCCACTCAACGATAGATGAAAGCTCAGCGATGTTGTCGCGCATGACAACGAACTCCGCGCCGACTTTCAGCGCGTTTCCCGGGTGAGCCTTTTTCGCTTGAGCCAAAGCGGTCAGGGCACGTTCGACATGCCCCAGACTGCCTCCATTCCGAACGGCTTTGAAAAGCTCCGGAGAAGTTGCGTCCACGGAAAGAAAAATTCTGTCTAGCCCGGCAGTAATGAGCGAGGAGCACCGAGCCGTATTGAGCAGGTGCCCGTTGGTTTGAAAACCCACCCAGCTATGGGGAGGCATCAAACGCTTACCCGTTCGAATAAAATCTTCGAGCAGCGGATGTAGCAGCGGTTCGCCTATGCCATTGAGGACCAGGGCTTGAAGGTGCTTGAATTCTGGCGCCAACGCATTGTATGTTTCTGGAAGCATGTCGCCGTCAATTGACTTCGCAGCTCCAGATTGCTTCACGCATATAGCACAACGGAGATTGCACCGGGATGTCACCTCCACAAAGAGTCGTGAAGGATGGTCTCGCTGCGATAGGTCGTCGTGTGTGTTGTCAACACTTGTCATTACGCGCCTCGACGGAGAGCACATTCGCAAAAAATGTTGTGTATAAATCCAAGCATTGCATGTTAAAATACTTTCCTTCCTGTTACTTGGCACATACTGCTGCAGGATTTTTGCATTTTTTAGGGTCGCATCCTTCCACTTCGACGCCATCGACTTCGCATACTGCCACATATGGACTTAAAAATTTTATGCTTTCCTTATGCTTTGGCAAAACGAGCCACAGTTCTGTCGGTGCTGATTCCACAACATGCACGACAACACTATCATGAACAGCAATACCTTCCTCTGCGAGAACTTTTCTAGGTTCAATAAGCAGTATTTTTTATATTTATCGTCTGAAAATGCTTTTTCTACAATAAAATTCCAATTTTTAATGTCCATCTTATCCTCCTTTATAAATAAAGTTCATGCTGCCAATATGGTTTTCACCAAAACACTGCAGTTGCAACATGGTTTTGAACCAAAAATCCACTTGAGACGGAAGCGCAGCGCATGCAGCCGAAAGGATCATGTGTTTATATTACCGTTGCGGCGGGCAGGCGACATGACAGACGCCGGTCGGCGTTTCCACCGCATACGGAAAATACTTGCGTCGAAAAAACAGCGCGACATTCACGAGCGCGATCAACACCGGAACTTCCACGAGCGGTCCGATCACTGCGGCAAAGGCCTCGCCGGAATTGATGCCGAAAACGGCAATGGCCACGGCAATGGCCAGTTCAAAATTGTTGGACGCGGCGGTGAAGCTGAGTGTGGTCGCCTGTTCGTAGGTCGCTCCAGCTTTGACCGAGAGAAAAAACGACGCCATAAACATGAGCAAGAAATAAATGCTGAGAGGAATGGCAATGCGCACAACGTCGAACGGTAGCTGCACGATATATTCGCCCTTGAGCGAGAACATGACTAAGATGGTGAAAAGCAGAAAAATGAGGGTCAATGGACTGATCTTGGGCACGAACACAGTCTCGTACCAGACCTTTCCCTTGACTCTGAGCCCGACAAACCTGGAAACCATCCCTGCAATAAAGGGAATCCCCAGGTAGATAAAAACACTCTCGGCGATTTGCCCCATGGAGATATCAACCACCACACTCTCAAGGCCGAAGACCTTGGGCAGCACCGTGATGAAAAAGTAGGCGTAGACCGAGAAGAAAAGAACCTGAAAAATGGAATTGAAAGCCACCAGTCCGGCGCAGTACTCCCTATCGCCATTGGCCAAGTCGTTCCAAACGATGACCATAGCGATACAGCGGGCCAGTCCGATGAGAATCAGGCCAACCATATACTCGTGATGTCCGGAGAGAAAGGTAATCGCGAGAAAGAACATCAGCACAGGGCCGATGATCCAATTCTGCACCAGCGAGAGAGCGAGCACTTTCCCGTTGCGGAACACCTGCCCCAGCTGCTCATATTTCACCTTGGCCAAGGGTGGGTACATCATCAGAATGAGCCCCAGGGCTATGGGAATATTGGTTGTTCCGACCTGAAAAGCATTAATGATGTCTTTCGTTCCAGGATAAAGATACCCCATCCCAACGCCGACGAACATTGCTGCAAAAATCCACACTGTCAGGAATCGATCAAGAAAAGACAGCTTTTTGACAACACTCTCGCTCATGACGACCCTCCTGAAAGACTGCTAGCCGCAGTGGGTACCCGTCTTTGTTTTCAGGTAGTTCCGGAGCCTCGCCTCATCTGCGATGGCGATTTCGTGGCTGCCAAGATTTTCGTGCAGCGCATCCATCATCTTGATGAGGATGGGATGCCGCGGGATGGAGAGTTTGTAATACATCCATTTGCCGCCTCGCCTCCCGGAAACCCATCGCTCTTTTTTCAAGTAACTCAGATGTCTTGAGACTTTTGACTGAGGCAATTCAAGCGACGCCGTTAAATCGCACACGCACAATTCCCCGTTCCGGAGCAGATTGAGCAAGCGCAGTCGGGTCGGGTCCGCCAACGCCTTCAATCCTTCGGCAAGCTCGTTCATGGCCCCTCATGTATTCGCTTAAGCGAATTTGTCAATATGTTTTGGCAAGCCAAGCAAGCCCATTGTCAGGATTTCTGTTGCTGCTCAAAAATCTCGATCGACGAAGGTTCACTTTTTTTAGGAAAAGTTCTCTTTTTTGAGGAACCCCTTGTCACGACCATCATATCTGGCTATGCAAATATACAAACATCACGAACGATCATAGTATCGTGTCTTCCTCTGTCTCCTCGAATCAATAGCTGAAAAGTGAGAATGCCATGAGCCCAAGCCTCCCTTCCGAAGCACCGCTTGTCTACGTACACCGGGAACTTACCCAGGCGTTGGCCGAGGCCCCTGGCGAAGTCAAAGGGGCCATGGCCATCGATCCGGTCCGATCCATCGGCTGCCATGCCTGCGCCGTGGCCTGTGTCTCGCAATACAAACTACCACCTGGGGGTGGTCTATCGGTTTGTTAGGGAAGAACAAATCGGCGTTTACAGGTTGCCCAAACTTTGCTTTCGGACAGCCCCTCTTGATGTTGCCCTTTCGGAACAGGCATTCCTGAGCCAACCTAACAAAGCAAACATTCAAAGGAGGTTAGCGTGAAAATACTTCTCGCCTATGACGACTCCAACTATGCCGAAGTTGCCCTGGAGCGTGCGGCCATGCTGGCCCAATCCCTCGACGCGCAATTGTCCGTCATTTCCGTGATCCCGGAACTCAGTTGCTCGACGGCTGGATTTCCAGAAGACTACTGCGAGACGGTAAACAACGCCTTCGCCAAAGAATGCAAAGAGCTCTTGGACAAGGCTTGCGATTCACTAGCCGACAAGGGAGTTCACGCCCAATCGATACTGGAATTTGGGCACCCTGCGCGCAAAATCCTGGAAGCCGCCGAAACACTTGGTGCGGACCTGATCGTTCTTGGCTCCAGAGGAACGCATGGTATTGAGCGGTTTCTCCTTGGCAGCGTCTCCAGCAAGGTGGCGGCCCACGCCAAATGCGATGTATTGATAGCCCGTACAAAATGACTGTGTTTCCGCCTCGTCCCTCCAATCCGGCTGCCCCGAAGGCCTCCCGGGGCAGCCGTTTTTTAAGCAAACATGATAAATGCCTTGGAGATGAAGTCTGTATCGGCGTTGTGCCCAACCTCCAAAGGATGCGAGACTTGGCGCATCAGTTTTCGGTGCCCACGCCACTTCCACATTGCCTTTTACCACCACGATCCGCACCTTCGCGTTCTGGTGCAACTGACGGCCTGGAAAGAGAACCGCGAAGCAACTCCCGAGGAGATGGCGTCCAGGCTCGGACAACAGCGCCTTGACCTGGATAAGCTCGGGCTGGTCTTTGCCGAGGCCGGCGCTACCGACGCCTTTTGCGTGAAGTGGAAAGAACACCACTTAAAAGAGCGATTACAAATGGGAGAATTACGAAATGGCTAAATGCACAGCCCCAGTACACGGCCATCGCACTGCGAGCGGTCGAGCGGCCTGCCCTGTATGCGGTGGCTGCTACGGCCGCTACAGCAGCTACGGTTCATATTCGTCTCCGTCCTACTCCTTGTCGGGGAGTAGCGAGGGCAGCCGAAGCAGCGGCGGCGGATCCGGCAGCAACGGAAGGCCGCGCTGGTCGCGAGTCGGTTCGTCCGTATTGTACACGCCTGCCGAGGTGCGGACGCTCACGCCGATCCGCGAAAGCGTCGAGAAGCGAGCGTCCCTACCTGACCTTCGGGACGTCTTTCTCTGCCACGCATGGGATGATCGGCAGGGGGCCGCCAAGGAGCTACACGATCTACTTGAAGCACTCGCGGTCTCAGTCTGGTTCAGCGAGAAGGACGTTAACCTCGGCACATCGTTACTCCGCGCCATCGACAAGGGCTTGGCGAATTCACGGATCGGGATCGTGCTGGTGACCCCTGCGCTGCTACGCCGCCTTGCAGCAGAGGGCATCGCCGACAAAGAACTTTCGGCACTCCTCGCGCGTGACCTGCTCGTTCCCGTCATGCACGAAACGACGTATGAAGCTCTCCGCGAAGTCAGTCCCTTGCTTGGCTCACGAAGCGGCCTGAGTACTGCAGAAGAGCCGATGGCAAATGTCGCGGCCAAGCTCGCCGAGCTAGTTGCCTTTTAACCGCGCGGTGACCTGTCCCCCTTAACTCGCCCATGCCACACCCGCAGCCGTCTGCGCATCGTGTGCGTCTCACCACGCCCTCATTTTCCGGCTCAGTTTTCGCCGGAGCCCCCGGCCCAACCCGGATTCTCAAAATTTCAAGATTCGACCAATTCGCCGCATCCCACCAAAGTCACAGGTGATCTCTTCGAAATCCGCGTTCAAAATCGTTCAAAATATGTCAATGCACCTAAATTCAAGACTATTCTAGAAGATCAGCGCCGGCACACGGGCAAAGTGGGGCAAAAGGGGCAGGAGTAGAATTGCGGACAAATCCCATCCGCAAACGATGCCAACAGGCATGGCTGCAAAATGAAAAGGGGCCACCAGGACCATCTGTCCTAACCCCTTGAAATTCTGGAGCCAGCGAGGAACTCGAACTCCTGACCTGCTGATTACGAGATCACAAAATTCAGATCATTACTCCATTTTATTGGTGTTTTGAAATTGATTTGTTGGCGACCAGCCAACAGAAGAGCCATGCGTAGCTTTGAACAATTTGGCCATTATTTGGAGAATATTTCGGCAAATCATGGGATTGCAGCCAACAAGGACTGTGTTTGATTTCCTCGAAGGCTGGCACAATACCCATTGACGACATTCTGCTCTCGACGACATGTCGCCTTTGGCTTAGGAAAGGATGCATTCTCTCACTCCCTGAGAGTTCAAGTCGAAAAGTCTCCACATAATCGGCTAAGCGTTAAAAGAGCTTTTTGACATCAGTAATTATTTGAGCATGAAAACATGAGGACGGGGCTGATGTGAGACACTCTGGAACGAATTGGAGGCACAAAATGTTCCGAGTCTCAAAATTATTGGCAACAGTAGGCATTGCCTTGCTATTTTTCTTTTCACCAATGATCAACGATTCTGTCTCTGCGTGTTCAAGAGCTTTATGGAATACAAACAATCAAGCAGTTATTGTTGCCCGATCGATGGATTGGACTGCCCCTTTCGGTGACAGGATCGTTATCAATCCTCGCACGGTCAAAATGCAAGGCTGGATAGGAGAGTACGCTGCAACATGGATTTCCAAGTATGGTAGTATTGTAGTGGTTCCTTATGAGTTCAGCGTGTCTAATCAGAAAGATGTCACAGGTAGCCAAGATGCTGCTCAAAATGGAGATCCGCTGGTTGATGGTGGTTCGGAAGGGATGAATGAAAAGGGGCTTGCTGTTCATCTTCTTTATTTGGGAGCCACGAAGTACGAAGAACATGACATTCATAAGCCTCTTGTTCATCCAGCCCGCTTGCTACGTTACATCTTGGATAATTTTGAATCCGTGAATGATGCCGTCGCTGCGCTTCAGAATATTCAGATGGTCCCAGGTTACCCGTATCCTGAACATATGGCCATCGATGACGCCACTGGCGATTCGGCGATCATTGAGTTTCTTGGAAAGAGGATGGAGATCCATCACGGACGGGAATATACGGTATTGACTAATGATCCGATATATTCTGTCCAACTGGCGAATCTTAAGCAGTACAAGGCCTTTGGCGGTACGATTGAAGAGCTCCCTGGCGGAATTGAGCCCCTTGATCGTTTTGTTCGGGCTGCGGCGTTTCTTAAAACCCTTCCAGAACCTCAGGATAAAACCGAAGCCGTAGCCTATCTATACAGTGTCATCCACAATGTTTCAGTGCCGTTCGGGGCCGTTTACCGTTCATTGCCGGCATCATCAACCTACCCAACGTGGTGGACGTCAGTCTCGGATTTGACAAACCGAATTTTCTACTTTCACATGACGCGCAGCCTGAATATTATTTGGGTAAATCTGAGGGAAGAGGATCTTGTGGCTGGAAAGCCAATACGTGTTCTCAATCCAGGCCAGTTCGGTCTCGTAGGAGATGTTACGAATAAATTTGAGCAGGTATCGGCACGTGGGTGTTATTGAAATGATAATAGCGGGTTGCCCCGGGACTTGATGAGTTTTGGAACAGAATTAACGAAGTACTTGATGAAAAGGCCCTTTTCCAGCTCATTTCGCCCGCGCGCCCAACCCGCCCCGTATCCCAAAATTTCAAATTTCGACGAATTCGACGCATCCGGCCGAATTCACTGCTGATCCACACGAAATCCGCGTTCAAAATCGTTCAAAATTGTCAACATGCTGAAATTCAATACGATTTCATAAAATCAGCACCGACGTACGGGCAAAGTGAGAAAATGGGCAGGAGGGGGATGGCGGATAAATCGGGTCCGCCAACGATACCAACAGGCATGGCCCGCTGAAAAACGAAAAAGGGGCCAGGACCATCGGTCCTAACCCCTTGAAATCTGGAGCCAGCGAGGAGACTCGAACTCCTGACCTGCTGATTACGAATAAGTTGCTATAGCCGTTGTAGGAAGTTGCTTGATTTTGATTTAGATTGAAAAGCACACAATTATTGGTAGTTATATGTTGTCCTGCGTGGCGGGGGGTTGCGCCCTTAGGTAGCAATAAGGTAGCTACTTCCCATCTCAGGGTATCAATAAGGTAGCAAAAATGGCTGGACAAAGAGAGCGCACAAAGTTCACGGGCGTCTACCAACGAAAGAGCGAAACTCGCCGAAACCCACGCGACGGGAAGGCCGATATCTGTTTCGACATCACATACAAAACCGCCGACGGCCGCAAGGTCTGGGAAAAAATAGGCTGGAAGTCCGAAGGATTCACCGCCCAATTTGCCAACGAGAAACGATCGGAGCGTGTGCAAGTCGTTCGACACGGGGAGGTGATCCCAACACGCAAAACTGCCATGACCATGGGCGACGCCTGGGCCATCTTCAAGGAGAAGTGGTTGCCCAATCTGGCCCACCCCCGCGACGAGGTGAGTCGGTATACTTGCCACATAGCCCCGCGCTTCAGTTCCACTCCCTTGGATCGGATTACGCCGCTGGCTCTCGAAACCTTCAAGCAGGAACTGCTCGGCAAGGGGTTGGCCCCGGCGAGCGCCCGCCTCATCCTGGGGGATATTCGCCGCATCTATCGGAAACTTATCTCTTGGAATCTCTACTCGGGCACTGTGCCGACCGATGGACTCAAGATGCCCCGCGCCGACAACGCCCGCATCCGATACCTGACTCCGGACGAGGCGGAACGACTGCTCGACGCCCTGAAAACCAGAAGCCCGTCCTGGTGGCGCATGGCCATGATCAGCTTGCATACCGGCATGCGGATCGGGGAAATTTTGTCCTTGCGTGGCAGCGACATCAATCTGCCATCCAGAGTCGTTCACGTGCGCGACGCCAAGGCTGGCACGCGCATGGCACACATGACCGATGCCGTCGCGCCGGTATTCGAGGATGTCATGCCTGCCACTCCGGATGGGCTGCTTTTCTGCTCCAGAGAAGGCAAACCGTTGCGTGTGACCGACACCAGCAACACGTTTGCCAAGGTGATCAAGGCCCTCGGATTCAACGACGGCCTGACGGATCGCAGGCAGAAAGTCGTATTTCATACCCTCCGACACACCTTTTGCAGTTGGCTGGCGATTCGGGGAGTTCCCCTGTACACCATTGGAGAACTTGTTGGGCATTCAAGCCTGGAAATGACAAAACGTTATTCTCACCTGTGTCCCGACACCAAACGCAAGGCCATCAGCCACGTGGAGGTCATGGCCCAAAATGGCAAGCCCCCTATGGCTGTTCATTCGTCTTGACGCGTTTGCCTTCCAGGTATGTCTGCAACGACTTCCTGGAATAGAGAACCCGTCCACCATCCTTGATGTAGCTTGGTCCTCCGCCGCGACACCTCTTGGTCTTGAGAGTCGCGGCGGACATGGAGAAAAGCTTTGCCGCCTCCTCTTCAGTCAGAAATTCTTTTCGTCTGAGAACTTCTATTTCAGCAACAGGCGCTAACAATTTGGATAAAGTGGCATCCATAGCTTGAGCGATATCATCCTGTGTGAGCTGCATATTCCCTCCATTATTGGCTGGCCAGCCCGGGGCTCCGTCGCCAGCCAGCAACCGTGGGCAACGCGAAATTTATGAAGGAAATTCCTTTGTATGACAAGAAAAATTTTTCTTCTATATCTCGGAGTGTAATGGTGAGCTCAAGCAGGAGAAGCAAGACAGCCAGCTTGCGGCCAGCCTAGCGAGAAATATTTTGACAGATAATTATTTCGAATTATTAGAGATATTTTTAATAGCTGTCTCGGCCAAATTCCTTGGCAAGCTTCCGCTTGGTTGAAAAGCTGAAATTTCCTGCTTGTACTGCCGGAGAAGCGCCAGCATGCAGCTCGGCTAGGTCTTTCCTGTCTCCAGCAAGGCAGCCTGAACGGTGCCGAAAAGAAACAGGAGGGATAAGAGAGCGCATCCAGAGCGCGAGGGACACGGCTATGGGATCGGCTTCGACGGGGGAGCAGTCTTGGACACGACTGACCCCATCGGCAGCATAACTCAGATAGCGGCTTAAGCCGCCAAGGATGAGAACACGTATGGCCTGCGTGAAGAGTACTTCGAAGATCCGTTGACAGATCGGGTTGCCTTGCCTGTGATGATGAGTTACATTGTATCTCAGAAAAAGGAGGTCGCCATGGCTGCCACATCAATGGTCCACGTCCGCGTGGATGAAAACGTCAAGGCTCAGGCGGCGGAAACTCTTGCCACGATGGGCCTTTCCATTTCCGACGCCGTCCGCGTCCTGCTGGTGCGGGTCGCCGCCGAGAAACAGCTGCCGTTCGAGTTGAAGGCACCAAATGCCACGACCCGCGCTGCGATGGCCGAAGCTGAGGACATTGTTAAGACTCGCCGCGTGCGTTTCCAGAGTGCTGAGGAAGTGTTCAATGCCATCGAAGAAGCCGGCCAGCAGTAAACGGGCTCCACTGCCGAGGGCGGCCGATTATACGAAGCCCTTCCTCAAAGATTGGAAGCGGTTAGAGCGTTCAGGCCGATACGATATGCGGCGACTCAAGGAAGTCATGCTGTTACTGATTGCCAATGACGGGCCGCTCGCACCTGAATGGTCCGATCACCCACTCGTAGGCAATTGGGAGGGATATCGCGAATGTCACGTCGGCGGAGATTTTCTGCTTGTCTACCGACTCGCGGAAGCATCCTCCAGCAGCCTGATTGTTTTTGTTCGCGCGGGCACCCATGCCGAATTGTTTGAATGAGTTGGGTGAGAGGTCGTGAGACCGATCAATCGACTTCGCCAAAGACGGTCCTGAGGAGCTTTTCTGCGTCAGCTTCCAGGTGGAGCTTGGAGTTCACCCGATTTTGTGGAGTCTTTTTGACTTGAACTCTCAAGAAGCGAAAGCATGCATCCTTTCGTAAGCCAAGGACGACATGTAGTCGAGAGCAGAATGTCGCCGATGGCCTTTGTAGAGATGGTCGGCAACAACTCAAACCCAGGAGCCACCCTCAAAAAATGACTGGTCCGAAGAATTCCGGCAGGTCAAGACCACTGTAGCGCACTCGCGCAACACATCGATGATCAAGCGTTCCATGAGCAAGGTGAAGCGCCCTTTGGCCTCGGCCCAAGGCACTTTCACCTGAAGCACGCCGTGCTCCGGGCACTCCACGCGCGGAACCCGGGCATGGAGGAAGGTCTTGAACTGGCAGGTATCGAGGTGACGCCATACCCGGGGCTCGGCATGATCCCGACAAGCCAGTTCGCGACCACAGGTCGGACAGCGCCATCGAACACCGGCAGCATGTTCGACATGGACATTCACCTGGCCTCCAGCCGTGTTCAACTCGACGTCAGCAACAAACCACGGGTCGCTCAGCCCCAGAATCCGAGAATACAGGTCCGTGTCCTTCATGGTCACCCTCCCGGGTTGACCATAGCCGGTCACCTACCCACGGAAAAGCCGGAAGGACCGAGATTTCTGGCAAACCATCCCCCAGGAGGGAACGATGCGGAAATTTCGATTTTCTGAGACGCAAATTGTCAAGATGCTCAAGGAAGGCGAGGCAGGCCGACCTGTTGCTGAAATTTGCCGAGAACAGGGCATCAGCGCGACCACGTTCTACAAGTGGAAAACCAAATACAGAGGCATGGAAGCGTCTGATATGCGCCGCCTCAAAGATCTTGAGGCCGAGCACAGCCGTCTCAAGCAGATGTTTGCCGAGTTGAGCCTGGAGAACCAGGCCTTTGAAGGATGTGATCGCAAAAAAGTTGTGAAGCCAGCCGACAAACGCGAGTTGGTCACCTACGCCCACGTCGAGCATGTGCTGAACCTACGCCGTGCCTGTCGAGCTTTCAGCCGGAGCAGGTCTATGTACGGCTACCAGCCCGAGGGGGCTGACGACGAACTGGTGATTGAAGCACTCGTCAGGCTGGCCGAGCAGTTTCCGCGATTCGCCTTCGGCAAGTTGTTTCCGTTGATGCGCCGCGAACAACTAATGTGGAACCACAAGCGTGTGCACCGGGTGTACCGCACTTTGAAGCTGTATTTGCGCCGCAAAGGCAGCTCCCTTCGAGAAATCCCAAGAAACTAGCCGTTCCAGCGGCGGCCACTTTATGCTGGTCGGTGGACTTCATGAGTGATGTCCTGATGAGTGGCCAACGCTTCCATACGTTCAACGTTCTCGACGACTTCAATCGCGAGTCTCTCGCCATCAACAAGGTGGATACCACATTGCCGGCTGCGAGAGTCGTTCGGGTGCTGGACCGAGTGGTTGCTTTGAGAGGCTGTCCCGCGAAGCTGTGAATGGCTAATGGACCGGAACTCGTGTCCGTGGCCCTGGCAGATTGGGCCGAAAAACGAGGAGTGGATATGGAGTTCATCCAGCCGGGCAAGCCAACACAGAACTCGTATATCGAAAGACTCAACCGCACATTTCGCCATGAGGTGCTGGACTTCTATATTTTCAGCAACTAGTGCGATACCAGAGAGATCGTGGAGGACTGGCTGCAGCAATACAACGAGCAACGGCCCCATGAGTCACTCGGGGACCTCACCCCCTCCGAATACCTCGCCATCAACTCGCCAGAGGTCTCAACTTTCGACTGGCACTAAGAATGGGAGGTTTACAAAATTTAGTATAATTTATCGTAATTCCTAAAAAATGTTTTTTTTGCAGCATACAAATAGGGCTTTTTCCCAAATTTTTTTGGGAGAATGCCCTATTGACAGGTGATTTACTGGTTTAATATAAAGTTATACAATTAACTAACCAATAATAATGGAGGAAAACTGCCTTGCGTTTTACAATTACACTTAAAATTGTTGGGCTTGTGGCTGTTTCCGTTGTTGCTACCGTAATGATTATTCAAATTATAGCATATTTTTCAGTTAGGAACGGCTTTGAGCAGATTGTTTCACGTGTCGTGCTAGGGGATTGCAATGTCATGAGGCGCGAAATGGCCAACTACAAACAACGCTATCTCGACATTTCTCGAAACCAAGCCCAGCAATCCTCCGTCATCGAGGGTGTCCTCGCTGGTGATACGAACAGCTTGCAACGGTTGGCCCAGTCCGTCCTTTCCGAAAACAAGCTTGACATTGTCGTATTCGCCGACGCGACCGCCAAAGTCGTTGCCCGGGGGCATAATGACAAGACGGGAGATAGTATAGGCAACCAGGAGGGTGTGAAAACCGCTCTGGCCGGTGAGGCCTCATGCCTGCTGGAAAAGGGCAACACTGTGGGCTTTTCCATCCGCGCCTACGCCCCGGTCAAAAAGGGCAGCAAGGTTGTCGGCGTGGTTATGACGGGGCAGGATTTGACCAGGAATTCCACCTTGGTCGACGGCATCAAGCAGAGCCTTGGGGTGGAAGCCACCATATTCGACGGCGACACCCGTATTTCCACCACAATCGAACAGGACGGCCACCGGGCCGTGGGCACCCGGATCGCCAACCCGGCTGTCGTCGACACCGTGCTGCAACGGGGACAGACATATTTCGGGGAAAATGTCATTTTCGGCCGGCAGTATCGCACCGCCTACGTGCCGCTGCACAACGGCGACACCGTCGTGGGCATGCTGTTCGCGGGCATCGACATGACCGACATGCTCCGGGATCGGGACTCCATCATTCTCGCCATTGGCCTAGCCGGTCTCGGTGGCATGCTAGTCTTTGGCGTCCTGTCCCTGTTCCTGTCGCGTATGCTCACCCGGCCGCTCCTGCGTTGCGTGGAATTCGCCCATAGCGTTTCCAGGGGCGAAACAGGTTCCCACCTGGACGTGAGCCAGCAAGATGAGACCGGCACCCTGGCCAAGGCGCTCACCACCATGGCCGCCGACATCCAGCGCCGCATGGACGAGGTGGCCGGGGCCAAACAGACCGCCGAAAGCGAGGCCGCCGCCGCCAAGGTCGAACGGGCCAAGGCCGACGAGGCCTGCCGTCAGGCCGAAAACGCCAAGGCCGAAGGTATGCTCCAGGCCGCCGGCCGCATCGAAACTGTCGTAGAAGTGGTCTCCTCTGCCTCCCAACAACTGGCCGCCCAGATCGAACAGGCCAGCCGTGGAGCTGAAGACCAATCCCGTCTGGCCTCCGAGGCGGCCACCTCAATGGTGGAACTCAACACCACAGTGCTCGAAGTGGCCAAAAATGCCGCCCGGGCTGCCGAAACCACCGACCAAGCCAGACGCAAAGCCGAAGAGGGCGCTTCGATCGTGGGCGAGGTGGTCAATCGTATCGGCGGCATCGCCGAACAGTCCCGGGCCCTCAAGGTCGATATGGGCGATCTTGGTCGCCGAGCCGAGAATATTGGCGCTATCATGAATGTCATCTCCGATATTGCCGACCAAACCAACCTCCTGGCCTTAAACGCAGCCATCGAGGCCGCTCGGGCAGGCGAGGCCGGACGGGGTTTTGCCGTGGTCGCCGACGAGGTCCGCAAACTCGCCGAAAAAACCATGGCCGCCACCTCCGAAGTTGGCGACGCCATCCATGGTATCCAGGATGTCACCCAGGCCAATATCGCTGGTTTCGACCGCGCCGTTCAAAACGTCGAGGCCGCCACAGACATGGCCCGCCGCTCGGGTGAGGCCCTCTCCTCCATCGTCACCCTCGTCGACGACGCCGCCGATCAGGTCCGCTCCATCGCCACCGCAGCTGAACAACAGTCCGCCGCCAGCGAGGAAATCGGCCGCACCGTGGACCATATCAACCGTATATCCGGCGAAACCGCCCAGGTTATGGGACTGTCCGCCCAGGCCGTCGAGAAATTGGCCGGGCAGTCCAAGAATCTTTATGATCTTGTCCATGACATGCAACACCAGGAAACCGCCCACGCACTCGATGCTCGGTAGATGCTGGCAGCTAGGGAGTTAGCCCCCCTCCAGCCTGAGGGCCTCACAGAAAAGTTAGAAGAAAGAAAAAGAAGCCCCGGGCATCCGGGGCTTCGATGATTGGTACTGATATTTGACGCTGTCAATGCTCATATTGCTTAAATGCTGTTACATCATGTTAGTCATCTGCTTGTTATTACCATGTTGTTGGGCAATTTGAGCCACAGGAGTCTTGTCAGACTCTCACAGGATGCCGAAAGTTTCTTTGGAAAATCGATACATTTCCATGGACACCTCTGGTTCGTCATAGTTTTTGTGCTCAAAGTCTAACTGGTATGAAAATGACTGTGCAGGTTACGTGCAGGTCAGTCCTGTCTTGAATCTGTGAATTGGGTCTTCCTTGAAGGTTAAATTCATGTCCATCCGTATAGGATTGACAAGCCACGACTTCAAGAACAATCCTCAAAAGGCAGAGAACTTTTTTATCACTGAAGTTATTTTATGGAAACCTAGTTCTATAGTTAAAAAAATTTTTCTTATCTTGCTGTTATTGGTCGTACTGTTGATAGGATATTTAGATTACCTCACTGGGACTGCGTTTGAATTTTACATTTTCTTTGCAATACCGGCGGTTGTGTCAGGGATATATCTTGATCTCAGTGGTTCAATGTGTGTGGTGGCCTTAAGTTTTGTTGTGTGGATTGTTACGGACTGTATTTTGGGAAGAGGTCTAGATTTTCTTGTGTCTTTTTTCTTTAACAGGTTTGCCAGGGCATTGGTTTTTCTTTTGATAGTTTATTTTTTGATAAAAATAAAAAGAGCTGCTGAGTATGAATTCTTCTGCTCCAGAACTGATCCACTTACCAAGCTTTATAACAGAAAAGGCTTTTCCGAAGTTGCTAATAAAATTTTAGATGTTTGCAAAAAAAGTTTTTACCTATTTCCTTGGCCTACATTGATATTGATAATTTTAAATATGTTAATGACGAGAGAGGACACAAGGCTGGTGATGAACTGTTGATTCATGTTGCAAACTGTATGAAATCAATATTTCGTGAAGAAGATATTATCGCTCGGTTAGGTGGTGATGAATTTGTTGTGATGACGCCTGGATTATGTAAGAATTCTGCCAAACAACGGATGGAAAATAGCCGAGATATTTTAACATTAGAAATGGAGGATCATTCGTGGCCAGTTGGCTTTAGTATTGGAGTTGTATATTGTGATCCATTAGTGTCTAGTCTTGACGATGTATTATTGGCAGCTGACAGTTTGATGTATGAAGTAAAAAAGTCTGGGAAGAGTGGTATCCGTTTTAAGTGTCTTGATTGAGGGGGCTATGTTCCGCAGTACCTAAGTTGGCAATCGCACGAATGAACCTATTTTGTGCAAATATACAGATCCCTGGAATTGAAGCCAGCCACGAATAAGACATGCGACAAGCAGGTCAAAGGAGTGGCTGGCATGGACGAGAAATCACAGGACAGTGTGCAGTGCTGGACGTCGAAACGCCTGATGGCGTTGGTCCTGGGCCTCCTCAAGGGTGAAACCAGTGCCCAGGAGGCTGCTCGGCGACATGGACTGACGTTGGCCGAGATCAAGGATTGGCGGGATAAATTTCTTCTGGGCGCAAAGAATGTCTTACGTTCCCGGCCTCGCAACGAGGAGGCGCTCAAAGACGAGCAGATCAAACGACTTAAGCAGAAGGGGGGCGAGTTGGTGCTCGGCAATGACATCCTCAAGGAAGCGGCCAAAGGGCGCCCTTTCGACCTGGGGATGTCCGACGAGTAAGGCTGGCCATGCCGCATGTCTCGGAGCGATGGGTCTGGGAAGACCATTGTCGGGCACTTACCACCCACGGAAAAGCCGAAAGAACCATTAAGTCGACCTGGAGCAAAGGGTTTGCCGGAATTTCTTTCTTGGATGATATTTTTTAGAAAGAAATTCCGGCAGAATTACTCGCAGGTAGTCCGTATCCCACAAGCGCCACGACAGTGAATCAAACCAACTTTGCCAGCGAGATAAAAGTGTTCAACGCTTCTTGTAGGGAGACGGCGGCCGCGCAAAGCGCCGTCTTCTGCGGAGGAGGAGGTCCAGGGCACTCAGCAACCTCTCTTTCACATTTTGACAAGGCTAGACTCACCAACTCCTGAGCTCGTTCTTCAAACTCCCGCATGTCGAAATTTGACACGTAAAACCCTCAGCGTTGGGGGCAACCCACGACGCACGACCTCAGTCATTGTCAGCCAAAGCGGTACGTTGCGAAGCTTGCTGTCTGGCGTTCTCTTTGGCCACGGCAAGAAGGTACGTCAAGTCCTCCCCCAAGATTTCTGCCATGCGCTCCGCATCCGATACAAGTACGCCTTGTGGTTTGCCCGTGTTCGTCGCCTTCCCGCGCATGGCTGACCATTTTGCCGCTGCCGCCTTGGCAGGCGCATCCGGCCAGACCATTTTGGCAAACTCACCCTTTTTCCAGTCTCGGGCGTCTGCACGTTTATCGACCAGCTCGACAAAGGACCGCTCTAGCAGAAATGAGAAATTCTCCATGGTTGCCTCCGGTCCTTTGACTCTAGCGGAAATTCCTTCTCTGTCTAGTGAAAAATTCTTGTTGTGTAAAGAAGGAAATTCCTATAAATTCTCCTCATGGATAACCTCATGAAAGAAATCATTGAGTTGCTGTTTCGTCAGATGGGATCGCACAAAGCCAGCGCCAGGGCTCTTGGATACACCGGGAGACAGTACAGGAATATCAGGAAGAAAGTGGAAAACGGTGAAAAGCTGCACCCCCGGGTGGAAACCTTCATCCGTGTAATAAGTCAGATGATTCAAGGAAATTCCCTCAATTGCCGCCAGATCCCCTTGGCCGTCTCCGGGTCGGGGACTGCGGCCCACGCGGCGAGGTCATAGCATGGCTCGCAGAAAAAAGCGCATCCCCCGCAACATGGGCCGCATCGAATTCATTGCCTGCCGGGATACGATCGATGGCCTGTACGAGCAGGGGTACGACTACAAAAAAATTCATGCCGCCCTGGTCCAGAAGGGCAAAGTCACCATGTCCTATGCGACGTTTTGTTATCACATGACCCGTTTTCTCAAGGCGGTCAGAGAGCGGCATGAGCACGAAGGCACCCAGCCGACTTCGGCCTATGCCCCGGCTTCTTGCAGACAGAACGCTTCCCGGCAGCAGAGCTTTTCCGTCAACAAGACCCCCTCCAGTGGCGAGATGATCTAGGAGGTGCAGCCATGGCCACAATCCACTTCATCCTCCAGGGCAAAGGCGGCGTCGGGAAATCCCTGATCGCCGCGCTGCTTGCGCAATATCTGCAAGGAAGAAATCTTGAGGTGCATTGCTTCGACACCGACCCGATCAATGCGACCCTCGCCGGATACGAGGCGCTAGACGCCGTGGCGCTGGACATCATGAGCGGCGACGACATCGATCCCCGCCGTTTCGACCAGCTCATGGACGCGATTATCGAATTGCCCGCCGATGCTCACGTCGTGGTGGACAACGGCGCATCTTCCTTCGTGCCGCTTGGGTCCTATTTGCTTGAAAACCAAGCGCTCGAAGTCCTTGGAGAGTACGGCCATTCCGTCATGCTCCATACGGTGGTCACTGGTGGGCAAGCCATCCTGGACACCTTGTCCGGGCTCAAATCCCTGGTTTCGCACTTCCCGACCACGCCCATCGTGGTCTGGCTCAACCGCTACTTCGGTGACATCACCCTCGATGGGAAGCATTTCGAGGAATTCAAGATTTATGCGGAATGCGCCTCCAGCTTCCATGCCGTCATTTCCCTGCCGCACCGCAAGCAGACGACCTTCGGCCGGGACCTGGAAGAGCTCTTCGCCAGACGCCAGACCTTCGCCGAGGCCGTGAACTCCGACCTTCCGATCATGGTCCGGCAGCGCCTGACCAGTTTCTGGCGGGATGCCGTGGCCGAGATGGACCAGGCCCGGCTTTGCTGAGGATGCGCTATGACCGACCAACAGCACGACGCCGACACTCCATCCACCGTCTCTGACGGCATCGGGCTGGATCTGGAAAGCGTCCGGACGCTGCTCGCCCAGAAGCATGCGACCGTGGTCGATCCGGATGATCCGGTGCTCATGCTGGTCACGCTGCAAAACGCCTTCCTGGCCGAATACGAAAAGCTCCTCGCCCGCCACAACAAGGCCCTGACCTCCATGTTGGCCGAAAAGACGGACGGCTACGTGTCCGGCGTCCTTTCGGCCACCAAAGGGTTGGCCAAGGATTTCTCCGCCGCTTCGGTGGAAAACATCCGGACAATCCTCCAGGGGCACGTCTCAGCGCTCGCTGCCTTTCGCCAAAATCTCACCTGGCTTGCGGCCATCGTGATCATCTCTGCCTTGGTCAACGTGGCCGTGTTCGCCTTGCAGGCGCGGGGGTAGCCATGGACAGGTTGCAGGCAAGCCTCACGCACAACCTCGGGCCGACCATCATGGCGGCGCTTCATGATCCTGACGTGATCGAAATCATGGTCAATCCGGACCAGACGCTGTGGATCGAAAAGCTCGGCCAGGACATGGCCTTGTGCGGGACGCTGCCCCCGGCCCAAAGTCGGCTCATCATCTCCCTGGTGGCCAGCGCCTTGGAAACCACGGTCACGGTGGATCGCCCCATCGTGGAAGGGGAACTGCCCCTTGACGGCAGCCGCTTCGAAGGGCTCATGCCGCCCATCGTCTCGGGACCGTCCTTCACCATCCGCAAGCGGGCCAGCCGGGTCTTCACCCTGAGCGACTATGTGGATTCAGGCATCCTCCTGCCGGCCGCATCTGACCTTCTCAGCCAAGCCATCGAAACCCGGCGCAACATCCTGGTGGTCGGCGGCACGGGCTCGGGCAAGACGACCTTTGTCAACGCCATCATCGACGGCATCTCCCGGTATTGCCCGACGGACCGGCTGATCATCATCGAGGATACGGCCGAGCTCCAATCCGCCAGCGAGAACACCGTGTTCATGCGCAGCTCGGACGGCGTGCCCATCCAACGGTTGGTGAAGGTGTCCATGCGCTACCGGCCGACGCGCATCCTGGTCGGCGAGGTGCGCGACGGTTCCGCCCTGGATCTCCTCAAGGCCTGGAACACCGGACACCCCGGCGGCGTGGCCACGGTCCATGCCGGCAGTGCCGCCGCCGGCCTCCTTCGCCTGGAGCAGCTCATTGCCGAGGCAACCCCGGTCCCCATGCCGGCGCTCATCGCCGAGGCCGTGGACATGATCTGCTTTATCGAGCGCGCCCCGGGCGGTCGCCGCGTCTCCGACATCGTCACGGTCAAAGGCTTTGATCCCATAACCCGCAGCTACGATCTGGAGCACCTATGCTGAAACCTGTCCTGCGGTATCTCCCCCTGGTGGCGCTTGTTCTCGTTCTACCGGAACTGGCCCAGGCCTCGGGCGGCATTTCCGAATTCTCCAGCCCCCTGGAAAAGGTGGTCCAGACCGTCACCGGCCCGGCCGGCCGCTGGGTGTCCATCGTGGCCATGGCCCTTTGCGGCGTCCTCTACATCTTCAACCGCGACGATCTGACCGGCGGCTTCAAGCTGCTCCTCGGCGTGGTCTTCGGCATCTCGTTTATTGCCTTCGCCACCAGCATCGTGGACAGCGTGTTCTCGTTCTCCGGCGCGGTGATCTGAGGGAGCGAGTCGCCATGCGCACCCTGACCGTCCACCAATCCCTGCACCGGCACAGCCATGTCATGGGGGCCGAACGGGAACTGGTGCTGACCTGCGGGCTCATTGCCTTGCTGGTCGGCATCGGGGGCTTGAGCGGTCTATCCGTGGTGACCGGGTTTGCCTTCTGGGTCACGGCTGTCTTCGTCCTGCGGCGCATGGCCAAGGCCGATCCGATCATGAGCAGAGTCTGGCTCAAACACATCAAGCAGCAGCTCGTCTATCCAGCCCGGGCCGGCCGGGCCGACGCCTGGAGAAGCTGATGCTGCGGCTGCGGGACTATCGATCCAGGGCCAAGGGGTTGCCCGATCTTTTGCCATATGCGGCCTTGATCGCCCCCGGCGTGGTGCTGTGCAAGGATGGGAGCCTGCTTGCCGCCTGGGAATTCCGGGGGCAGGACACAGCCTCCAGCACACCGGAAGAACTGGCCTTCGTGTCCGCTCAGGTGAGTGGCGCGGTCAAGCTGCTCGGTACCGGTTGGATGCTGCACGTGGACGCCTTGCGCAGTCGCGAGCGCACCTACGCGCGCCCCGAGGACAGCCACTTCCCCGATCCGGTGACCCGTCTCATCGACGAGGAACGCCGGCAGTTTTTCAGCGGTGATGCCTGCTACAGCACCAGGACCGTGCTCACGGTCAGCTACAAGCCGAACCTGCAAGCGGCCAAGCTGGCCGGAGCCACCCAGCACGGGACCGGACGGCGCAATCTCCTGGCGAAAAGTCTGCGTTTTTTCGAGCAGGCCCTGCTGGAACTGGAAGACGCCTTGTCCGCCGTGCTGCGCCTGGAGCGGCTGGTGGAGTTCGACGACACCGAAGAGGATGGACAGCCCGTCCGGTACTCACCGCTCCTTTCCCATCTCCAGCAGTGCCTGACCGGCGAGGAGCAGCCCCTCCGCGTGCCGCGAACGCCCATGTACCTGGACGCGCTTCTTGGCGGGGAAGATCTGGTCGGCGGCTTGGCCCCGCGCATCGGGACAAAGCACATCGCCGTTCTCAGTATCGACGGGCTGCCCCAGGAGAGCTGGCCGGCCATGCTGGCCAGCCTTGACGGCCTGCAACTGCCGTATCGTTTCTCCACCCGATTCATCTGCCTGGATCAGCTCGACGCGGCCAAGGAAATCACGGTCTACCGCAAGACGTGGCAGCAACAGGTGTTCCGGTTCTTCGACCAGTTCTTCAACAACCCGAGCGCCCGGGCCAACCGCGACGCCCAGCTCATGGCCGAGGACGCCGAGGAAGCCCTGGTGGAGGTGCAATCCGGATACGTGGGCGCAGGCTATCTCACGTCCTGCATCGTGCTCCTGCACGAATCCCCGGAACCGCTGCACGACTGGGCGCGGGAGCTGCGCCGCGTCATCCAGACCTTGGGCTTCGGCTGCCGCATCGAATCCATCAACGCCCTGGAGGCCTGGCTCGGCACCCATCCCGGCAACGGGTTCGCCAACCTGCGGCGTCCCCTGGTCAACACGCTCAATCTCGCCGACCTGCTTCCCCTGGCCAGCATCTGGTCGGGGCGGGGCTACTGCCCCTGTCCGTTCTACCCGCCGGATTCGCCGCCGCTTATGGTCTGCACCACCGACGGCTCGACGCCGTTTCGGTTCAACCTCCATGAGGGCGACCTCGGCCATACCCTCATTTTCGGTCCCACGGGTTCGGGCAAATCCACGCTCCTGGCGCTCATTGCCGCCCAGTTTCGCCGCTACCCGGACGCCCGGATTTTCGCCTTCGACAAGGGCATGAGCCTTTTCCCTCTGTGCCAGGCCGCCGGCGGCAGCCATTTCGAAATCGGCCGCGCCGCACTCGCTTTTGCCCCTCTCCAGCGCATCGACGTCTCCGAGACGGAACAAAGCTGGACCGAAGGCTGGGTGGCCGACCTGGCGGAGCTCCAAGGGCTTCGCGTTCTGCCGGTCCATCGCAACGCCATCCACACGGCCATGAACGCCTTGCGGGAAAACCCACCGACCATGCGTTCGCTGACCGACTTCTGGCTCGTGGTCCAGAATCAGGAGCTGAAAGAGGCCCTGACCCACTACACCAAGGCCGGAGCCATGGGGCATCTGCTGGATGCTTCTTCGGATTCCTTGGATATCGCCTCTTTCATGGTCTTCGAGATCGAGGAGCTGATGCAGCTCGGAGACAAGAACCTCATCCCCGTGCTCCTCTATCTCTTCCACCGCATCGAAACGGCGCTGTCTGGGCAGCCGGCGCTGCTCATTCTCGATGAAGCCTGGGTCATGCTCGGGCATCCGGTTTTTCGGGAAAAGGTGCGTGAGTGGCTGAAGGTCATGCGCAAGGCCAACTGCGCCGTGGTCCTGGCCACCCAGAGCCTCTCCGACGCGGTGCGCTCGGGGATCATGGACGTGCTCGTCGAATCCTGCCCCACCAAGATCCTCCTGCCCAATCTCACGGCCAGGCAGGACGGGCAGCGGGAACTCTACACCGGCATGGGCTGCAATGCCCGGCAGATCGAAATCGTGGCCACGGCCACGCCCAAGCGGGACTACTACGTGATGGCCCCCTCGGGACGTCGGCTCATCCAGCTTGCCCTGCAGAAAAAGGGGCTCGCCTTCGTTGGGTCCTCGGACAGGGACAGCATCTCCCGAATCAAGGAACTTTCCAGCCTTCACGGCCAGGACTGGCCCCGGTTCTGGCTGCAGGAAAAAGGAGCGGCTTGACCATGAAAAGAACTCTCATGTCGTGCGGCCTTGCCCTGTTGCTCGTACTCGCCACCGTTTCTCCCGGAAATACCCTGGTCGTCTACTGCACCAATTGCAGCGAGATGTTCACCCAGGCCCTGGAGCGGGTCACCAATCTGTCGCAACTGGAAACCCTGGTTTCTCAGTACCAGGAGGCGGTCACCCAGACCATCGAACAGATCGAAATGGTCGCCAATCAGGTCAAGCAGTACCAGAACATGGTGCAAAATACCGTCAAGCTTCCGGCCCAGCTCATCAACAAAGTCACCGGCACCTTCAAGCAGCTGGCCAGCCTGACCAAGAGTCTCCAGACCCAGGCCGGCGACATCGCGGCCATGGGCAGTATATTTACCGAAATCTATGGGGATTCGGATTTCCTCAAAGGCATCGCCAAGGCCGGCACCGGCACGACGCGGACCGTCAACGCCCAGTACCAGGCCAAGCTGGAGGAGTGGTCCTCGGAAACGCAACGGGCGTCCAAGGCCGCGTTCCAGGTCACCGGCGAACAGCTCGATGACCTCATGAACAACGCCGACAACTTCGACAGCCACATTGGCGATCTCCTCAGCACCCCTGATGGCCAGATGCAGGCCCTGGAGTCGGCCAACGAACTGGCCGCCTTGCAGCTCAAGGAGGCCCGGGAGCTGCGGACCCTGCTTGTCACGTCCACCCAGGCGAACATCCAGGACCGGATGAAGACGGAAAAGCAGGACGAACTGCGTTCCACCTGGTGGCAGGAGATGACCAAGACCGACAAGCTCCAGGGGATCAGCGGCAAAAGTCCCAAGGCCGATCCGTTCTGAGGCACCGAGGCACGGTCATGGCCAGCAAGTTCCCGCAATTCCTGCTCCCAGCCGTCATGGTCGCCCTGGCGCTGGTTGTGCTGGCCCTGCCGACAAACGCGCTGGCGGCCGGGCCGTCGCCGGACGCCATCTCCCAGATTGCCCAGGAGTTCTACACCAAGACCTCCGCCTGGTCGGGCACGCTCAAGTCTTTCGCCTTTGCCTTGTTTCGCTGGACCGTGATGCTCGAAATCGCGCTTTTCGGCATCCGCATGGCCCTGCAGCGCTCCCAGCTCCCGGATATCCTCAGTCAGTTCGTCATGACGCTGCTCTTTGCCGGATTCATCGCCGCCGTGATCAACAACTATGCGGAATGGTCCTGGAACCTCATCCGGGGGCTGGCCTCCACGGCCGATTCCCTGGGCACGGCCCAGACCTCTTCGGACGCGCCGCTGCGTACGGGCCTCAACCTTGTCCAGGTCATCCTGGACAAGGTCTCCATCACCTCGCCGGCCGAATCCATCGGCTACATCGTGGCCGCTCTGGTGGTCCTCATCTGCTTCGCGCTCATGACCGCCCAGATTTTGTTCATCAAGTGCGAGGCCATGGTGGCCATGAACGCCAGCGTCATCCTGCTCGGCCTGGGCGGCTCATCGCTTTTCAAGGAATACGCCGTAAACGTCATGCGCTACGCCCTGGCCGTGGCCTTCAAACTTTTCGTCCTGCAACTGCTGCTCGGCCTTGGCATGACGTTTATCACCGACATGGAGCTCTCCGAGGCCACCCTCCAGGACATCTTCGTGGTCATCGGCGTTTCCGTGGTGCTCCTGGCTTTGGTCAAGACCATCCCCGATGTCTGCGCCGGCATCATCAACGGTTCCCACGTCACGGGCGGCCATGCCCTGGCCGCCACGGCCGGGGCGGTGCTCGGCGGCGCGGTCGGCTTTGCCGCCGGCTCGGTGGCGACCGCTGCCGGGGCCTCCATGGGACTCAAGAGCGTTCGGGCAGCCTCGCAACTGGCCACGGAAAGCGGCGCCACGGGCTGGGGCAAGCTAGGCCACATGGCCCAAAGCCTTTACAGCGCCCACCAGCAAACCCGGGCCGAACATCCCCGGGCCAGCCATGCGCTGCGCCTGCGCAGCAAGATGGAATCGCGGCTTCAGGCCAAGAAGATGGAAAACGCCATGCGGGAGGAAGGTGCCGATGCCAAGGGAGAATAGCGTCCACCCCCTGACCGCCGGGCCAGGACAGAATCCCTACCTGAACGGGCGGGAAGAATGGCTGGAACGTTATGGCAACTACATCAAGCGGGCGGCCCAGTGGCGCATGATGGCCGTTTTCTGTCTGCTCCTGGCGGCCGGGTCGGTCGCGGCCAATGTGATCATGGCCGCCCAGTACAAGGTGGTGCCCTACATCGTCGAGGTGGACCGGATCGGCCAGGCCGCCGCCGTCTCCCGGGCCGATCTGGCCTCGCCGGCCCCCAAGCGCCTGATCCAGGCGGAATTGGCCAACGTGATCATGAACTGGCGCACCGTGACCGCTGACCTGGACCTGCAAAAAAAGATGGTCGAGCGCCTGTCCTACTTCATGGCGGGTTCGGCCAAGGGTCAGATGCGCCAGTGGTTCGAGGCCAACAATCCCTTTGACCGGGCCAAGGAAGGCAAGCTGGTTCAGGTTTCCATCAAGGGCTTGCCGCTGCCGGTCAGCCAGGACTCCTGGCGGGTGGAGTGGACCGAAACCGTGCGCGGCCACACCGGGGCCGTGCTTGTTGATCCCCAGACCTTCGAGGCCACCTTGACCGTGCAGCTCCAGCCGCCGGCCACCGATGCCCAGGTGATGCAAAACCCAGGCGGCATCGCCATCACCGGTCTGTCGTTTTCCAGGGTGCTCAGTGGCGGTTCGGACAAATAACCGCAGGAGAGGGAGGAAAAACGGATGCGCGGGAAGATACTGCTTTTGGCCTTGTTGCTGTGCCTCCACGGGCAACTTGCCTTGGCCCAGGACGGGAAGGACAAGATCACTTTGGATGCGGCGCGAAAGACCATGGACGCGCCTCTGGAACGCCAACTGCCGGAAAACGGCGAGGCAGGCATTGAGACGCCTGGGCCGCTTCCGCCCATACCCGATTACATCAGCGACAAACCGGTCAAGCTCACGGCCAAGGAACGCAAGGCCCTGGAGTTGGCCCAGGATTGGGCGGCCAAATCCGTGACCCCAAGCCGCGACGGCAACGGCCGGGTGCTCTACGTGCACGGCGCGAGCCTGCCGACAGTCATCGCCTCGCCGTTTCAGGTCTGCGATGTGGAATTGCAGCCGGGCGAAAGCCTCAACGAAGTCGTGGTCGGCGACTCGGCCCGCTGGCTCGTGGACGTGAGCAAATCCGGCTCGGGTGAAAGCGAAACCGTGCATCTGCTCATCAAGCCGGTGGATGCGGGACTGGAAACCTCCGCCGTGGTCACCACCAACCGCCGCGTCTATCACCTGCGGCTGGTGTCCCAGCGCACGGGGCATACCCCGTATGTCGGCTTCACCTACCAGGAAGACCATGTCCGCCACTTCAAGGAACAGGCGGCCAAGGACGCCAGGGAAAAGCTCTGGCGCACGGCTTCGGTCGGCGGCAGGGACATGGATTTGAGCAGGCTCAATTTCGGCTACGCCCTCAAGGGCCGGGCATCCTGGAAACCCACCCAGGTCTACGACGACGGCAAGCAAACCTTCATCCGCCTTCCCGAGTCCACGGCTACCGGGGAGATGCCGATCCTGCTTGTGCGCAAAGCCTCGGGCAACGTGCTGGTCAATTACCGGGTGAAGGAGCGGACCATGGTCATGGACGGCCTCTTCGACCGGGTCCTGCTCATTGTCGGCGTGGGCAGCGATCAGGAGAAAATCGAAATCACACGGGAGAAAAGCTGATGCGCATCTACCTTATCTCTCTTTGTCTGGGGCTTTTTCTGGCGAGCTGTGCGCCCCGACACATGGGTTCTTTTAGCGCCGAGGGGGTCACACCGAAGCAGGAAGCGGTCATTGCCGAGGACGCGGCGGGCAAGCTCGCGGATGCATACCCTCCGGGCAGGACCGCCTTGCACCTGGAGCAGTCCAAGAGCGGGCATTTCAATGCGGCTCTGGAAAGTCGGTTGCGGGAACGCGGGTTCCGCCTGGAAGCGGCCGGCGGCTCGGGCGTCCTGTCCGTAGCCTACACCCTCGACGCCATAAAAGACGAGCCTGGCGTCTGGTACCTCAACGTCAAAGCCTCCGACGGCTTTTCCTTCTCCAGGGTCTACTCCCTTGGTCCCGAGACCAAACCCGATGGCGGTATGGTGCAGACCGCTTCGCCTGAGAACGCGGCTTCGCCGAAATCCGGTGTTACCCCAGAGGGCAAGGCGCTCCCGCAATAGTCTCCCGTAAGACTCGGAAATACCATGTCCGACAACAGCCCAAACGAATTCACGCCGCCGGGAGCCGCCGGTCTGTCCGTGGCCAGGATGAGCAAGAAGCCGCTCATCCTGGTCCTCATTGTCGGTCTCATCCTGGCGGCGGTCCTGATCTATTCGGTCAACTTCTCCGAACGCCGCAAAAAGGACGATGCGAGGCTGACGGCGGATGCGGCCGCCGACAAGCCGTTGCTGCCTGTGGATGCCGGCCCGGGACTGGCGACGTCGCCTTCCAAGGAAAAAAGCTCGGCGATTCTTGAACCCCAAAAGCCGATTGTCGTCGTCGCCCCGAAGAGAAACGACCAGGCCGAAGCCTGGCGAAGGGAACAGGAGCAGCTTCGCCGCTACAAGCTGCAAGCCCAGCTCAGCGCCTTGTCTTCTCCGCTGAGTGCCAAGAAAGGGGAGCAGACACGGCAGGCGACAGCACAAGCGAAGCCAGGAACGGGCGTCCCGGAGGGCCGGCAGCAGGAGACAGGGGACGGGGCAAAGCGTTTGGCGGCAAGCCTCGCCGGACTCGCTCCCGGCGACTACAATCCGGCGGCCGACAAGGACAAGGAAGCGTTTTTCTCTCGCGCCAGGCTGCAAGGGGGAGCGGACAAGGAATGGACGCTGCCCGGCACGCGCACGCCCGGCCAGCCCTTTGAAGTCAAAACCGGCACGGTCATCCCCGGCGTCATGATCACGGGCATCAATTCCGACCTGCCGGGCTCGATTATCGCCCAGGTCAGCCAGAACGTCTTCGACACGGCCACGGGCTGTTATCTGATCGTCCCCCAGGGCTCCAAGCTGTTCGGGGTCTATGATTCCCGGGTCATCTACGGCCAGTCGCGGGTGCTCGTGGCCTGGAACCGGATCATCTTCCCGGACGGTTCGGCGATCACCCTGGGTGCCATGCCCGGCGCGGACATGAGCGGCTATGCAGGGTTCAACGACGAGGTGAACAACCACTATCTCCGTGTGTTCGGCTCCGCCGTACTCATGTCGCTCATTTCCGGCGGCAATGCCTTCGCCATGGATTCCCTCAACGTGAAGGGCAACACTTCAAGCAACGTTCCCTCGATGCAAGACGAGATGGCCTCGGCCCTGGCCAGTCAGCTTGGCCAGACCACCACCAAGCTCCTGGAGAAAAACCTCAACATCAAGCCGACGCTCGAAATCCGGCCCGGCTATCAGTTCAACATCATCGTGACCAAGGACATGGTCATGAAGGCCCCGTATGTGCCGCTTCGGTAAGCCGTCGGCTTACTCACGCGTGGTTGGACGCCACGGCATGGTCAAGCGCCTCCGCCACCCAATGGTTGAGGCTCTTGCCATCGGCGTTTGCCTTCTGGGCAATGCGCTGGTGCAGTTCAGGGGCGATACGGACGTTGAAGCGTCCGGAATACGGCTTCTCGGGCTTCCTGCCCTTGAGCGCACAGAACTCCAGATAATCCTCGACGGAATCCGCCAAGGCCTGCTTGAGATCGTCGATGGACCGCCCCTGAAAGGTGATGACGTCGGCCAGATTCATGACCTCGCCGTGAAAAATATCCGCGTCGGGGTCGTATTCGAACCGGCCCTGATAGCCCTTGTAGGTCAAAACGTTCATGGCTTGACTCCCGCGTTTTCGAGGAAACGCCGCATCGACTTCACCGCGCCTTTATCCGTCGTGGGCTGCGGGTGCGGTCGATGGAACACCGAAAACCGGCCGTTTAGGTCCACACGCACTCGCGATCCTCGGCCTTCGAGGATTTCCGCACCCAGAGCCCGCAGCAAGGATTCGATGTCTTCCCAGGGAATGGACGGGCTGACCGGGTCCGCGAAGATCGCCGCCAGGGTTTTGCGGTGTTTGTTGTTCACGACAAAATGGTACTACTTCCTAGTGACAAGTCAAGGCAGGCGCTCCAAAGAACGACCTGCCATTAGGGGAACACGAGGTGCCTGCTGACCGCCCCTACGGTCTCGGGAAGGCCAGACGACAGCGCCGCTCCCATTGGCCCTATCTCGTCTTCGTGGCCGTCCTGGCCGTGCTCGCCATGTCCGTCGCCACCCAGCGCGTAGCTTCCCTGTATGGTTTCCAACCCGCTCTGGGGACTCCGCTGGTCAGGGCTTTCGGGGCCTCCTGGTATGTCCCCTGGAAGATCTTCGACTGGCAGGGACGGATCGCGGACCGGCAGGGTCATGTCCAAAAGTCGTTGGCCATTGCCCAGGCCATCTTCATCCTGCCCCAGCTCCTGGTTCTCGGACTGTGGCTCGGTCGGATGCGCCTGAGTGATGGCCGCGACGACCTGCACGGTTCGGCCCGCTGGGCCGATGAGGCCGACATCCGGAGTATGGGACTCCTTGGCGGCCAGGGCGTCTATGTCGGGGGCTGGATCAAGACCTTTCGCGGTCTGCCTGCCCTAGGCCGTTCCCTTCGCGGCAAGCCGGCATCCATGCAGCGTTACCTGCGCCACAGCGGGCCGGAGCACATTCTGTGTTTCGCGCCGACCAGGTCCGGCAAGGGCGTGGGCCTCATCCTGCCCACCCTGCTTTCCTGGCCTGATTCCGCCGTCATCTTCGACATCAAGGGCGAGAACTGGAGCCTCACCGCCGGGTACCGAAAGTCCATCGGCCACACGGTGCTCAAGTTCGATCCTTCCGATGCCACGGGCGCTTCGGCCTGTTTCAATCCCCTGGAGGAAATCCGGTTGGCGACTATCCACGCTATCCCCGACGCCCAGAATCTCGTCGGCATGATCCTGGATCCTCAGGGCAAGGGGCTGGCCGACTACTGGAACAAGGCGGCCTTCGCCTTTCTCGGCGGGACGCTGCTGCACTGCATGGTCATGGTCAGGCACAAGGAGCAGCGCACAGCAACGCTTTTTGACCTCTCCCGCACGCTGGCCGACGCCCAACGAGGCGTCCGCGAACTGTTCCAGGAGATGCTGGATACAGATCACGCCGCCTTGCTGGATAATGTCTTCCCAAAGGGACACCCGGGCCAGGACCTGCACGCCTTCATCGCCTCGGCCGCCCGGGAGATTTTAAACAAGGCCGACAACGAGCTCTCCGGCGTGGTCTCCACGGCCGTGGCCAACCTGGCGCTGTACCGCGACCCGGTGGTCGCCCGGAACATCGGCCGCTCGGATTTCCGGCTGGCCGATCTCATGCACCATGAAAAACCTGTCAGCCTCTATCTGGTCATCAGTCCGGCGGACATCGACCGCCTGCGCCCGCTCATTCGCATCGTCGTGAACCTGCTTTTGAGTCGGGCCACAGCTCGCCTGGAGTTCGGCGGGAAGTCCGAAGGCGTGGCCCCCAAGCACCGGCTTTTGCTGCTCCTGGATGAATTCACCGCCCTGGGCCGCCTCGACAGCATCGAACGGGCCATCGCCTACATGGCCGGCTACGGTATCAAGGGCTATTTCATCGTCCAGGATATCGTGCAGTTAAACGCCGTGTACGGCAAGGACAACGGGCTCATGGCCAACTGCCACATCCGCGTGGCCTACGCACCCAACACCATCGCAACCGCCCAGGTACTTTCCGCCATGACCGGCAAGACCACGGTAGTGGAGAAGAAGACCTCGCTTTCGGGGTCGCGTAGCGGCTCACTCAAAAACGCCTCGGTGAGTGTCTCGGAAACCGCCCGGCCGCTTTTGACCGAAGACGAATGCATGCGCCTGCCCGGCCCCCAGAAGGATGCCACGGGCAAGGTCGTCGCTCCGGGCGACATGCTGATTTTCTGCGCCGGCCGGCCGCCCATCTACGGCCGCCAGATTCTCTATTTCCTGGACCCGGTCTTTTCGCGTCGGGCGCACCTCGAAGCGCCTCTGGTCTCGGACTCACTCTACCGCGAAATCGCCGTTCCCTCGGTTGATGAACCCGAGCACGACCCCGCCGCAGAACAGCTGGACAAGAGCAAGGGGTATGAAAGTTATCTTGAGCGCGTCTAGCCTGACACTGGCAGCCTTGGGCCTCTTTTGGATCTTCGGGCTGCGGATCAACGCCACGGCCTCGATGCCAAGGGGCATCTACCGCCTTGCTCCTGACGCACCGGAGCGCGGTGATCTGGTCAGTGTCTGCCTGGAGCAAGGGTATTTTGCCACCCTGGCTTTGGATCGGGGTTACCTACGGCCCGGCTCCTGCCCCAATGGCCTGGAGCCCTTACTCAAGCGCGTCGTGGGCATGCCGGGTGACCTTCTTGAAATCGGCCAGGACGGCATCGCTATCAATGGAAAGTTGTGGCCCCAAAGTCGGGCAGTGTCACGGGACAGCCTTGGTCGTCCCATGCCCGAGGCCAGGGGCTTCGGATCGATGACGATTCCGGCAGGCTTGGCCTTGGTGCTTTCCGACCAGCATCCCGGTGGCTTTGACAGCCGTTATTTCGGCCTGGTTCCTATTGCCACCCTGCACAAGGTCGAGCCCGTCGTCCTTATCGCCCCCAAAGGAGAATGACATGGACAAAAACCGTCTCATGGCGGCGGCCACTGTGGTGGACGCCCAGGCCACGGAACTCCCTGACCTCGGCATCCAGGTCGATCCTGATGTGGCGGACTTCATGGGCGCTTTCGAAGAAACGGCCGTTGGCCTCGATGACCTGGACGATCCGGACGGGGACGCGGTGGAGGCTGGCCATGGCCGCTGACAAGAAAAACCGCAAACCCTTTCACGAGGAGTTTGCCGAAAAGATCATCGAGGACCTGAGGCGCGGCGTGGCCCCTTGGCAAAAGCCTTGGCGACCCGGCGAGGTGCTCGCGCCCATGAATCCGGTTTCCGGAACGGTCTACAGCGGCATCAACCGGGTCATGCTCTCCCGCTACGGCTTCGACGACCCGCGCTGGATGACGCTGCGGCAGGCCAACACCCTGGATTGTCGGGTGAAGAAGGGGGAGAAATCCCAGTGCATCGTCTACTGGCAGTTCTCCAAGGAAGAGCCAGCCAAGGACGACGACGGGAAGCCGGTCCTGGACGACGAAGGCAGCCAGGTCATGGAGAAGGTCGAGCTGACCCGGCCCATCGTGCGCTTCTCCTCGGTCTTCCATGTCAGCCAGCTTGCCGGCGAGATTCCGCCTTTGGACAGATCGGTTCTGGTGCCGCCCTGGGACCCGAACGAAAAAGCCGAGGCCATCCTTCAAAACTCCGGCGCGGTCATCAAGCACAACCAGCGCAACCGGGCCTTCTACAGCCTGGGCACGGACGAGATCTGCCTGCCGCCCAAAGACCACTTCATGGGGCAGGACACTTACTACGCCACGGCCCTGCACGAGCTCGGCCACTGGACCGGCCATGCTTCGCGCTTGGCCCGGGAGTTCGGCCCGTTCGGCTCCGAAGTCTATGCCCGGGAGGAGCTTAGAGCGGAAATCGCTTCCTGGATGCTCGGCCAGGACCTGGGCATCGGCCACGATCCAAGCCAGCATCTGGCGTACGTCGGTTCCTGGATCAAGGCACTGGAGAAGGATCCCTTCGAGATCATCCGAGCCTGTCGGGATGCCGAAAGGATCAAACACTACGTCATCGCCATGGAACAAAAGCAGGAACAGCGTCAGGAATTCGTTGGGGGGCGCGAAGAGGAGATTGCCGCAGCTCGCGCGCCGTTGGGCGTCGATGATTCCGAACAAAAGGCCATCAGGGAGCCCGCCGATCAGAAGGTCTTCCTGGCGGTACCCTACCGGGAAAAGGGGCGGGCCAAGGCTGCGGGGGCCAGATGGGACCCCGAGGCTAGGCTCTGGTACGCCCCCGAAGGCGCGGATCTGGCCAAACTCAAAGGCTGGTTGCCAGAGAAGACGCCGGAGGCTGCCCCCGCCATGTCGCCACAAGTCGAATTTGCCCTGGCGTTGAAAGCGGCCGGCCTGGATCTTGGCGATCAGGAAGCGGTCATGGACGGGAAGATCCATCGGACGCCGCTCCTGGACGGGGCGGCAGGCAAACTCGACGGAGCCTATGTGGGCTACCTGGACGGCATCCCGGCCGGGTTCATCCAGAACCATAAGACTGGCGAGAAGACCAACTGGAAAGCGACCGGGCACATGCTCTCCGACGAACAGAAGGCGGGGCTCAGGGCCGAGGCGGAAAAGCGCCGTGTCCAGCAGGAGCTTGAGCTGTAAACCTCCCATTCTTAGTGCCAGTCGAAAGTTGAGACCTCTGGCGAGTTGATGGCGAGGTACTCGGTGGGGGTGAGGTCCCCGAGTGACTCATGGGGCCGTTGTTCGTTGTATTGTTTCAGCC
>JAEWPX010000173.1 GCA_023399375.1 Pseudomonadota bacterium | reverse complement strand
CGCGATGTCCGCGCGCAACACGGCGCGCGCGAACATCGCGCGCGGGCCCGCAAGTGGCGTCGCCGCGTTTCTGGCTGTGGTTACAAGATGGAAAGACGGAATCACCCACCCAAGCGTGGAAATCCCGGGTAGGAAGGTGCTGCACCCGAAAATCCCGGAGGACGGAAACGGGATGCCGGAAAGCGGCTGGCAGCGGGAGCGGGGGGGCCTTACGCGGCGGACTGCTTGGCCGCTTCGATCCTCTGTTCGATGAGCGCCTTGGCCCGCATGGCCAACTGGGACACGTCGGGCTTGGAAATCTGGTCGTCCGCGCCCACGGCCTCGCCCTTGTGGCGCAGCTTGTCGGTGATCAGCGAGGAGAAGAGGATCACGGGCAGACTCTTGAGCAGCGGGTCGCTCTTGATCCGCTTGGTAAGGTTGTGCCCATCCATGGCCGGCATTTCGATGTCGGCGACCATAACATGCACGTAATCGGAGAGCGGACGGTTTTCGCCCTCGGACTTGCCCTTGATCTGCATGAGCAGCTCGAACGCCTCACGGCCGTTCTGCACGGCGGTGACGTCGAAGCCCGCCTTTTGCAACAGGTCCTTGAGCATCTCGCGCACGAGCACGGAGTCGTCTGCGACCAGGGCGCGGTAGCGGCTGGCGGCGTTCCATTGGATGCTCATGTCCAGGCGCAGGCCGAGATTGGGGTTGAGGTCGGCCACGATCTTTTCCAGATCGAGCAGGAAGACGATGCGGTCCTCGAGTTTGACCACGCCCGTGATGCAGTCGCCGCTCATCTTGGACACATAGCGGTTGGGCGGCTCCACGGCTTCCCAGCTCATGCGGTGGATGCGCGTGACGCCGGAAACGAGAAAGGAGGTGGTCACGTTGTTGAATTCCGTGACGATGACCTTGGGCGAAGCCGTGTCCTGGCGTACCTTGTCGAGCCACACGGACAGATCGACGAGCGGGATGATGTGGTTGCGCAGGTTGAACGCCCCGAGCACGCTCGGATGGGACACCTCGGGCATGCCCGTGACCTTGGGCAGACGGATGATTTCCAAAACCTTGGCGACGTTGACGCCGTAATATCCCCTGTACACCCCCGATGCTTCGGGGGTGTCGCCCGTGAAGGAGGAGGGGGCGGGTTCATCGATGTAGAATTCGACGATTTCCAGCTCGTTGGTGCCGGCTTCAAGCAGAATGTTGGTCTGGGACATGGAGGTCTCCCGGCGTCGGGCGGTTGGTCAAAACGATTCCAGCACCTTCTGCACACGGTCAATTATTGTCTTGGGGGTTGAAGCGCCGGCTGTCAAGCCGATTGTGCGTTTGCCCGCGACCATGTCCGGCGTAAGTTCGTCGGCGGTCTCCACGTGCACGCAGTCCGTGCCCGCGGCCCGGGCCACCTGCGCGAGCCGGCGGGTGTTGCCCGATTCCCGCCCGCCGACCACGACCATGAAGTCCACGAGCGCGGCCATGTCCATGGCTTCCTGTTGGCGGTTCATGGTGGCGTTGCAGATGGTGGAGAGCACGGTGAGTTCCGCGCCCGGGCGGGCCTTCAGGTAGTCGCGGATGCGCAAGAATTCCTGCTCGTCCTGGGTGGTCTGGGCGGCCAGGAAATAGGACGGGCCGTGGGGCAGCTCCAGGCGTTCCAGTTCGTCCATGGAGCCGAAGACATGCGCTCCGGCCGTGGCGTAGCTTAGAAGTCCCTTGACCTCGGGATGGTCCTCTTCGCCGAAAAGAAGCAGCACCTTGCCGTGCCTGGCCTGAGAGGCGATCAGCGTCTGCGCCTTCTTCACCTTGGGGCAGGTGGCATCCACGATGGTCGCGCCGCGCGTCTTGATGGCCTGGCGTACGGGCTCGGGTATGCCATGGGCCCGGATGACCACCGTGGCCCCGGGCGCGATGTCGGCCGGATCGTTGACCACGCGCACGCCCTTGGCCGCATACTCTTCGAGCACCTGCGGATTGTGGATGATGGGGCCGAAGGTGAGGATGCCTCTGTCCTTGGCCTCGGAATTCCGCGGCGTGTCGATGAGGGAGGCGAGTTTTTTGAGCGCCAGGTCGACCCCCATGCAGAATCCGGCGGTCTGGGCGCGAAGCAGTTTCATGCGGTCTCTCCGGAAGCGGCGGCTAAAGCCTCGGCCGCGTCGATGATGGCGTCGAGCTCCTCCCAGGATGTACAGTGACAAAGCCTGTCGCGCAAGGCGCGGCAGCCGGGAAGCTCGCGCAGGTAGCGGGGCACGGCGGTGCGCATGCGCAGCAGCGCCCGCCTGTCGTCGGCGTGTTCGCGGCAAAGCGCGGCGTGGCGGCGCACCACGTCGCAAAGGGGGGGCGGCTGCGGCGGCGCTTCGCCGCAAGCGCTGCGGAAATGGTTGATGTGGCGGGTGAAGACGCGCGGGTCGCAAAGTGCGCCGCGGGCGTACATGACCCCGGCCGCGCGGGTTGCACCAAGGCGCGCCACGGCGTCGGATGCGGTCATGAGGTCGCCGCTGGCGAGCACCGGCAAGGGCGAGGCGGCGACGAAGGCAGCGAGCCTGCCCGCGTCGGCCGTGCCGGAAAAGCCCTGGCTCGCATGGCGGGGATGGAGCGCAAACCACGCGATGCCGACCCCGGCCAGACGCCGGGCCAAGGGCAGGGCCGTAAAATCGGGCGGTTTGGGCCCCAGGCGCAGCTTGACGCCGACCCGGCCCGGGCCGGCGACTTCCGCCATGGCCGCGGCGCAGGCCACGAGGCGCTCGGGATCGCCGAGAAGCGCCGCGCCGGCCCCGGTCTTGACGACCTTGCGCACGGAACAGCCGCAGTTGAGGTCGAAAAAGGCATAGCCGTCGCCCGCCAGTTCGCGCACGGCCCGGCGCAGGTACTCGGGCTCGGCGCCGAACAATTGCACCACGAGCGGCGCGTCGTCCGAGTGGGTGGCGAGCAGCCGCCTGGTGTTGCGCGAGTCGTAGAAAAGCCCCTTGGCGCTGACCATTTCCGTCACGGCAGCGGCCGCCCCGAGCTCCCGGCACAACAGCCGGAAGGGAAGGTCGGAAAAGCCGGCCAGGGGCGCAAGCCACGGGGCGTCGGGGGAAAAGGGCAGGGACGGCATGGTCGAAAATCCTCGGCGGCCTTTACCCCAAGCCGGGGCGGGGGGCAACGGGGAAGGCCCGGTCGCCCCGGCGAAGCGCGCAATGCCCTGTACCGGGCAATGCGCTAGAACCTGCCGTGGGTCAGGCCCAAGATGCCGATCACGATCAGGTAGATGGCCACGACCAGATTGAGCAGGCGCGGCATGATGAGGATCAGGATGCCGGCGATGAGGGCGATGAGCGGTTGCAGTGAAAAGACCATCTGCATAACGCCTCCTTTGGCGCGCGCTTACTCTCTGCCACGGTAGTCGACCCTGCCTTGGCGCGCGCCGTTTGTTTTCTGGAAATGGGCATGTTTTCAGCCCGGGCAAGGGGGCGCTCCGGCAAAGGGCCTCTCCGCGGCCCTGTTCGGATTTTCTTGCCCGCGGCCGATGCCTACGGTATTTAATTGGGAAACCCGGTTGCAGCAGCCGTTTTGAAGACGCCCCTCGCCACGATGCGACAGCGCCGCCGGAGACGCGCATCCAATTCTATAGCAGAACTCCATCAGAATACCCTCGGGAGCATCATGAACAACACAAGCGGCGTGTCCGTGACCCGCGCGCCTCTCATTGAACAGGCCCTGGCCCCGATCATCCGCTTCAGCCGCGTGGAGGCCTCGGGAGGCCTCGTGCTGATCGCCTGCACGGTTATTGCCCTCCTCTGGGCCAATTCGCCCTATGCCTCGTCCTATGTCGCGCTGTGGGAGACGCACGTGACCGTGGGCATCGGCGACTACGTCCTGTCCAAGACGCTGTTGCACTGGATCAACGACGGCCTGATGGCGGTCTTTTTTTTCACGGTGGGGCTCGAGATCAAACGGGAAATCCTCGTCGGCGAGCTCAATTCCCCGAGCCAGGCCGCCCTGCCCGTAGCCGCGGCCGTGGGGGGCATGGCCGTTCCGGCTGCGATCTACGCCGCGGTCAACCACGGCCTGCCGTCCCTTTCCGGCTGGGGCGTGCCCATGGCCACGGACATCGCCTTCGCCCTCGGCATCCTGTCGCTGCTTGGCAGCCGCGCCCCGGCGAGCCTCAAGGTGTTCCTGGCCGCCGTGGCCATCGTGGACGACATCGGCGCGGTGCTGGTCATCGCCGTCTTCTACAGCGGCGACATCTCGCTTTTTTCCCTGCTGCTCGGAGGCGGCATGCTGCTGGCCATGCTCGCGGCCAACGTCATGGGCGTGCGCCATCCCGCCGTGTACATGCTCCTCGGCGCGGCGTTGTGGCTGGCATTTCTCAAATCGGGCGTGCACGCCACCATCGCCGGGGTGCTCGCGGCCATGACCATTCCGGCCCGCACGCGTATTTCGGCCGCAGCGTTCGCGGCGCGCGCGCGCCGGCATCTCGGCTGTTTCGCGCGGGCGGACGACGGGGGGCAGCCGCTTCTTGCCAACAAGGCGCAGATCGCCGCCCTGGAGGAGATCGAACTGGCCTGCCGCAAGGCCGGCGCGCCGCTTTCGCGCATCGAGCACGCCCTGCATCCGTTCGTGGCCTACGCCGTCATGCCCGTTTTCGCCCTGGCCAACGCCGGCGTGCCCTTTGGCGGCGAAATCGGCGGCATCTTCGGCGAGCCCGTGGCCGTTGGGATCGTGCTCGGCCTCGTCGTCGGCAAACTGACCGGGATTTTCGGGGTCTGCCTGGCCATGTTCAAATTCGGCTGGGCGCGTCTCGCGCCCGGCGTGCGGCTGCGCCATTACGCCGGCGTGGCCTGCCTGGCAGGCATAGGCTTCACCATGTCCATCTTCATCGCCGGCCTGGCCTTCGGCGACCAGAGCGCCCTGGACGCCAAGGCCAAGCTGGCGGTCCTGGCGGCGTCCACGGCGTCGGGCCTCATCGGCTTCATCGTGCTGCGCCTGGCCGGCAACGGCACGGACGGCGGGGAAGGCGTGGGGGAACCCGTCGATCCGGAAACGTCCTGCCCGGGCGTCCCCGGTCACTGAGTGGACGGCCCTTCCTCCTGATTCACCCTTACGGGGGTGGTCCAGGAGAGGGGCCCTTGGCCCCTCCTGGATGCCGGAGGCGTTCTCTCTCCGCTTCCTACACCTCAAGTCCCGGCCGCGCCCAAGCGGTCTGGCGCACGCCGGAGAGGCCCTTGAAACAGCTGCCGGCGCGGATGCCGGCCAGCGCCGCCTCTGGGTCGGGCACGGCGCAGCCGGCCAGGACGTCGATGCCGCAGGAAAATAGCGATGGCGCATAGGGCGTGGTCGGGCCGAGCATGACCACGAAGGCGTCCTCGCGGCAATGGCGCAGGATATCGGCCAGGGTGCCGTTGACGAGGGTCGTGCCGGTCACGGCCACCACATCTGCCTGGGGAAGGACTTCGGGCGCTTTGGACGCGTCGGTATCTCCGGGATGGGGGCGTTTTTCCAGGACCCAGAGGGTGGCGCAGACCTCGCGCAGGGTTTTCACGAAGGGGAAATGGCCGACAACGGCCACGTTTTTGCCCCGGCCCCGGCCGAGCATGAGCGTCTGTCCGGGGTGTTCGGGGCCTTCGGGCGGCGGTGGAAGCAGGGCGTTGACCGCGGCCATGGCCAGGGAGGCGGCGTCGGTGTTGGAGACGCCGGGCTCGGCCAGGGTGGCGGCCAGTTCCCGGGCGCTTTGCGGCAGGGCGTCCCGCGCGGGCTGCAGGCGCGCCAGTCCCGGCGCGATGTGCGAGACGAGAGAGGCCAGACCGCAGTACCGGGCCGACACGGCGGCCAGGCAGGTGCCCACGGTGACGTCCGTCACAGGCGCGTCCTCGGTCGCCAGAACATCGCGGACGATGGCCTGGAGGATGTCGTTTTGAGCAAGGGGGCTTCGCATGCAGGCTCCTTTGGCAGGAAGTTGCCGGAAACTGCCCGATGCGGCGATGCGGGTCCACGTACCCGGAAAAGTTCGGCCAAGGCGACAGTTCCCTAAGTCAAAGCGCGGAGGAACAAAACGCAATTCCTCCGTCAATCAGCGCAGGAGGAGACGGTCAAGGGCATAGGTCAAGACCACGCTAAGAATACAGGATATAACGGCCTCAGGCAACGAACCCGAGCCCAGGACATGGCTCCCAAATACAATTGTCAGGAGGGCAAAAGAAATAAAAACGCCGCACAGCGAGATGACGCGCATCCTGCGAAGATTCTTTTTTACCTGGTGATTATGACGATAAATACCAACAAGGCGTTCAATCCTGTCCTGTACGTACTCGAAATACTCATTTTCGTCATTTTTAAGAATCCAATGCGCTTTGAGATCCTCGACCAATTCCAGCTGTTTGGGCGTGGCCAGGAAGTATCCCCGCTTGGAATACATGGCGATGGGAAGATCATCGGGATTCGGCCATATGTTGCGAAGCTCCTCAAGGATATGGAATCCGCGAGGAATCCAGGCTTGCTGCACGGCTATGCGCGTCTTTTCCAGCTGAGTTGTGAGCTCCTGTAAACTCTGCCTCGCATGATGTTCAAGTTCCGCCTGATTGGGGGGTACACGGTCGCGAGGACGCCAGATATCGAGTAGTACGAGATCAGGTTTGCAACCTACGGCGATGTTTTTTTTCAACTCTTCAATGAGATTATTCGCATCAGCTACTTCGATGACGTTGAACATATCTGGTCTTGAAGTGAATTCCTCTCGGCATTCCTGTTCATCATCGGCTATAATAATGTTCTTTCTTTGTCCCATTTTTGTGTCCAACCTATTTTGAAGTAATAAAAATTTAAATGTCATAGCTACTGCATAGTTCATACTCCACCTCTTTGAAAAATAAAACAAAAAAAATAGCTCATTTTCACAGCACCAGGCATAATAAACTGATTTTACTAATTTTTTTGAGTTAATTTTTGCAGATGGAGAACGCGTCGTAATCATCCCCGGCAAAACCCCTCGCACGGCTGCCGTCCAAGCCAGCGGGAACGAACATTGTGCAAAGCCGGATTCGGCGTATATACTGGCGAGGTTCCGGCTTTCTCCCTCGTTGAAGACAACGGAAAAGACAGGGCGCATGCTTCGGGATGGCTTGGATATTTCCGACATCCATAGTATGGTGTTTTGAAAGAATATGTCCGGAGGAACCATGTCCGCAAAGGCCCAAGCCATGGTTTTGGCGTCATTTATCGGCGATGCGCTGGCGCTTGGCCCGCACTGGGAATACGACGTCGCGGCGTTGCGCGAACGCTTCGGCGAAGTGACGGAATATGTCGCGCCCGACCCGGACGGCTACCATGCCGGAAAAAAGGCAGGCGACCAGACCCATTACGGCGACCAGACCCTGGTCCTGCTCCATTCCCTGGCCGAGCGGGGCGGCTTCGACCTGGAGGATTTCGCCGCGAAGTGGGTCGCGCGTATGCGTCCCTACGACGGATACATCGACGGCGCGACGCGCATGACGCTCAAGATATTCGATTTCGGCGAAGGCCCCGAACAGTCCGGCTCCAATTCCAACGACCTGGCCGGAGCCAGCCGCGTGGCCCCGCTGGTGTGCGCCCTGCGCCACGACCTGCCGGGACTCGTGGCCGCGGCGCGCGCCCAGACCAAGATGACCCACAACCATGCCCAGGTCATCGAGGCCGCGGAATTCTTCGCTCGCGCCGCCTGGGGCGTCCTTGCCGGGAAAATGCCGCGCCGCGCCCTGGAAGAGGCGGCCGAAGCCGGCTACGCCAGCGCCCCCATCGATCGCTGGCTGCGCGCCGGACTGGACGCGGCCGACGAGGACACGATCGCGGTCATCGGCCGCTTTGGCCGTTCCTGCCACATCGACGAAGCCATGCCCGGGGTGATCCACCTGATCGCCCGCTACGAACGCGACCTGCCCGCGTGCCTGACGCAAAACGTCATGGCCGGCGGCGACAGCGCCGCCCGGGGCATGCTTGCCGGCATGGTCTGCGGCGCGCGCCTTGAACCCGACGACATCCCGCAGGCGTGGCTTGCCGGGCTTCGCGCCAGGGCGGCCATCGAAAGCGAACTGCGCGCCATCGATCGCTAGCAAACCGGATTTTACAGCGACGCTCTTGTGATGTATGGGCATGAAATCGTGCCGCGTTGCCGGTTTGCCGACAGGGCGAACACGGCCGTTTCCCGTGCGGCCGGGAAGGGGAAGGGACATGGAAAGCATCAAGGCTTCGTTGCCTGACGTGATCCAGCAGCGGATCGAGGATCTGGTCAACGCCCAGACCACGGACGAAGAGATGGCCGCGCACATCAAGGAACTCGGCTGCCGCATCGCCGCCCTCGAGGCCTTGGCCCCCGGGGAGAAGGGCGAAGAGGCCGGACAGCTGGGCGAAGCCGTGCATCGCCTGTGCGAGCGCATCCGCCGGGACTACGTCGCCATCGCCTACCGGCAGGGACTCGTGGACGGCATGCGCGTGGACAAGCTCGCAGCCGAAGAATAGGGGCCTTTCACGGCGGCCGCGCCCGCGGCCGCGCCTGCCCCGCAACGGAGAGCCATGGCCGCCAAGGACATCAAGGATGTGGCGCACTGCGTCTACATGATCGATCTGGTTTTGCGGGAAGTCATGAGTTCGCCGCACATCGCCAACAAGGCCTTCGCCACCCAGTGCCTCATCGACAGCTTCGTGCGCATCCTGCGCGAGGAAGGGTACGCCGTCAGCGACGCCCGCCTCAAGAAGATGCTCGCCTACGCCCATTGATTCCGGCCCGAGGCCGTGGCACATGGGGCGGGCCGTTGCCGGTCCGCGCCCTCGCACGTCGGCCGGCGGCCCAACAATCCTGAGGAGAGTCGTTCGTGTATGAAACCGCCAAACCGGCCTGGATGCTCGGGCCGGTCCGGGAGCCTCTCGACCGCGATGTGTCCCGGCGCATCGACGTACTGCGCATCATCCTGATCGGCCTGATCGTCCTTGCCCACGGCGCGCGGGGCATCACCGTGCGCGTGCCCGCGACCGGCCCCGTCGCGGGCTGGATGGTCGAGGTACTCAACGGCCATGTGGATTTCGTGGCCGTGCCTCTTTTCTTCACCATTTCCGGCTTCCTCTTCCTGCGCAAGTTCGAGCTTTCCGCAGCAAGCTATGGCGAAATGCTGCGCAAGAAATTCGTCTCCCTGCTCATTCCCTACCTGCTCTTTAACATCGGCCTCGCCGCCTGGTTCCACTTCGTGGGCAGCATCGAAGTGATGGGCTCGTGGGGCTATCTCGTTAAGGAAGGGATCGTGACCAAGACCCTGGGCCTTGGCACCACACCCATCAACTACCCCTTGTGGTTTTTGCGCGACCTGCTCGTGGTCTTCATCCTCTCGCCCGTGCTGCTCCTTTTCTTCAAGGAAGCGCCGGGCGTCGGACTGGCGACGCTTTTTTGCCTGTGGGTCGGCGTCAATCCCGCGCCGTATTCCTACTACGGCGATTTCTTCATGTTCTATCTCGGCGGCTACCTGGCGCGCACGCGCTTTCCGTTGCAGGGCGTTTCCTGGTGGCAACGCTGGGGCACGCTTCTCTTCATCCTGCTCACGGCCGCGCTCGTGGCCCACAAACAACTCGGCATCACCGACGAGCACGCCCGGCTTTTCCTTTTCAAATGCAACCTGATCCTGGGGCTCGCCTGCTTCTGGCGCATCTCGGCCATTCCTTTCGTGCGCGACAGCGCCATGCTCCACCGCATGTCCCGCCACAGCTTCTTCGTCTATCTGGCCCACGAACCCACGATCTCCATCATCCAGACCCGGCTGCTCACCGTCTGGCAACCAGTGGGCAACACGCAGCAGATTGCCTTCTACTGGCTTTCGGGCCTGACGGTCATCGTGCTGCTGTGGGGCGTGGGCGAGGTCTTGTCCCGGATGGTTCCCAAGGTGTACGCTGTGGCCACGGGCGCGCGGTTGCCTGCGGCGGCCACATCGCGAGGGTAATTTTCCTGTTTTACGGAAAAAATGGACAACTTCGGCGCGACAGTCGGCGGTTGAAGACAAAAAAGGCCTTTATTTAAAAGGAAAATCTCTCGGAAGGTCCAGGCACGAAAGATGCTGCGCCTACAGGCGGAGGTCAGCCATCCATGTTGCGAATCCTGCTCGCCGAGGACGATGTCAATCACGCCACCCTGGCCCGCCAGGCCCTGGAGGGCGAAGGCCATCAGATCATCACCGCGCCCGACGGGCGCGCGGCCCTGGTCGCCCTGACCCGGCAGGTTTTCGACCTCCTCCTGCTCGACATGCGCTTGCCCGAACTGGACGGCCGCGAGCTGATCGACCGTGTGCGCGGCGGGCAGAGCCCGCGCCCGGACATCCCCATCGTCGTGCTCACGGGGTACGGACTGCGTCAACACCTCGACTTTTTCAACAGCCACGGGGTGCGCGACTACCTGGCCAAGCCCTACGACTGCGACGAACTCGCCACCATCATCCGCGCCTACGATCGCCGCAACTGACGTCGTCCCGCGCCCCCATCCCTACCGGCACAGTGGACTTTGCCGGTGTTTTTCCGTAGACCCCAGGCGGTAACCCGCGCCCGTGGGCGCGAAAAAGCGAGGGAAGCATGCTTCGCATCGAAGACCTGCACGTCAAAATCGGCGACCGCGAAGTCCTTCGCGGCATCAACCTGCATATCGCCGAAAACGAGACGTTCATCCTGTTCGGGCCCAACGGATCGGGCAAGACCACATTGCTCATGACCCTCATGGGCTTTGGCAACTACGAGATCACCAGCGGCCGCATCCTCTTTCGCGGCCAGGACATCACCCACGCCAGCATCTACGAGCGGGCGCGCCTGGGCATCGGCATGTCCTTCCAGCGGCCGCCCACCATCCACGGCCTCAAGACCCGCCACCTGGTGACCATGTGCGCCAGGGGCCGGGACATCGACGTGGAAGGCATGGCGCAAAAGCTCAACATGGACGCCTTTCTCGACCGCGACATCAACGCCGGCTTCTCCGGCGGCGAGATCAAGCGCTCGGAACTGCTCCAGCTCATGGCGCAAAATCCCTACCTGCTGCTTTTCGACGAGCCCGAATCCGGCGTTGACCTGGAAAACATGAAGCTCATCGGCGCGACCGTGCGCGACGTGCTCTCCGGCGGCATCGAGCCCAAGGCCGAGACCAGCATGAAGCAGCAGCGTGTGCGCAAGCGCCCCGTCTCCGGGCTCATCATCACCCACACGGGCTACATCCTCGAATACGTCAACGCCGACCGGGGGCAGGTGCTCTACAACGGCCATCTGTGCTGCGAGGCCAATCCCCGCGACATCCTGGACCACATCAGCCAGTACGGCTACCAGGAATGCGTGCGCTGTCTCAACTAGCCAAGGGGAGCCTTTCCTATGGATAAGATCGATCTGCACGATTTCCGTTTCAGCGGCGGCCCCCAACTCGGCGAGATTCCCGACCTGCGCCAGCTCGATGCGGCTGACAAGGCCGAGATGCTCATGTCCGGCGTGGACGTGGAAGAGCGTGAACGCGCCGGCACCTATATCCAGGTGGACCACGGCCGTGTGCATTGCAAGAGCCTCCAGCCCGGCGTCGAGATCCTCGACATCAAGGACGCGCTCCAGAAGTACGACGGCCTGCCCGGCTACTTCTGGACGCAGGTGGACAAGGACAAGGACGAGTTCACCCGTTCGGCCGCGGAAAACCTCCACGGCGGCTATTTCGTGCGCACGGAAAAGGGCGCCAAGATCGCCGAGCCGGTGCAATCGTGCCTGTTTCTCAAAAGCGACATGGTCGGCCAGAACGTGCACAACGTGGTCATCGTCGAGGACGATTCCGAACTGCACATCATCACCGGCTGCTCGGTGGCCCACGGCTCCAAGGGCGCGGCCCACCTCGGCATCTCGGAATTTTTCGTCGGCAAGAACGCCAAGCTCACCTTCACCATGGTCCACAACTGGGCCGACTCGACCGTGGTGCGGCCGCGGACCGGTGGCGTGGTGGACGAGGGGGGCGTGTTCATCAACAACTACGTGCTGCTCAAGCCCGTAAAAGACCTCCAATCCTATCCGGCCATACGCTTAAACGGCCGAGGGGCCGTGGCGCGGTTCAATTCCGTCATCGTCGCGCCCAAAGGTTCCTACGTCGATTCCGGCAGCCGCATCGAGCTCAACGCCCCGGACACGCGCGGCGAGATCATCTCGCGCACCATCGCTTCCGGCGGCACCATCGTGGCCCGGGGTTTCATCGGCGGCAACGCCGTGCCGGCCAAGGGGCACCTGGAATGCAAGGGGCTCATCCTCGGCGGCGGCATCATCCACGCCATCCCGGAACTGCGCGGCGCCATGGACGGGGTGGAGCTCTCCCACGAGGCCGCCGTGGGCAAGATCGCCCAGGAGGAGATCGAGTACCTCATGGCGCGCGGCCTCGACGAGGACGAAGCCACCTCCACCATCGTGCGCGGCTTCCTCAACGTGGACATCATGGGCCTGCCCAAGGAACTCAAGGACGTCATCGAAAAGACCATCTCCGAATCGCAAAAGGACATGTTCTAGCGCGCAGGAGATACGCCAGGCATCGAAAAGCGCCGCGGCCCGCACTGACTGCGGCGCTTTTTTTCGCTCCAAGGCGATTGCCAAAGGGGAACGCTTGCGCTATTGCCGGACCCGGTCGGCAGTTCACCCAGGCGTCGCCGCCCCGCAAGGGGAGCTAAACCTGCCGCGTTCCTCTTTTCCACGCCGACACCTTGACCGTGCCGCGTCGGAAGCCGGCGACCACGACATACTCGTTTTTCGGGAAAGGCACGCTTCAAGGGATAAGCGATGTCCAGAATTCCTTTGCCTCTGGCCGTGGACGACATTACGGCCTTCGCGCGCTCCCTGCGCACGCGCCTGACCGCGAGCCAGGCCGCGCCGAGTCACCTCGAACTGCTCAACTGGCTGGCCAAGGCCGCAGGCTACAAGAACTTCCAGCACTTCCGGGCCGCATCCCACCCGATTCTGCCGGAGGCGGAGCCGGGACCTGCGGCGGCGCCCGAACCCGTCGTCGCGCCCGAACTGACGCCCGAGCCCATAAGCGAAACCCGGCTCAAACGGCTGGCGCGGCTCTACGACGTCGCGGGCCGCCTGACGCGCTGGCCGTCCAAGCGGGGTATGCAACTCACCTGCTTGTGGACGGTGTGGGCGGCAATCCCCAGCCGCGAGGTCTTCGACGAGCCGGGCGTGACACGCATCCTCGCCGCAACGCATCTGTTCGGCGACCCGGTGCTGCTGCGCCGGGAACTGTGCGACATGGGCCTTTTATGGCGCACCCCGGACTGCCGCGCCTACCGCCGCGTGGAACGTAAACCGCCGCCCGAGGCGCTCGAACTCTTGCGCCGGGTACGCGCCAAGGCGCAGGGGCAGAGGGGCGCGGCCTAGGCGTCATCCCTCACGGTCATCCGCCAAGCGAAACGCCGCCCGCAAGGCCCAAGGCCCGGCGGGCGGCGTTTTTTCGTCCTGTGTCGTGACGGCGTCTACGGTCCGGTCAGCTCGAAATAGTCCGTCCGGTCGATGTCCGGGAATTCGAACAGCACGGGCGTGCATGTGCCCTGGCGGATGAGACGCAGCCGGCAGGCAAAGATCTTGCCCGGGGCGATGCCGTATTTTGCCGCGAAACGCGGACCGGGCGGCATGCCGTTGGCCAGCGCCAGGGTGTGTTCGATGCCCGGCCGGTAGAGCGGCTCGCCTGCGATGGGCGCGTCCGGCGCGAAGGTGAAGGCCACGGCGAGCGGCGGGTAGGGCGTCGGCGAACCCTGTCCCGGCGCGTCGGGCCGCCAGGGCGCGACCGAGACGATTGTCGCCTTCCCGGGAAAGTCGTCGTAGCGGCAGGGGCCGCCCACGCGGCCGCCGTCGCCGGCGGCGAACGCGTACGCGGGTAAGGCGGCCAGGACGGCCAGGGCGCACAGGGAAACAAGGCGCAGGACGGTCGGCATGGGGAGCCTCCTTGCGGCAGGCCTTATTTGGCCAGAAGCCGCAGGTACAGGTCGCCGCGCATGGGGCCGATGCGCCGCCCCATGCCCTTCAGGCGTATGGGCCGGCCCACCACGAAATCCGGCGGCAGCGTCACCTCCACCATGGTCGGCTTGGCGTTGCCCAGGCCATGGCGGATGCCCACGCGGATGCGCGTGCCGGGAAAAAGGCTCGTGGTCGGCAGGTGCACGGTCTGCTCGTCGTCGAGCTGCTTGCGGAAATAGTCCTTGAGCGAGCCCCAGAAGCCCTTGGAAATGTCCAGGGACACGGCCTTGTCGCCCCAGTGGAACGAGACCTTGCGCGGCCCCTTGGCCGTGACCGGGCCGGAGCGCGGCGCAGCGTTGCGTTTGACCTGCTGGTAGATGTCCTGGAACACCTGCCGGGCGAAGGGGTCCTTGAGCAGATCCTGCAACACTTCCTCACGGCGGAAATAGAAGCCGGCGTCGGCGTTTTGCTTCGAGGCCTGCGTGTAGGCGGCGCGGCCTTGGCGTGCGCGGTGGGCATCGCCGGCCGAGGGGCCGGGACGCGGACCGGGCTTGGGTCCCGCAAAAGGGCCTGTCGCGCCGCCCGTCCCCTGCGCCGCGCCCGGGCCCTTGGCCTGCTGCGGGCCGGGCTCGGCGTCGCGGCTGGCCAGGAAGTGGCGCAGCAGCAGATAGGCTTCGTTTAAGCGCTGAAACTTGCGCTTGGCCCCGGGATCGTCGGGGTGCAGGTCGGGATGGAGGCTGAAGGCCAGCTTGCGGTAGGCGGATTTGACGGCTTCGAGGTCGGAGGCGGCCGTCACGCCGAGCAGGGAGCGCGCCTCGTCAAGGCGCATGGAATCCGCTTGGCCCATCTTCCGTGTCCTCGGTTTGCTCCGGCGCGACGTCGGCCAGCGCCTCCGGCACGTCCTCGCCCCGGGCGCGGGACAGGCCGTGTCGGACGAGGTATTCCCGGCCCTGGCGTGCGAATTCGGCGTGGGAAACCTCGCGGTTGATGCCCGGGCAATCCTCGGCCGCCATGGCGTGGCTGTCGGCGTCGATGATGTTGCCCCGAAAGTACGGCCAGGCCCGGCAAACGTCGGGCCGTCCCGGATGCACGCCGCAGCCTTCCGCGTAGAAGACGCAGTAGCCGTCCGGGCCTGTCGCAAGGCGGTACTTGCCCGAAACGAAATGGGCGTACCGCGCGAGCATGGCATCCGGTTCCATCTGGAGATGGGCGGCAAGGCGCGTGATGTCGCCGCGCGACATCACGATGCCGCCTTCGCCATGGCAGCAATGGCCGCAGCGACGGCAGGTGAAAGCGAGCGTAAGCGGCATCTGTTTCTCCTTAACCCCAAAGGCGGCGGTGTTCAACCATGATGCAGCGGTCTTCCACCACAACGACGCCGTGGGGCGACAAAAGTTCCCGCGCTTCGGGGCTGGCGATGCCGGATTGCATCCAGAAGCAGTGCGGCCGGCGTTCGAGTGCCAGCACTTCCGCGGCATGGTCCGGGCAATGGGCCGGGGCGCGGAACAGGTTGACGATGTCGATGGGCGCGGCGATCTCGGCGAGCGTCTTGCGCGCGGGCAGGCCCCAGACCGTGGCCCGCGCCGGGTGCACCGGGATGACGATGAATCCGGCGTCGATCAGGTAGCGCCCGACCATGTCCACTTCGGTCCCGGGCCGGTCCTTGGCCCCGACCAGGGCGATGGTTTGGCCGGAAGCGAGCAGTTTCTTGAGCAGTGAATCGGCATACAGCATGGTCGCCCCGAGGGAGGTTTTCGTTTGCGGGAAAAAGGTGTATCCGCTTGGCGGCATCCATGCCCGGAGGTTTCGCGCGCATGTCCGTATCCGCCATCGAGCGCCTGAGCGTCAGCCAGGCCATGGCCCTGTGGCAGGGCGAGGACGTCTTCTCGCTCGGCAGGAAGGCCCACGCCGCAAGGCTCGCCCTGCATCCCGAGCCGGTCGTCACCTACATTGTCGACCGCAACATCAATTATACCAACGTCTGCGCCTGCGGCTGCCGCTTCTGCGCCTTTTTCCGACCGCCGGGACACGCCGAGGGCTACGTGCTCTCCCGCGAGCAGCTCGCGGCCAAGGTGGCCGAGACCGTGGCGCTCGGCGGTTGGCAGATCCTGCTCCAGGGCGGCATGCACCCGGAATTGCCCCTGTCCTTTTACACGGACATGCTGGCGTTTCTGCGCGACCGCTTCCCGGAAGTGGCGGTGCATGGCTTTTCGCCGCCGGAAATCGTTTTCCTGGCCAAAATGGAAGGCCTGTCCATAGCCGAGGTGCTGGCCGAACTCAAGGCCGCGGGCCTTGTCTCCCTGCCCGGCGGCGGGGCGGAGATCCTCGCCGACGCCGTGCGCGGCAGCGTCTCGCCCAACAAATGCCCGGCGGACGCATGGATCGCGGTCATGCGCGAGGCCCATGGGCTCGGGCTTCGCACCACGGCGACCATGGTCATCGGCCTTGGCGAGACCATGGAGCACCGCCTGGAGCATTTGTCGCGCATCCGCGATCTCCAGGACGAAACCGGTGGGTTCACGGCGTTCATTCCCTGGACGTTCCAGCCCGGCAACACGGCGCTTTCCGTGCCCGAAACCTCGTCCTGGGAGTATCTGCGCTGGCTGGCGCTTTCGCGCCTTTTCCTCGACAACATCCCGAACATCCAGGCGTCCTGGGTGACGCAGGGGCCGCGCATCGGGCAGCTCGCGCTCTTTTACGGAGCCAATGACCTGGGCTCGACCATGATCGAGGAGAACGTGGTGGCCGCCGCCGGGGTCCATTTCCGCATGGAGGAAGAGGAACTGCGCCGGCTGGCCGTGGGCGCGGGGTTCAACCCCGTGCGGCGCAATATGGATTATACGCCCCACGACCCCGAGCCTGTTCCCCGGAGAAAACTCGAACCTCTTTTCTAGGGAACAGGGGAAATCAAAGGTGCGTCCTCGAAGAAAGCCCGCGCTTTTTCGAGGACGCGACATCTAGGGTGCGCCCGTCTTTTTCCTGCCGCCTGGCCGGGCGCTTAGGCCCACGCCGCCAAGGGCCATGAGACCGCCGATCCATTGCGCGGCGGTGAGGGTTTCGTCCAGCATGATCCGGGCGAGCAGACAGGCGAAGACGGGAATGAGGTTGATAAACGCCGCCGCCTTGGCCGCCGGGGCGCGGCTGACGCCGTAATTGTAGAGCCCGTAGGCCACGAAGGTGACGCCGAAGCCGAGAAAGACCACGGCCAGTGTGGGACCGGCCGCGAACGTCTGCGGCAGGGGGGCGAAAAAAAGGACCGGCGCGAAAAAGACCGTGCCGGTGAAGCTCTGCACGGCGGTGAGGTAAAGCGGATGATGCCGCGCCGCCAGGCGTTTGGCCGTGACGATGTAGCCCACCGCACAGCACATGGCGAGAAATTCCAGGAAATTGCCGAGCACAGGGTGGGGCGCTTCTGCGGACGCCTGGCCCGAGGCGCTCATGACCGCGACTCCGGCCACGGCCAGGGTGAGGCCGGCAATGGCTTTTTTCTCGAGCGTTTCCTTGAGGAAAACGGCCGCCGCCACGGCTGTCAGGAGCGGCAGCAGGGCCGTGACCATGGCCGCCTGGGAGGCCTGGGTGAGCGTGAGCGCCTTGGCCTCGAACACGAAATACAGGCACGGCTCGCAAAAGGCCATGAAGACAAGCGCCGCCCAATCGCCCTTGGCCGCGCGAAAGCCCCCCAGGCGACGCCACAGCAGCGCGAACACGAGCGACGCCAGGGCCATGCGGCAAAAGACCACCAGCAGCGGGGAATAACCCTGCATGGCGATTTTCATGGCGATAAACGACCCGCCCCAAAGCAGCGTCGCCCCGACCAGGGCGAAAAAGGCCGGCCAAGCCAGCGGCGTGTGCGGCATCTCTTGCGTCCAACCGGCGAATTTGCAGCCGTCCCTGCAATCGGCCGCCGATTCGCGCGCCGATGCCAGCAACAGCCGGGAGAGCCGCTATACCTGGTTCCTCCCGGAATGCAACCCAAACGAACGGAGTCAGGATGTTTGAAGCTCTGGAACGCCTGCCTATTGATGAAATGCGCTCCCGCCACGCCAAATGCCGCGCCGCCCTGACCTCGGTCGCGCCCGGTGCCGGAGGTCTTCTCGTTTTTGCGCGCCTGTCCATTTATTACCTGACCGGCACGTGGGCCAACGGCGTGCTTTGGCTGCCACTTGAGGGCCAGGCGGTGTTGTGCTGCCGCAAAGGCCGCAAGCGTGCCGAGCTGGAATCGCCGCTTAAGCACATTGTTTCCTTCCGCTCCTTCGGCGACTTGGCCGGGTTGTGCGAGGCCGCGGGCAGCCCCCTGGCCGCGGTCTGCGCCGCCGAACAGTCGGGCCTGCCCTGGAACCTGGCGCAGCTGCTCACCTCGCGCCTACCGGGCGTCTCCTTCGTGCCGGGCGACGCCGCCCTGGCCGTGGCCCAGGCGCAAAAGTCCGCGTGGGAGCTTGCGAAAATACGCCTCTGCGGCGCGCGTCACGCCAAGGGGCTCATGGAACTTTTGCCCACGACCATCGCCCCGGGCCTAAGCGAGCGGGAGATCGCGCGCAAGTGCTGGGACGCCTTTTTCGACCTGGGGCACCAGGGCATGCTGCGCATGGGCAGCGGCGACGAGATTTTTCTCGGGCACATCGCGGCCGGGGACAGCGGCAACTACCCGAGCGTGTTCAACGGTCCGGTGGGGCTTCGCGGCGAGCACCCGGCCCTGCCGTTTTCCGGCTACGCCGGCAAGGTCTGGAAAAAGGGCGAGGTCCTCACCATCGACAACGGCTTTTCCCTGGAAGGCTACGCCACGGACAAGACGCAGGTCTATTTCGCGGGCAGGCAAGCCGACATCCCCGAGGCGGTGCGGCGCGGCCACGACCTGTGCGTGCGCGTGCAGCAGGCCGCGGCAGAGCACCTGAGGCCCGGGGCGATCCCGAGCGAACTCTACGCCCTGGCCCTGTCCATGGCCGAACAGGAGGGCCTGACCGAAGGGTTCATGGGCCTTGGCGAGAACAAGGTCCGCTTCCTCGGCCACGGCATCGGCCTTCTCATCGACGGCTGGCCGGTTCTGGCCAAGGGTTTCGACACGCCGCTTGCGGCGGGCATGACGCTCGCACTCGAGCCCAAGTTCGGCATCGCCGGGGTCGGCATGGTCGGCGTCGAGAACACCTTCGAGGTGACCGAAGCCGGCGGCGTGTGCCTGACCGGCGACGACTATTCCATCATCTGCATCGAATAACGCACCAGCCGCCGGTCAGACCTTCTGCTCCACGGCCAGGAAGCAGGGAATGCACAGGGTCCGGCCGGCGAAGCGCCGCGAGCGCGACTCCATCATGGTTTCGCCGCAGTGGTCGCAGGTCAGGCTCAACAGGATGGCCGCGCGGCGCGGGGTCGGGGTCTGCGGCGTGGTGCGGCTGAAGAGCTCCTCGGGATCGCGCGCGAGCATGCGCGCGGCGCAGCGTGCGGCAAGCTCGGGGAGTATGGCCTTGGCCTGCGCGTCGTCCGGCGCGGCGATCAGTCGTTCGCGCGCGGCGGCGAATTCGGGATCGATCAGGACGTGGAGGTCCGGCCGCACGAGCAGGCGCACGCTTTCGCCGTCGCGGCGGCGGAAAAACGTGAAAGCGGCCTTGCCGTAGTCGCGATGCACGAGGTTGCCCTTGCCGAAGGTGCAGCCCATGAGCGCCTGGATGGCGTCCACGGCGCACATATCCGTCTCGACCACGGCCACCACATCCTCGTCGCTGTCGTGGCCGCAGACGGCGATGCCGATGCGCGCGGCCTGGATGCCGATGGCCAGCCCCGGGCACATGTGGCCGTGAAAATCCCGGGCCCGTTCGGTCAGGGCCGCAACATCCGCTCTTTCCATAACTGCTTCTCCTTTTACTTCTTGCCGAAATCTTCAAGAAACGTCGGCTTCTGTCCCAGGGGGCCGAAAACCTGCGCCATCTGCGCATAGACCGGCTTGCCGACCAGGAACGTGTACACGATATCCGCTTTTTGCGCCGCATCGATGTCGGCGAACGCTTCGGGGTACAGAACCTTGCCGGCCGCGTAGGCGTCCACGACAACGGTGTCGCAATTGGTCAGGTAGTTGGTGAAGGGATGGAGCACGTAGGTTCGGCCCTCGCGCACGGCGCGTAGCGCCCCGAAAAATTCCGGCTGGCGCGCGGCCTCGTCCGCGATGAGAGAAAGCCCGTTCGCGTCGATGAAGAGGATGTCCGGGTCGAACGCAAGCAATCGCTCGCGTTCGATGAAGATATGGCCGTCGTCCGTGATCTGGCTTGCCAGGTTGTCCGCGCCGAGCCAGTCCAGGGGCGCGTAGGGATGGTCGGTGCTGCCCAGGCCATGGGTGCCGCGAAAGCCCGTGCCGCCGACGTAGACCGTGGGCTTGCGGAAACCGGACTTGGCCATGCCCTTGGCCGCGCGGGCGCGCACGTCGGCTTCGGCGTCCTTAAGAAAGTTCTCCACGGCCCTGGCCCGATCGCCGACGCCGAGGATGGTTCCTGCCAGGAGCAGGGAATCGAAGACCTTCGGGTCGTAGCGGGCGAACTTGCCGTAGTTGAGCGCCACGACCGGAATGCCGATTTTTTCCTGCAGGGCCTGGGCCACGGGCCCGTCCATGGCCGAAGTGAAGACGACCTGCGGTTTGACGGCGAGCAGCGCCTCGAGGTCGGGTTCCTGGTTGATGCTCTTGGGGCCGCCGGGGCCGATGACGGGCAGGACGAGGAGTTCGGGATGGGCCAGGCGGTAGGGGCGGCCGGTCTTCTGGGCGATTTCGAAGCGCTCGATGCCGACCACCCGGTCCGTGGCTTCGAGAAAGGCGATCAGGCGCAGGCAGCCCGGCCCCAGGCAGACGATGCGTGACGGATCGTCGGGAACTTCCACCTGCCTGCCGGCCGCATCCGTGACGGATCGCACAGCCGCCGCCTGCGTGGCCGCAAGCACAACAATGGCCAGCAGGCACACCACCTGAAGCATTAGAAACATCCCATCCCTCCCATCTTGTATGGCACTTCTCCGCCCCCAACCCCTTCCCCATCGAGGAGGGTCCGGGAGGGGATCATCCCCTCCCGGCCGCCGGAGGCATCTTCCCTCTTCTCCCTCCTTTCCCATCTCCTCTCCCCCTACGCCGCGTCGGCCACGCGCAGGGGGGCGGCGACGGGATGGCCGCCCACTTCGCCAAGCGCCACTTCCACGCCGTAGACTTCGCGCACGATTTCGGGGGTGAGCCCGGCCCGGTCCACCTGGGCCTTGATGCGTCCGGCGGCGAGCAGCACGAAATCGTCGGCAAAGCGCATGGCCTGGGACAGGTCGTGGAGCACGGCCGCCGCGGCCACGCCATTTGCCATCACGGCGGCGCGGACTATGTCGAAGACTTCCAGGGTGTTTTTGAGGTCGAGGCTTGCGGTCGGCTCGTCGAGGAGCAGGGCGTCTGGTTCCTGGGCCAGGGCCTGGGCGATGGTGGTCTTCCGACTCTCACCGCCGGAAAGTTCGTCCAGGCGGCGGAAAGCCAGGTCGGCGAGATGCAGGCCGCTAAGCACCGCCTCGACCCGGGCCAGGTCGCGCCGCCCCGGCCGCAGCCCCATGTGCGGCCGCCGTCCGAGGAGCACGGCTTCGAATACGGTCAGGCGTTCGGCCTGCTGCGACTGGGGCACGTAGGCGATGGCCCGGGCCGCCTCGCGGCGGGAAAACTCCCGCAGGTCGCGCCCGTCAAGGCGCACGCAACCGCAACCGGGACGCAGCAGGCCGCCCAGGCAGCGCAGCAGCGTGGTCTTGCCCGCGCCGTTTATGCCCAGGATGGCGGTGACGCGCCCCGGCGTCAGGCCGAGGCTCACGTCGCCGAGGACCAGGCGGCCGTTGTAGGCGAAGCGGACGTTTTCCGCGGCAAGGCTCATGACCGACCTCCGCGAAGTAGCAGGAATAGGAAGAGCGGCGCGCCCATGAATGAAGTGAGCACGCCCACGGGCAGCACGCCCGTGCCAGTGAACAACCGGCCGGCGGTGTCCGCGCCAAGCAGCAGCAGCGCGCCCCAGAGCCCGGCGTGCACGACCAGCGGCCCATGGTCCGCGCCAGTGGTGCGCCGGGCGATGTGCGGCGCGAGCAGCCCGAGAAAGGCGATGACCCCGCACACGGCGACCACTACGTCCGTGCACAGCACCACCAGCCCCATGCCCCACAGGCGCAGCCTGCGCGTGGCCACGCCCACGCTTGCGGCCACGTCGTCGCCGGCGAACAGGACGTTCAAGTCCTGGCGCGCCAGCAGGTACATGCCTGTGACGCCCCCGGCGGCCGCGGCCATGGCCGCAATTTGCGGCCAGCGCGCCCGGGAGACGTCGCCGAAGGTCCAGAAGACGATGGCCGCGAGTTGCAGTTCGTCGGCGAAGAACTGGATGAGGATGGTGCCGGCCGTAAAAAGCGAGGAAAGGGCCACGCCGCACAGGATGATGGCCTGGGGCCCCAGCCTGCGCAGCAGCGCCAGGACGGAGACGATAGCCGTTGCGGCAAGGGCACCGGCAAAGGCGCAAAGCGACGTGGCGAAGACGCCGCTTACGCGGGCCGTTTCCCCGGCCGTGGCGAACAGCGCATTGGCCGAGAAGCTCCCTGCGCCGAAAAAGACGATGCCGCAGGCCGCGCCGAAGGCCGCGCCATGGCTGATGCCCAGGGTGAACGGCGAAGCCAGCGGATTGCCGAGCAGGCTTTGGATGATCACGCCGGAGACGGCGAGGCCGCAACCGCCGGCCATGGAAGCCAGGATGCGCGGCAGACGGATGCTGCGCACGACCACCGCACCCGGCCCGGTGTCCTGGCCGCAAAGCGCGGCGAGCACCCGGCCCGGAGTGAGGTCGTAGCTGCCTGCCGCCAGGGCGTAGAGGGTAAGGAGAACCAGGGCGGCGCAAAGGCCGAGCGCCCGCAGGCCCAGGAGCCGCTGCCGGGCGAGATGTGTCGCGGCCAAGGACGACACGGCCAGTATGGAAGACGCCATGGCCTTTCGTATTACGAAATCGTCGTTCATACAACGATTCGGCTACGATTTGTAATAATAGCCTTCTCACGTAGAAAAAATAGTCAGGTATTGCGCAGGGCGTCAGAGGCGGACCCGGCGCGGCGCGGCAACGAGCGCCAGGCACAGGCCGAACAGGGCCAGAGCGGCCGGGAACAGTGGGCTCTGGCCGAGGCGCGGGGCAATGAGTTGCGCCAGCCCCGCCAGCCAGAGGCCGCAGACGATGGAAGCGGCATGGCGCAGCCTGGCGTCGAGGAGCGCCAGGGCGGGGAAGAAGAGCAAGCCGGCATCGTAGAAATAGGCATGGGGCGCGGCCAGGAGCAAGCCGGCGGCAGCCAGTCCCAGGCAGGCCAGGTCGAGGGGCCGGCCGCGCCTGCGCCAAAACGTAACGCCCAGGCAGGCCAGGACCGCGCACGCGGCGACAAGCCCCGCGGCAAGGCCCGCCCGGGGCCAGGCGGCGAGGAGATGGCGGACGACGCCCGGGAAGCTCACGGCCATTTCGCCTTCCATGCCAAGGGACGTGCGCACCACCCAGTCCGCGTAGCCGAGCCAAGCGGCGGGCCAGGACGGGCCGAAGACGGCGGTGTTGCCGGCAAGAATGGCGGCGAGTCCCAGGCAGGCGGAAAGCGCCATGCGCGTGCGTCCGGCCAGGGCGTAGAGCGCGAGCAGCCCGAGGCCGAGCTGGGGCTTGAAGCACAGCGCCGCCAGGCACAGTCCGGCGGGAACCGGGCGGCCGCGCCGCTCGAGGCTCCAGGCGGCGGCGAAGAGGCACAGCGAAAGCGGCGTGTTCTGGCCGCCGAGCAGGGCGCGCAGGAGCGGATAGAAAAGGATGGCCGCGCAGAAGACGGCGACCGTGTACGGCGCGGCCCAGGACAGGTCGCGGCAGGCGATGCGCACGGCCAGGAAAAGCAGGACGGCCATGGCGGCGAAGTGCACGACAAAAGCCAAGCGGTAGGGTAGGGCGGCGAGCAGGGCGAAGGGCAAGGCGAACTGGGGCGGGTAGGCGAAGGGCACGAACACGTCCCCGGAGCCCTCCGGCATCAGGTCGCGTTCGGCGGCGCGCTGGACGGCCTGGTCGTAGAGCCGCTCCGTCCGGCCGGTAAGCACGATGCGCCCGGCGGCGTAGAATTCGGCGAAATCGCCTCCGAGCCTGCCGGAGACGACCTTGGCCCCGGAGCCGGTGCAGAGGGCGAAAAGCAGGGCCAGGCCCATGGCCGTTAGCAGCAGGCGCGGGTAGACCCGAAGCCGCCAGGGCGTGAGCCAGGGCGCGGTCACGGCCGTTCCCGGAAAAAATCCGCCGGCCCGAGCACGGCGCGTACCGGCGAGGCCTCGGCTTCGGGGACGCGAAGCGGCGGGCAGGAAAGCAGGTAGCGCCCCGGCGCGACGTCGGCCAGGAGAAGCCCTTCCAGGATGAGCACGCCGGCTTCGAGGAGAATGTGGTGGACCGGAAAGGCCGGGTCGTTCAGGTGCTCGACGCTTAAGGCGTCGATGCCGACGAGGGCGAGGCCCTGCCGGGCGCAGCGTGCGGCCAGCGCCGGGGTCAGGGTGGCGAAGGTTTCGGGGAAAGCGGAGCCGAGAAAGGCGCGTGTTGCGGAATTGACCGTGCGAAAGAGCACGGCCTCGCCCGGGGCGGCATCTGCGACGAGGGCGACGTCCAGCAGTTCCGGGCCGAGCGCCAGGGATTCGCCGGTATCGACGACGCGCGCCGGCAGGAAGAATGCCGTAGCCGGATAATCGCCGGCGCGGCGGCCGCCGGGAAGGAAATGGGCGGGGAAGTCGAGATGCGTGCCGGCGTGGGCGGAAAGGCTCCAGGACGCGGTCTCGCAGCCGTCGGCATCCCGGGAGAGGAACAGTTCGCGGCGAAACGGCGGGTCGCCGGGGATGCCGGGGAGCGCGGCGGACAGGGGCAGCGAAATGTCGCGCCACAGCGTCCGCCGCGCGTTGTCGTTACTGTCCGGCATCAGCCTTCCATCTTGAATTTGATCAGCGCCAAAAACGCGCCCTGCGGATCGCCGACCACGCAGAAGCGGCCCACGCCCGGGATGTCCGTGGGCTCCTTGTAGATGGAGCCGCCGAGCGCCACGGCTTTTTGCGCCGCAGCGTCCACGTCGTCCACGTTGACGTAGCTGCCCCAGACCGGCGGCATGGGACCGGCCTCAGGCGGCATGGCCATCATGCCGCCGACGGGCGTGTCGCCGATCTTGAGCAGCGTGTAGGTCATGCCCATTTCGGGCATGGGCTTGTCCTCGGCGGTCCAGCCGAGCAATCCGGTGTAGAAGGTCTTGGCGGCCTCCACATCCGTGGTCATCAGTTCGTTCCAACTGAAAAAACCCGGCTTCAGATACGGTTCGTCCATGGTCGCGCCTCCTATGGGGTTGACGGGGCCTGTCGGCCAGGGTCGTCTCGGCATAGCGACATCCCGTGCGTCTGGCAACGGTCGGAGCGAAAATGGTGCAGTGTCGCCGGGAAACGGACAAAAAAAAGCCCCCGCGCGAGGCGGGGGCAAAAACGGCGGGGCACTCGAACGCGTGTTACTTCTGGGCGACGTGGCAGCCGTTGTTGGAGCAAGGAGCCACGGAAAGGGGCTTCTGGCCCTTTTCCTTGCGGGCGATGTTGGTCTTCATGTGGCAGCCCAGGCAGCTGTTCTCGGCGTTCTTGTCGTGGAAGGCGCGGAAATAGGAGGTGGGCTCCTGACGCTCCTTGAGGTTGTCGTGGCAACCCTCGGTGGCGCAGCCCTCGATCTTGCCTTTGCCGTCCCACATGTGGTGGCAGGTGCCGCAGGCGATGTTGCCGTGCTGGCCGTGGGAGAACGAAACCGGCGCGAAGCTGGTCTTGAGCACCCCGGACGGGCGTTTGAAGGTAAGGGTCAGGGGATAGCACAGCTCGGACTTGGCGTCGACGATCGGGCTGTACTTGCCGCCATCGGCCATGGCGACGGTGGCCAGGGCCAAGGTGAACATCGAACCGACCAACATGGAAAGCATGACCTTGGAACGCATCCAACTCCCTCCTTAAAGCTCCAAGAAACGGTAAAAGGACCTAGCCGCTGCGAATACACAGGCGGCAGTCGCAGGCGTAGCCCCGCCGCCGTAATTCAAGTGAAAAGCGTAAAATTTCACAAATCGGAAGTCAACAGATTTCGCGTAAAAACTGTCGTTCTCTTTGGACGCGAAGGCCCCCCACGTCCGTGTTGCCGGAAATCGCGGGGGGCCTTGGAAAAAGGGCCGGAACCGGGGCCGACTGTCAGTCCTGACAGTCCTGGCAGCCCTGGCAATCGAGCTTTTCGTTGGCTTCGAGGGCGTCCATGAGGTCGAGGCTCAGGCGGATGAAATCCGACGCGGTGAGGATGCCGACGAGCTTGCCGCTCTCGACCACGGGCAGGCAGCCGTATTTCTGCGTGAGCAGCACTTCGGCCGCCTGGCGCAGGGGCAGTTCCGGGGAAGCCATGGCCACGTCGGCGCGCATGACTTCATGGATGGGAATGGCGGCGTAGATTTCTTCCTGCGTGGCCTGATCGATGTCGGCCAGGCGGGAGACGGAGGCGGCCAGGAGGTCGCGGTGGGTTAATAGGCCCACGAAGGCCCCGGCGGCGTCGATGATGGGCAGGTGGCGGATGCGCGCCTGCTCCATGGCCTTTTGGGCTTCGAGCAGGGAGTCGCTGTCGCGCAGGGCGATGAGGTCTTCGGTCATGAGGTCGCGGGTGGTGAGCATGGATGCCTCCTTGATGCATCGCAAATGGCATCGCAGCCGCCTGCCTGTCAAGGCTCGGGCGGTTGACTTGGCTGGCGGATTCTGGTTTCAAAAATGGAGCGTGCCGCCATGCGCGCAAGCCCTGGCGTCGGTTCGGGGAAAGGGCGAAAATGAACGGACCTGGGCCGAAAATCGACTTCAAGCGCAATCGCGATCGCATGGTCCGGGATCAGATCGAGGCCCGGGGCGTCTCCGATCCCGAAGTGCTGCGGGCCATGCGCAAGGTGCCCCGCCATCTTTTCGTGGAAGAGGCGCTCATTCCCCAGGCCTACGAGGACCATCCCCTGCCGCTCGGGCACGGGCAGACCATTTCCCAGCCGTATGTCGTGGCCTGGATGACGGAACTGCTCGAGGTTTCGCGGGGGCTGCGGGTGCTGGAAATCGGCACCGGCTCGGGCTACCAGGCCGCGGTGCTGGCGGAACTGGGCGCGTACGTCTTCACGGTGGAGCGGGTGCGGCCCCTGTACGAGGCGGCGCGGCGGCTCCTCGAGAGCCTGCGCTACCTGAAGGTCCGCTTCAAGCTCGACGACGGCACCCTGGGCTGGCCCGACGAAGCGCCTTTCGACCGCATCGTGGTCACGGCCGGGGGGCCGCGCATCCCCGAGCCGCTTCTCGCGCAGCTTGCGGACCCCGGGCGCATGGTCATTCCCGTAGGCGCGTCCCGGCGCAGCCAGGAACTCCATGTGGTGCGCAAGGAAAACGGCCGTATCCTCGCGCGCAAGCTCGGCGACGTCATGTTCGTCGATCTCGTCGGCGCCCACGGCTGGTAGGGCCCGACAAGGGAGAAAGGATTCCGGATGCAAACCCTGACGGATTGTTCCGGCCGCGGGGATGATTCCCGCGACGCCCGCGACGGTCGTATCGGTGCGACGCTCGGCAGGATCCGCTACAAACTCTTCGTCATGAGCGGCAAAGGCGGCGTGGGCAAAAGCTCGGTGGCGGTCAACGTGGCCCGGGCCCTGGCCGACGCCGGTTCCCGTGTGGGCCTGCTCGACGTGGACCTGCACGGCCCGAGCGTCGCGCGCATGCTCGGCATCACCGGCGCGCTCGAAGCCGGACGCGACGCGCCGCTGGCTCCCAAGCGCGCGGGCGGCAACCTGCTCGTGGTCTCCATGCAGTCCCTGCTCGACGACCCCGACCAGGCGGTCCTGTGGCGCGGCCCCATGCGCACCACAGCCATTCGCCAGTTCCTGGCCGATGTGGACTGGGGGGAACTCGACTATCTCGTCATCGATTCGCCTCCCGGCACCGGTGACGAGCACCTGACCGTGCTCAAGACCGTGCGCGACGCCCTGTGCCTGCTCGTGACCACGCCCCAGGAAGTGTCCCTGGCCGACGTGCGCAAGACCATCAATTTCCTCCAGTACGCCAACGCCAACATCCTCGGCGTGGTGGAGAACATGAGCGGACTCGTCTGCCCCTATTGCCACAAGGAAATCGCCTTGTTCAAAAAAGGCGGCGGCGAGGCCCTGGCCCGTGCGTACGGCCTGGATTTCCTCGGCGCGGTGCCGCTCGATCCGGCCACGGTGGTTGCGGGCGACCTGGGCCGGCCCGTGGTGTCCCTGGACGAAGACTGCCCGGCCAAGGCCGCCTTTGCGGCCCTGGCGAAAAACGTCGCCGCCGCCTGCCGCGAAAGCCTCGAGGCCGCGGCGTCGCCCTGTCCGTAGGAAAACGCGGCATCGCCCGCGGCGTCCCTTCCTCCGGCAAGCGGGGAGGGCGACGCGGCGAAAGGCTTTACGCCGGCCGGGGATTGCTTTACACGCCTGCCAGCAAGCCGTAACACAAAGGCCAAACGACGATGTTCAATCTCGCCAACAACCTGACGCTGGCCCGGATCGGGGCTGTGCCCATCCTGGTCGTGCTGCTGTACTTTCCCGGTCGGGGCACGTGCTTGGCCGCGCTGTTGTTTTTCATCGCCGCTTCGGTGACCGACATCGTGGACGGCGCCGTGGCCCGGCGGCAAAACCTCGTCACGACCATCGGCAAATTTCTCGACCCGCTGGCCGACAAGCTGCTCGTCAGTTCGGTGCTGATCATGCTCACGCGCCTGGGCTGGGTCGAGGCCTGGGTGGCCGTGATCATCATCGGCCGGGAGATCGCCGTGACGGGGCTGCGAGCCATCGCCGTGGACTACGGCATAGTCATCAGCGCCGACCGCTACGGCAAGCTCAAGACCATCCTGCAGATGCTGGCCCTTTGCCCCTTGCTGCTGCATTACCCCTGGTTCGGGCTCGACCCCGTGCCCCTGGGGCAAATCCTTTTGTATGTGGCCCTGGTTTTGACCCTTGTATCCGGGGGCAATTACTTTTATGTGTTCGGGAAGCAAGTGATGTGGTCCAAGGCCGGAACCGGCAAGCAGTAGCGTTGTCCCGGCGGCAAATAGGGCCAGTTTGTTTCATAATATAAATTTTGACGCCATGTTGGCTTGCAATCTGGATACCCCGGCCTTGCGCGCGCGCCACGAGGCCCGACCCGCGAAACCGCACGAAAAAGCGCCATGAAACCCAAGAACACCTCCAAGCTGTCCACCAGACGCCGGGTGCGCGCCGTGCGCCCGGGCGTGGGCAGGCAGGCGCGCGTCCCGTCGCGCCGCGACGAAAACCTGTCCGCGCGCATCGAAAACTGCCTGCACACCATCCTCGAACTCGAACCGGACCTCGAACGCCTTCAGTTCGGCCATTATCTCTTGCGTGACTTCAATATTCTCAAGATGTTCCTGTCCCATGTCGAGGAAATCGACGTCCAGGAACAGGATGTGGCCCGCATCGAGGCGGCCACGGAGAATTTTCTCAAGGAGCTCAAGGAACCGCTCGAGCAGCAGGACTACAAACGCATGAAAAAGTACGTCGTGCAATGACATGATCTGGCGACGGTTTCTTCTGACGGGGCTGATCTTCTTCAATATCTTTTTGCTCTATAATCTCATATGGAGTGACAACGGCATTTTTGCCTATCTGGAACTCAAGTCCCGCCACGAACAGCTCAAGCAACGCCTGGAAACCGTCAACGAACACTCCCTGGATCTCAGCCAGGAAATCCGCTGGCTCAAGACCGATCGAGCCTTTACGGAAAAGATGGCCCGTTCGCAGATGAACTACCTCAAGGAAAACGAAATCCTCTACCAGTTTCCCAAGGACAAGCCGCAGGCCAAGGAAACGGAGGGAGGCAGGGCCGATGGCCAGTAAGATCGAACTCTACCGCGAAGTCCTGGAGATCGAGCCCAATTCCAAGGTGTTCTTTCCGCTGGCCCGGGAACTGGCCGCCCTCGGCCGCGAGGATGAGGCCGCCAGCGTGCTCTCGCGCGGCATCGCCCAGCATCCCGATCATCTGGAAGCCAAGTTCTTCCTGATCGAACTTCTTTCGCGCCTCGGACGCGCCGGCGAGGCGGATGCAGTCTTCACCGACGTCGGCAGCCTGCTTTCCCGTTATCCCGCGGTCTGGCTCCTGTGGTCGCGCACGGCCGCGGCCCGGTCCCAGGATCCGGCCCTGGCCATGCTTTTCCTGGCCAATTATTTCCAGGACGAATCCCTGACCTGGGCCAAGGTCATGGAGCGGGGGCTGCAAAGCCTGCGCGAGGTCCGGCCCGTCGCCTCGGCCGCGACGCCAGGCGCTGCCGCCGCCCCGGAACCCGCTCCCGTGGCGGCCCCGGCGGCGGAGGAAACGACGCCGGAAGCCGTGGCGATGGTCGCGCCCGAGCCGACGGCCGACGAGGCCCTGTCCCTGCGCGGGGCGCGCGAGGTGATGGAGCTCGCCGCAGACCTCGTGGCCGCCGCCCCGGAGCAGGCCGAGAAAAACCGAAACCGGCCGGCCAAAGGCCGCGACGCTGTGGTGCGCACCAAGACCATGGCCGCGCTTCTGGCCGATCAGGGAGATCTGGCGGGGGCGCGGGAAATCTATGACGAATTGCTGGCGCATCTGCCTGCCGGCCCCGAACGGGACGAGATCGCGGCCCGCGCGGCCGCCCTTGACGCAGGCAAGTCCCCGGGGCATGCCCCCGAGGCGGAGGCCGCATCCTCTGCGGACGCCGCCGGTTCCCGCAAGGCTGCGGGGCCTGCCAAACTGGTCAGCCTGCTCGAAGCCCTTGCCGGACGCCTGGACGCCCGGGCGCGGGGCTAGCGCGGCATTTGCGAAACCTCCATGCGTATTTTGTAAGGGAACGGGATTTTTTTTGTCTCTTGCCATTAAGGCCCATATTCACGAAGCGCACGCACACGGCGGCAGATCTGCGACCGCCGCGGCAAGACACCAAAATCACCTGGAACATCGAGGGGAAACGGCCTTGAAACGAAGCCTGAACACGGCCTTGGCGGCCCTTTGTTGCCTGGTCTTCCTGACCGGCCTGACCGGCTGCGGCACCATGAAGACCACTTGGCGCGACACCAAGAAGCTCTACCGGACCTATGTCAACACCGACCCGACCATCGACTTCAGCGACCAGGGCATCACGGACAAGGGCCTGCAACGCCTTGCCTCCCTGTTCATGCCCGTCGACGAGCGCCTCATGGGCATGATGCGCGTGCTCGGCGCCCAGGACACGCCGCCGGAAGCCGAATGGACCCAGGACTTCCTGACCCGCCACGACTGGCTCTCGAGCGTGGCCGTCCTCGACACGAGCGGCGCGGTGCTCTCGCAGGTCCCGGCCGTTTCCATGCGCCCCCTGGACTACGCCGGCCTGCTGGAATTTTCCGACCGCTACGCCAAGCGCAAGATGGGCGCGCAGGTCAAGACGGACGAGCTCGGCACCGTGGTCATGGTCGCCGCGCCCTATTTCAAAAACAACGAATACGCCGGCCTCGTGGTCGCGAGTTTCGATCCGCGCAACCTCGTCCGCTTTTCGCCCGAACCCGGCGCTCTCGTGGTCGTGTCCACCGAAGGCCTGGTCTGGGGCGGCGCCGGCGGGCAGGGCGAGGCTCTGGGCGGGCTCAAGTGGCAGGACATCCTCAAGGGCGCGGTGCAGGGCGAGATGCAGGTCGCCGGCGGCCAGTACGCCTGGCAGGCCCGCTACGTGGGCCAGATGGAGCTCGTCTACCTGACCGACGTGCGCGAGGCCAAGGCCGCCAAGCCCGCTCCCGCCAAACCCGCGCCTGAGGCGGTTCCGCCCGCGCCGGACGCCCAGCCTTCCGAGCCGGCGGGCGTCCCCGTCGCGCCGCCGGCGTCGTAACCGGACGCACGTACAGGCCGGCGGGCAGGGCCGCCGGCTTTTTTTTTGCGCAACCTCCGAAAATCTTGTGGGAACCGTGCCGCCATTGTAGAAGAGCCGACAGCCGCCTGGAACAAGCGGGGCAACCACGTCGACCAAGCCCCGGACCAAGGCGGCGGGAGGAGCCAGACATGCCGCAAGTCACCGTGACCGAACATCTGCTGTTGCACCAGAAGGAATCCCCCATGGCCTCGGGCCGGTTCACCCGGCTTCTCAACGAACTGATCCTCGCGGCCAAGATCATCTCCCGGGAAGTGCGCAAGGCCGGCCTCGTGGACGTCCTCGGCTTCACCGGCGAGATCAACGTCCAGGGCGAGCAGGTCCAGAAACTCGACGAATACGCCAACAAGGTCCTCATCCACCGCATGGAGCGGGCTGGGGTGCTGTGCGCCATCGCCTCCGAGGAGAACGCCGACCTCGTGCGCATCCCGGACCAGTTCCCCAAGGGCGACTATTTCCTCATCTTCGACCCCCTCGACGGCTCGTCCAACATCGACGCCAACGTCAACGTGGGCACCATTTTCTCCATCTACCGCACCAAGCCCGGCTGCTCCGGCGACAATCTCTGCGATCTGCTGCAGCGCGGGGCCGAGCAGGTGGCGGCGGGGTATTTCCTCTACGGCACCTCCACGATGATGGTCTACACCACGGGCAAGGGCGTCCACGGCTTCACGCTCGACCCGAGCGTGGGCGAGTTCCTGCTCTCGCACCCGGACATCAGGATTCCCGAGACCGGCCGCGTCTATTCCGTCAACGAGGCCTACTGGAACTACTGGGACGAGCCGACCAGGGAGATCATCAACTACTTCAAGGGCTCGGACAACCTGCGCGGCCAGCCCTACGGCGGGCGCTACATCGGATCGCTGGTCGCGGACTTCCACCGCAACCTGCTCTACGGCGGCATTTTCCTCTATCCCGCCGACAGCCGCGACCCGAAAAAGCCCAAGGGCAAGCTGCGCCTTTTGTGCGAGGCCTCGCCGCTTTCCTTCGTGTGCGAGCAGGCCGGCGGCGCGGGCAGCGACGGCGAGCGCAACATCTTGTCCATCGAGCCCGAGGAACTGCACCAGCGCGTGCCGCTTTTCATCGGCAGCAAGAACGACGTGGCCAAGGTGACGGAGATCTACGCCCGCGCCCGCAAGGCGTAGTCGGCCGAGCATGCTGTGCCTCGGCATCGAGACCTCCTGCGACGAGACGGCCGTGGCGCTTTGCCGCGACGGCCGTCCCGTCCTGGAAAAGCTCGCCTCGCAGATCGATGTCCATGCCCTGTTCGGCGGAGTGGTGCCGGAGCTCGCCTCGCGGGAGCACCTGCGCCGCATGGGGCCGCTCCTGCGCGCGCTGTTCGCCCAGTCCGGGCTTTCCATGGCCGACGTCGACGTCGTGGCCGTGGCCCGGGGCCCGGGCCTGCTCGGCAGCCTGCTCATCGGTCTGGCCACGGCCAAGGCCCTGGCCCTGGCCGCGGGCAAGCCCCTTGTCGGCGTGGACCATCTGCATGCCCATCTCCTGGCCGCCGTCCTCGGGCGCGACGATGCGCCCTATCCGGCGCTAGGGTTGCTCGTTTCCGGCGGCCACACCCAGCTCGTGCGCCTCGCCGGCCCCCTCGACCTCTCGGTCCTTGGCCGCACCCTGGACGACGCGGCCGGGGAGGCCTTCGACAAGGCGGCGAAGTCCCTGAACCTGCCGTATCCGGGCGGCGTCTACATCGACGTCCTGGGCCGGGGGATAGAGGCCGACCGCGACCTTTTTCCGCGCCCGTATCTCGACAACCGGAACCTGGATTTCAGCTTCAGCGGCCTCAAGACCGCCGTGGCCAACCACGTCGCCGCCCATCCGCAACTGCGTGCGCCGGTCATGCCGACGCAGGCCGGCCCCACGGACCCGGCCGCTTGGCCCATGGAATTGCGCCAGGTGTGCGCGGCCGTCAATTACGCTATTGCCGACACCCTGCGCGTCAAAATGGAACGGGCGCTGGCCGGCCCGGCCAAGGGGGCCGCTTCGCTGCTCGCGGCCGGAGGCGTGGCAGCCAACGGGCGCATCCGCGACATGCTCGCCGACGTGGCCGCGCGGCACGGCGTGCCGCTTTATCTGCCGCCAAAGGCCCTTTGCGCCGACAACGCCACGATGATCGCCGCCGCCGGCTGCCGCCTGGCGGCGGCGGGGCTTTTCCACGATCTCTCCCTCGATGCCGTGCCCCGGGGCCGCAAGGTGCCTTGGGACTACCGTGGGGCGGGGAGCGCGTCCGGCGCGGCATCGGTTGACAGCCGGCCCGAGCCGCAATAGGTTTTCATGGTTGCGGACTGCGCGGGCGTCTCGCGCAAGCGGGTTCCGTGCGTTCGCCTTCCGGGTCAGCGAAAAACCCGGCCGCTTTGCCGGCCGGCCACTACACAAAAGGAGCATGCCCATGGCCATTCAACTCAGCGATGCGAATTTCGAGGCCGAAGCCCTGCAGTGCGACCTGCCGGTCCTGGTGGACTTCTGGGCTCCCTGGTGCGGGCCTTGCCGGGCCATGGGGCCGGTCATCGACGAACTGGCCAACGAGTACACCGGCCAGGTCAAGGTGGCCAAAATGAACGTCGACGAGAACCCGAGCACCCCGAGCAAGTACGGCATCCGCGCGATCCCCACGCTGATCCTTTTCAAGGGCGGCGAAGTGGTCGAGCAGATCACCGGCGCGGTCTCCAAGAGCAGCATCAAGGAAATGCTCACGCAAAAGGCCCTGTAATCCATGAAACGTTATGACGCCGTCGTGATCGGGGGCGGCCCGGCCGGGATCACCGCCGCGCTGTATCTGGCGCGGTCCGACGTGTCCGTGGCCATGGTGGAAAAGCTGTCCCCGGGCGGACAGATGCTCATGACGCATCTGATCGAGAACTACCCGGGCTTTCCGGACGGCATCGAAGGCTGGAAGCTGGCCGACCTCATGGCCGCCCACCTCGGGCATTACGCCGTGGACCGCATCGGCGACGAGGTCCGGGCCATCGAAACCGTGGACGGACTGCACCGCATCACCGTCGGCGGCGAAACCATCGAGGCCACGGCCGTGGTCCTGTGCACCGGCGCCCGCTACAAGCGGGTGGGCATCCCGGGCGAGAAGGAATATGCCGGCAAGGGCGTTTCCTACTGCGCGCTGTGCGACGGCAACTTCTTCCGGGGCCAGACCGTGGCCGTCATCGGCGGCGGCAATTCGGCCCTGGAGGAATCGCTGTACCTGTCGCGGCTGGTGAAAAAGCTCTACCTCATTCACAGACGTGACGATTTCCGCGGCCAGAAGTGCTACCAGGACCGCTGTTCCGTCAGTCCCGTCATCGAGATCCTGCGTTCCACGGTCGTATGCTCCATAAGCGGCAACGACAGCGTGACCGGGATCGAGGTGCGCGACGTCAAAAGCGGCGACTGCCACACGATCCCCGTGGATGGCGTGTTCGTGTTCGTGGGCTTCGAGCCCCAGGGAGACTTCTACCCCGATGGCCTCGAGAGGGATTCCGGAGGGTTCATCAAGACCGACGAGGAGATGCGCACGTCCCTTGCGGGCATCTTCGCGGCCGGGGACATCCGGTCCAAATCCTGCCGCCAAGTGGCTACCGCCGTTGGTGATGGCGCAAGCGCCGCCCATGCCGCCTACACCTATATCAGTTCGCGCTTCTCGCAAGGTTGACGACGGCCGGACCCGTCCCCTTTCTCGCCATGCGTCATGCGTCTCGCGAGGCGGCCGGACGGGTTCGGTTTTTTCCATTGTGCGCGCAAACCCCATCTGATAAGAGGACGCGCATCAAAACGCCTGACCGGCCGTTGCCCTTCGGCGGCGCCGCGTCCGACGCATGCCGCCCGGCGAACCGGGCCATATCCAGGATCATGCCATGAACGCGATGATGCGCCGCTTTTTGCCTTTGTCCTTCCTGCTGCTCTTTCTCGGCGGTTGCGCCGGACTCATGGATTATTATTTTCTGCCGCCGCCCGAGGACACCGCCCAGGAGCTCTACGAAGCCGGGCGCGACGCCATGTCGCAAAAGGATTACTACGGGGCCATCGGTTATTTCATCAAACTCAAGGACCGCTATCCGTTCAGTCCCTACACGCCCATGGGCACCATCGCCCTGGCCGACGCCTATTTCCTGACCGAGGATTACGGCCCGGCCGCCGAAACGTACAAGGAATTCGAATCCGTGCATCCGCGCAGCGAAGAGATTCCCTACGTCCTGTACCAGATCGGCGTCTCCAACTTCAAACGCTCCGAATCCATCGACATGCCGCAAGGCAACCTCCAGGAAGCGCTCCAGTACTTCTACCTGCTCCAGCAGACCTTCCCGGACACCGACTACGGCAAGGAAGCCGCCGAGTACATCCGGCGCTGCCGCAAGCGCATGGCCGAGCATGAACTGTTCGTGGCCGATTTCTACTGGCGCACGGACCAGTTCGGCGCGGCCTGGAAGCGCTACATGTACACGGCCGAGAACTTCAAGGACCTCGAAGAGGTTCTGGATTACGCCAAGCTGCGCGCCGAACTCTCCTACCTCGAGTACCAGAAGACCCTGACCGAGGCCGAGCGGCGCAAGATCGAAGGCAGCTGGCACAACTGGGCCAAACGCTGGCTGTAACCATCCGGCGCGGGGCGGCGCAACCCGCCCCGCGCTTTCTTATCCGCCCGTCATGCGTACCGAAACGGACGACACCGCCGCCGAGACCGTTCCCTCCTTCTGGCCGCCGGCCATGGAGCGGGGGAAGGTCGGCGACGCAGCCTTCGCCAGGGCCTACGCACGCGTGCCCGACCTGGATCGGGCCCGCATCAAGACGGGCATCGCCGCCGTCTTCGCCGCCTGCGGCGGCCCCATGCCGCGACTGCGCCGCAACGAAGCGGCCCTTGGCCACGACCTCGTCCTGACCCGCTCGGATACGCCCCTCGATTTCGCCGTCATCGTCTGCGGACCGCGCTTTGCTTCGCCGGCGCGCCTGGTCGCCGCCGTGCTGCCGGCCCTGTGCGCGCGCGTGCCCGAGGTTGCGGCCGTGCACGTGGGCGGAGCCTGGCCCCAGGAGTTGCTGGTCGCCCTGGAGCTTTGCGGCGTGGAGACGGCCTGCCGCCTGGGGCCGCGCGCCCTGGCCGGCGTATGGCCGCAGCTTGCCGCGCAAGGCTCCGGTGCGCTCGTGCTCCTCGACGGCGCGCCGCGCCCGGCCCTTGCGGCCTGCCCCGGGATCGCCCGACACGATGCCGTGACGCGCGGCAGGGCGCTCGTGGCCGACGGCCCGGAAGGGCGCCTCGACCGTGAAGCCCTGGCCTTTGCCCAGCCCGACCTCGAGCTCGTCGACGCCGCGTCGCTTGCGGGCGATGCGCCCGCCACCCTGGCTAAAGACGCGATTTCGGAGTATGATGCCGTTTACGTCGACGACGGGGCGGACCCGGCTTTCGCGGAAGCGGCGTCCCTGCGCCTGGGGCCCGGTCGGGAAACCTTCTGGCTTTGGCCGCAACTACCGCCCGAGGCCTTCCGGCGCGTGCGCATCGCCGCCGCGCGCCAGGACGACGTCGCCTGATCCGATCCGCGACCAAAGCCACGGAGCGTTTATGAGCGCCAAAAAAGGAGCCGGCAAAAGCAGGCTCCACAGCCTTCGCAATATCGGCATCATCGCCCACATCGACGCCGGCAAGACCACGCTGACCGAGCGCATCCTCTATTACACCGGCCGCATCCACCGCATGGGCGAAGTGCACGACGGCACGGCCACCATGGATTTCATGCCCGAGGAGCAGGAGCGCGGCATCACCATCACCTCGGCCTGCACCACGTGCGTCTGGAAGGACCACCCCGTCAACATCATCGACACCCCCGGGCACGTGGACTTCACCATCGAGGTCGAACGGTCGCTGCGCGTGCTGGACGGTGTCGTCGGCGTCTTTTGCGCCGTGGCCGGGGTCGAGCCGCAATCCGAGACGGTCTGGCGGCAGTCCGTGGCTTATGGCGTACCCAAGCTCGCCTGCGTCAACAAGCTCGACCGCCTGGGCGCGGATTTCGAAGGGGCACTCGCCGCCATGCGCGACAAGCTCGGGGCCAATCCCGTGCCCGTGACCATTCCCGTGGGCCAGGGCGCGGATTTTGCCGCCGTCATCGACCTCATCGCCATGGAACGGCTGGATTTCGACCAGGCGACCCAGGGCGAGGTGGTGACGCACCGCACATTGACCGACGACGAAGCCGCCGCTGCCGCGCCCTGGCGCGAAAAGCTCGTGGAAACGGCGTGTGAATTCGACGAAGCGCTCATGGAGGCCTATCTCGGCGGCGGGGACATCGACACGGCGCAGCTGGTCGCCGGGTTGCGCGCCGCCACGCTGAGCCATGCCGCCGTGCCGGTCTACGCCGCCTCGGCGCTCAAGAACATCGGCGTTCAGCCCCTGCTCGACGGCGTGCTGGCCTTCCTGCCGAGCCCTCTCGACCGAGGCGCGGTGGTGGGGCTCGACCCCAAGACAAAAGAGGAAAAGCGTTTCGAACCCGACCCTGCCGCGCCCCTTGCCGCCCTGGTCTTCAAGGTCAGCATGGAAACCGGGCGCAAACAGGTTTTCGTGCGCGTCTATTCCGGCCGCCTGGAGGCCGGCAAGGACATTTACAACGCCACGCGCGACGCCGCGGAGCGCCCGGCAAGGCTTTTCCGCCTGCACGCCGGACACCGCGAAAAGGCCGAGATCGCCGGCCCGGGTGAGATCGTGGCCGTTTCGGGCCTGCGCTACGCGGTCACGGGCGACACGCTGTGCGAGAAGGCTGACCCCATCGTGCTCGAGGCCATCGCCGCGTACAAGCCGGTCATCAGCCTGGCGCTCGAGCCGCGAAACGCCGAGGAATCGGACAAGCTCAAGGAAGTCCTGGACAAGTTGCTCCAGGAAGACCCCACCCTGACCCTGGTCACCGACGCCGACACCGACCAGATGATCCTGTCCGGCATGGGCGAACTGCACCTCGACGTGGTCCTCGAACGGGCGCGCCGCGAATACGGCGTGTCGCCGCGTGCGGGCAAACCGCAGGTGGTCTACCAGGAGACGGTCACGGCCGAGGCGGCCGGGGAGGGCGAGTTCGACCGCGAGCTCGGCGACCGCATCCACCACGGCAAGGTGTCGCTTTCCGTCGCGCCGCTGCCCCGCGAGGCCGGGCGCGACATCGCTTTCGCCGTGGACAGCGCCCAGTATCCGCGTCCCTGGCTCGACGCCATTGCCGAAGGCCTGGAGGACGGCCTGCAAAGCGGCCCGGTCAAGGGCTACCCGGTGCAGGACGTGCGCGTGCGCGTGACCGGAATTTTCCCGGCCGAGGGCAAAACCTCGGCCGTGGGCTGCCGCATGGCCGCGTCGCTTGCGCTCAAAAACGCCCTGGCCGCGGCCAGGCCTGCGCTGCTCGAACCGATCATGGAGCTCGAAATCGGCGTACCCGACGCTTTTGTCGGCGACGTGGCCGGCCTTTTGGGCGCGAAAGGGGCCAAGATCGAAAACATGACCGACCGGGGCGGGCATAAAAACGTCACGGCGCTTGCGCCGTTGCGCCAGATGTTCGGTTTTTCCACGGACCTGCGTTCGGCCACCCAGGGTCGCGCCGGGCTCACCATGCGTTTTTCCAAATTCGACCTGTTGCAGTAGCTCCGACACCACCGCCCATGTCCACCCGTACTCTGGTTTCGCCGGATATATCCAAGCGTTTCGACGTGCTGCGCACGCTTCTCGTCATCTTTGTCATCGGCGTCCATGCCGAGAAAGGCCTGCAGGCCTATTACAAAGAGATTCCCGACGCGTTGCGCGCCGTGCTCATCGTCGTCAACCACAACATCTTCCGCCTGTGCGTGCCGGTCTTCTTTTTCATCTCCGGCTATCTCTTTTACCTCACCTACAAGCCGACCCTGGACGCCTACCGCAAGATGGCGCTCAAGAAAACGCGCACCATCCTTTTCCCGTATCTGCTTTTTAACGCCATCACCATCGCGCTTATTCTCATTTTCAACAAAGCCCCTTACATGGGCGACATCAACGGTCTGCGCGCGGACGGCATCCTGAAATACCTGCTTGGCGTCTACCGCTTTCCGGCGGTCTATCCCTTGTGGTTCCTGCGCGACATTTACGTCTATTTCCTGTTGGCCCCGGTTTTTTTCTTCGTGATCAAGGAGATCCCGCGGCTTGGTGTTCTCCTTTTCTGGGCCGTGTGGATGTTCGTGCCCCAGGAAGGGCTCGCGGTGGAACTGAGCGGCGCATTCTTTTTTTACACGGGCGGCATGCTCGCCCGCACCGGGGCCGACCTCGACGCGGCGCGGCGCTATACATGGCTTGGCTTGCTGCTCGGCCTTGCCGCCCTCGCCGCGGTCAGCTGGGTGGAGTACTTCAAGGGCTATCCGCCGTATTACCATATGTTCTACCGTCACGACATGATCTTCGGCACGCTCGCCCTGTGGCTGCTCACCGGCTATCCCTGGCTTGGCCGGTCCAAATTCCTGCTCGGGCTGTCCGGGGTCTCGTTTTTCGTGTATCTCACCCACGAGCCGGTGCTCTCCTACCTCATCTACGGGACGCGCTTCCTCTTTCATCCCACGTCCGGGACCTGGGTCGGCATTGGCTACATGGCGCTGCTCATTGCGGTCACTTTTGCCTTGTGCACGGGCCTGGGGCTGCTCCTTATGCGCTACGCGCCGGCCGTCTACGCCGTGGCCACGGGGTCGCGGAAACGATGAGCATGCGCGTCATCGCCGGCCGCTTCGGCGGCCGGCGCATCAAGGTCATGGAAGCGGCCGGGCTGCGCCCGGCCACGGGCCGCGTGCGCGAGGCCCTTTTTTCCATGCTGGCCGCACGGCAGGCCCTTGCCCCGGGCGCGCGCGTGCTCGACCTCTTCGCTGGCGCGGGCAGCGTCGGCATTGAGGCCATTTCGCGCGGGGCCGGGGAATGCGTTTTCGTGGAAAAAAATCCCGCCGTGGCGAAGCTGCTGCGGGAAAACCTGCGCACGCTCGGGCTTACGCCGGCCGAGGCCAGGGTGGTCGAGGCCGATGTGGCCAGGGCCTTGCCGCGCCTTGGCGGCGGGGGGCCCTTCGACCTCATCGCCGTGGACCCGCCGTACGGCTTCGGCCTCATGCCGCCGACGCTCGCCGGCATCGTCGCGGCCGGGCTCCTTGCGCCCGGCGGCGTGCTCGCGGCGGAAATCGAGGCCGCTGCCGCGTTCGACCCGGCCGATGCGCCGGACGCCCTCACCGTGGTCACCGACCGCGCCTACGGGCAAACGAGGATCATTCTATGGACGCCATGCGAAACTGCGTCGCCGTCTACCCCGGCACCTTCGACCCCCTGACCAACGGCCACGTCTCCCTGGTGCGCCGCGCGGCCAAGGTGTTCGGCTCGGTCATAGTGGCCGTGGCCGGGGATTCCCACAAAACGCCCCTTTTCAGCCTCGACGAACGAGTCGCCATCGCCGAGGACGTCTTCGACCAGGACGCGAGCGTGATGGTGGAGGGATTTCAGGGCCTGCTCGTCAACTACGTCAAGAACCGCCGCGCCAACGTCATCCTGCGCGGCATGCGCGCCGTCTCCGACTTCGAGTTCGAATTCCAGATGGCGCTCATGAACCGCAAGCTCGACCGCAGCATCGAGACGGTCTTTATCATGACCGACTACCAGTGGCTCTACATCAGCTCCACCATCGTCAAGGAAGTGGCCAAGCACGGCGGCGAGATCCGCGGCATGGTCCCGGAGCTGGTCCGCGAACGGGTGCTCGAAAAATTCGGCCTCGGCGGAGAGGACAAGGGCGCGTGAGCATGGCCGGCGCAAAGGTTGTCTGCCTGCTCGGGGCCACGGGCACGGGCAAGACCGGGGCGGCCCTGGCCCTGGCCGAGGCCTTTGGCGGGGCGGTGGTCAACGTCGATTCCCGGCAGGTCTACGCCGGGCTCGCCGTGCTGACGGCCCAGCCCACGCCCGAGGAGCAGGCGCGCTGCCCGCATTTCCTCTACGGCGACACGCCCATCGACCATACCGTTACGGCCGGAAGCTATGCCAAACGGGCCCGCTTCGTCGTGCGCTCCGTCCTCGAACGCGGCCTGCTGCCGCTGCTGGTCGGCGGCACGGGGCTTTATTTCCGGGCCATCCTCGGGGGCCTTGCGCCCATTCCCGCAGTCGCGGCCGATATCCGCGAAGCCGTGGCCCGGGACTATGACGCCCTGGGGCCGGCGGCCATGCACGCGCGCCTGGCCGCTGTCGATGCGGAGGCCGCCGCCCGCATCGCCCCGGCCGACCGCCAGCGCGTGACCCGGGCGCTCGAAGTCGAAAAGGCCACGGGGCGCACGCTCACGTGGTGGCATACGCAGCCCGATCCCGACGCGCCCGCCTGGAACGTCCGCAAGATCGGCCTCGAAACCGATCTGGACGCGCTCACGCCGCGCCTAGCCGCGCGCATCGAAGCCATGGCCCGGGACGGGGCCGTGGAAGAGGTGCGCGCCGCGCTTGCGCGCTACCCCGCCGACGCGCCCGGACTTTCGGGCATCGGCGGACCGGAGCTCGTCGCCCATCTGCGCGGCGCGTGCGACCTGGCAGCGGCCAAGGCCGCTTGGCTCACGAGCACGCGCGCCTATGCCAAGCGCCAGCTGACCTGGTTTCGCAAGGAGCCGAACGTGCGCTGGTTTTCCCCGGACGACACGGCCGGCATCATGCGCGCCGTGACGGCCTGGCGCGGGGAGGGCGGGGCATGAGCCGCCGCATTGCCGCGTTTTTCTGTCTGATCCTGTCGTGCTGTCTCGCCTTCGCGCCCTTCGTGCGGGCCGAGAGCGCCGACGAACTGGCACGCGAGGCCCAGGCCGCCCTGACCGGCGGCGAAACCGATCAGGCTCTGTCACTGCTCAAGGAGGCCCAGGGCAAGGACCCACGCAACGACCGCGTCCAGGCCCTGCTCGGACGCGCCTGGCTCCAGCGCGGCGACGCGCGCGAGGCGCTTGCGCATTTCACCATGGCCGTGCGCCTCAATCCCGAGGACACCCTGTCGCGGATCATGGCCGAAACCATCGGCCAGTTTCCGCTGCCCGCCAAGGACGGCAAGTCCGCGACTCCGCCGCCAGGGCGTTCGCGGACGCTCTCCGCCGACGCCAGGGCCGAGCGCGAGGCGCTCCTGGCCAAGGGGCCGCGGGCCGGCCGTGAAGGCCCGTTTCGGGTGTGCATCGACGCCGGGCACGGCGGCCTCGATCCGGGTGCGCCCGGGGCGGGGCTTCGCGAGGCGGACGTCAGTCTCGACATCGCCTTGCGCCTGGCCCGGGTGCTCGCCGCCAAGGGCGACGACGTGAGCGTGGCCCTCACCCGCACGGCCGACGTGACCCTGCCGGGCTGGGCCCGCGCGGCCCTGGCCGGTTTCTACGACGCGGATCTGTTCGTTTCCATCCACGCCGCGCGCGTGCCCGAGCCCGCCGCGTCGGGGTTGGCGTTTTACGCCTTTGCCCGCGAACCTTCCGATGCCGTGGCCGGCGCGGCGGCGCGTGTGGAAAATGCGGCCCACGAAAGCCTTGAAATGCAGCCGGGACGCCTGGGCGCACAGTCCTTTTTCGCTGCCGCCAGCCGCGCCGCCGGCACGCCGCAAGTCCTTGCGGCCGGGCGTGCGGCCCGGACCATGGCCGCAGCCGCGGCGGCGGGCTCGCCCTTGCCGGTGCGCGGGGCGGGCACGGGCCCGTTCCGACTTCTGGACGAAGCCGATGCGCCGGCCGTGCTGGTGGAGGCGGGATTTTTGTCCCATGCGGCCGACGCCAGCGTCCTGGCCGCGCCCGAAAAGCGCCAGGCCCTGGCCGAGGCGCTCGGCCGGGCCGTGCTGGCGGCTGCGACGCAACTGCGGGGCGGCGCGTCGCAATGACCCTCGAGGGAAGACGCGTCAGGCAAGAAAAAAGCCCCGGCGGAAGCTCCGTCGGGGCCTTGCGATCGTAGAGGGGGGGCCTATTGCTTGTCCGGGCCGTCGTCTTTGGGCTTGCCGGGCGTCACGTCGATCTCGTCGGGCTCGTTGGTGGCCTTCTTGAAGTTCTTGATCGCCTTGCCCATGCCGGCACCGATCTCGGGAAGCTTGTTCGCTCCGAAAATAATGAGCACAATGACCAAAATAATAATAAGCTCGGGGAATCCGATTCCAAACATGCGCTGCCTCCGCGAGTGGGTTGGTCGAGGCTATACACGCGGCCCCATGGCAGGTCAAGGAATGGCGGTCGCCATGGAGGACACGTAATGGCGGCCAGAATTACCCGGTTGCCGGGGCATGACTGCCGGTACTACCGTTCCGGCCGCTGCCTGTACGAGGAGCAGCGCAACCCGGGGCTTGATGAAAGCCACCATTGCGTCGTGCTGTTGCGCCTGGGACGGGCGTTCGACGATTTCGCCCTGCGCGCCGAGAACCTGGGCATGACCGAGGAGCAGGCCGGACTGGCCTGGAAGGCCCGGTTTCCGGCGGCCATGGCCCGGGAAGGCTCTTGTCGGATGCGTCCGCCCGGTGATACGACGTCGTTCCCGGATTGCGCGAACGCCGCCGGGGATCTCTGCCTGCTGGCCCTGCCCCTCTGCGCCGGCGTCTGTCCGCGTTTCGCCCGGCGACAGGATACGTAACGTCACAACGCCAAGGACGGTATCTCCATGAGCGGTCTGCTGTTTTTCCCGCATCTGCATCCGGCCCTGGCCGGCGAGGATCTGCCGGCCGGCATACATCTGCTCGACCCGGGGCTTGGTCCCGAGGACGCGGCGTCGCGGCTGCGACCTGGCGCATTGCCCCTTGGCGGCGAGGAGCTCAAGGCCTTTTTGCGCGAATTCGACCGGCTGCGCCGGGAAGTCAAAAATCCCAAGGACCTCGCCCTGCTCGGCGGCACGGCCGGCGGCCACTTTTTCGCCGAGACCTCCTTTGCCGCGCGCGAGGAGCTCGAGGACGCCCTCGATCCCTCCCGCGTGGCCGCCCGCCGGGCCAAGGCGGCCCAGCTTTCCCTGTGTCTGGCCTACATGGTCGAGGAGAGCCTCGGCGAACTCGCCGGGGCAGGGGAGCTCGACGCGCGCTTCCGCAAAGCCATGGCCGAAAGTCTGGGCCTGGAGGCGGACGACGACGCCGAGGAGCTCACCCACGTCCTGGACGAGGCCGGCGCACTACCGCCGCTCTCGGCCCTGGCCGCGGAATTCGCTCCCTCCTGGCGCAGGACCTTGCCCGCGTTCTGGGCCGTGGCCCCGGCCGGGGCCGGCCTTTTCGTCGCCGATGCCGACATCGCCGACACCTGGCGCGACGCCGGCATCGCCTTCGCCCCGGCAAGCGAGGCCGACCTTGCCGCCTGGTTCCCGGACGGCGCGCCGGACGCCGCGCTCGAAACGGTCCGGGAGACCGGCTGGCGGCTGCTCGGCCGGACCCGTCCCGATCCCGAAGCCCCCTGGCTCGACGCCCCGCGCCCGGTCGTCGTGGTCAAACCCTAAGGAGCCTCCGTGTACGTTTGCAATCCCGCGTCCCCGCCGGACTTTCTTTCCCGGATCAAGGGCGTCGTCTTCGACTGCGACGGCGTGCTGGTCGATTCCCACGACGCCAACCGCATGTACTACAACCTCATCCGCGAAGGGATCGGCATGCTGCCCATCACGCCGGAAGAGGAGGACTACGTGCACATGCACTCCGTGAATGAATGCCTGGCGCGCATCATTCCGGCCGAGCGCATGGAAGAAGCCCAGGAAGTGCGGCGCAACCTCAACTATGCCGACATCTACCCTTACATTTACATGGAGGACGGCCTGACGGACGTGCTTGCCGCTTTTGCGGCGCGGGGCGTGCGCCTGGCCGTGCACACCAACCGCACCAACACCGTGGACAATCTGCTCAAACACCTGGAGATCGACCAGTACTTCCACCCGGTGATCAGCGCCGGCAGCCTCAAGCGGCCCAAGCCGGACCCTGAGGGCGTGCGCATCATTTTGTCCGACTGGGACCTGCCACGGGAATCGGTGGCCTACATCGGCGATTCGGCCCTGGACGAGCGCACGGCCCAGGCCGCCGGCGTCGGCTTCTGGGCCTACAAGAACCCCGGCCTCGCGGCCGCCATGTACGTTCCGGATTTCCCCACGCTGCTCGCCTGCCTGGACGGCTTGCCCGACTTGGCCAAGGATTGCCAGACGGGAAACTCTTCGTTATAATTCAAGTAAATAATATATTCACCAACCGCTCGCGTCCCATGTGGGCGTGGCCGAACGCCTGTCCCGGCGGCGGGGCAGGCCGGCGTGGCGATTCCCCCGGGCCGCCGCGCTCCCGGGGCCGTCGGCGGGCCGTGCGGGCGCGAATTGTCTTGATTAATGGCAGGCGCTATGCCATTTTTGCGTTACGGCACGCTTGCCCGATCAGTGCCTTGTAGAAGGATTGTGCATGGATATCATTGGTTATTTCTTCGTTGCCCTGGCTCGGGTCCTGGACATCGTCCTTTCGCTTTATTTCTGGGTCATCGTCATCGCCGCCCTGATGTCCTGGGTGCGGCCCGATCCGTACAACCCCGTCGTACGGTTCCTGCGGGCCGTGACCGACCCGGTTTTCTACCGGGTACGGCGCTGGTTTCCGTTTCTCACCATCGGCGGCGTGGACCTGTCCCCCATCGTCGTGATCCTGGCCGTGCAGTTCCTGCAATGGTTCCTCGTGCCGACGCTGTTGCGCCTGGGCGGCATGGGCACCGGCATGGGCGGACGCCTCTAGGCGGAGACCGGGGAGCGTGCATGGACGCACGACGCCGCAACGACATGCGCATACGGGCGGAGTTGCCGCCGGAGTCACGGACACGATGCTCGTGAATCCCTCGCACGCCGCACCAGCCTCTCGGATGATTTTTTCCCTCCCGACCGGAGCCGGCCGGCGCGACAGAATCCGCACGACGGCCGACGCGGGCGCGGCCGGATTTTTTCGTGCGCGGCAGGGAAGGGAGTAGACGTGGCAGGGGCGGCGCAAGGGCGGGAAAACCGGGCACAGGGGGGCGCACTGCCGGTTTTCGTGACGGCCGCCGGAGAAGGGGCCTGGATGCTGCGCGTGGCCGTGACCCCGGGCGGCGCCAAGGACGCCCTGGCCGGACTGCGCGAGGACAGGCTGCGCGTACGCCTGCGGGCCAAGGCCGTAGAGGGCAGGGCCAACGCCGCCCTGACGGCGTTTCTGGCCGACTGCCTCGGGCTCAAGTCCCGGCAGGTGGCCATCGTTTCCGGCGAGAAATCCCGGAAAAAGACCATTCGCGTCGAAGCGGAGTCCGAACCGGACTGGTCCCTGGCGACCGGTGCGGATTAAGACGAGAACCGTCAACAAGGAGTCTTTGCCATGGACCAACGCGATCTGGAGCTCATTGCCAAGTACGGAGAAGCGGATCCGGAACTCAAGAGCCTCTACGAGGAGCATGTCGCGTTCGAAAAGATTCTGGAAAAGATGGAAGGCAAGCCCTTCCTGACCCCTTCGGAAGAGACCGAACTCAAGGAAATCAAGAAGAAGAAGCTTTCCGGCAAGACGCGCATCGACACGCTCCTCGGGAAATACCGCAAGGCGGAGGACCACTAGCATGGAACTGACCGGGGCCCAGATCCTCCTCGAGTCCTTGCGCCGCGAGGACGTGGACGTCGTTTTCGGCTTTCCCGGAGGAGCGGTCATCGACATTTACGACCAGTTGCCGAACTACCCCCTCAGGCACGTGCTGGCGCGCCACGAACAGGGAGCCATCCACGCCGCCGACGGCTATGCCCGCGCTTCGGGCAGGGTAGGCGTATGTCTGGTGACTTCGGGCCCCGGCGCCACCAATGCCGTCACCGGCATTGCCACCGCCTACATGGATTCCGTGCCGGTGGTCATCATCACCGGACAGGTGCCGACGCCGCTGATCGGCAACGACGCGTTTCAGGAAGTCGACATCGTCGGCATCACGCGCCCCTGCACCAAGCACAATTACCTGGTCAAGGACGTGCGCGATCTGGCCGGGGTCATCAAAGAGGCCTTCTACCTGGCGGCGACCGGCCGCCCGGGCCCCGTGCTCATCGACCTGCCCAAGGACGTGCAGCAGGCCAAGTGCGAGTACAAGTACCCCAAGACGATCAAGATGCGCAGCTACAACCCCACCTACACGCCCAACCCCAAGCAGGTGGCCAAGGTGGCGGACGTGCTGCGCAAGGCCAAAAAGCCCATCATCTACGCCGGCGGCGGGGTCATCGCCTCCACGGCGGGCGATGACCTCGTCTGGCTGGCGCGTTCGCAGCAGATGCCTGTCACGGCCACGCTCATGGCCCTGGGCTGCTTTCCCGCAGACGATCCCCTCTGGGTCGGCATGCTCGGCATGCACGGCACCTATGCCGCCAACATGGCCATCAGCCACGCCGACCTGATTTTGGCCATCGGCACCCGCTTCGACGACCGAGTCACGGGCAAGCTCAGCGAATTCGCGAAAAACGCCAAGATCGTCCACATCGACATCGATCCGACCTCCATCCAGAAAAACGTGCCCGTGCATATTCCGGTGGTGGCCGACTGCAAGAGTTTCCTTGCCGCCCTGCGCGGACACCTGGAAGCCGCGCCGGCCGAGGACGCGCCCGCGCCCGCCGAACGCCACGCCGCCTGGCTCGGCACGGTCGCCGCGTGGAAGACGGAAAAGCCCCTGACCTACGACCAGAACGGCGGCGCGATCAAGCCGCAGTACGTGGTCGAGGTCATCTCGCGCCTGACCAAGGGCGAGGCGGTCATCACCACCGAAGTGGGCCAGAACCAGATGTGGGCCGCGCAGTTTTACCAGTTCATCCGGCCGCGCTCGTTTATCAGCTCCGGGGGCCTCGGCACCATGGGCTTCGGCTTTCCCGCGGCCATCGGCGCCCAGATGGCCTGCCCCGACCGCCTCGTCATCGACGTGGCCGGCGACGGCTCCATCCAGATGTGCATCCAGGAGCTGGCCACGGCCGTCTGCTACAACCTGCCGGTCAAGATCGTCATCCTGAACAACGGCTACCTCGGCATGGTCCGCCAGTGGCAGGAGCTGTTCTACAAGAAGAACTACTGCGCCACCTGCCTGGACGTGGCCCCGGATTTCGTCAAGCTGGCGGAAGCCTACGGTGCGGCGGGCTACCGGGTGACCGACCCGGCGAAAGTCGAGTCCGTACTGGCCGAGGCGTTCGCCCTGCCCAAGACCGTCATCGTGGACGTGGTCATCGACCGCGAGGAGAACGTCGCGCCCATGGTCCCGGCCGGAAAGTCCATAACCGAGATGATCCTCGTCTAGGAGCCGTCCATGCGCCACATCCTCTCCATCCTGGTCGAAGACGAGCCCGGCGTGCTCTCCCGGGTGGCCGGCCTGTTCAGCGGCCGGGGCTACAATATCGAGTCGCTCAATGTCGCCCCGACCCTCACCGAAGGCCTGTCCATGATGACCATCACCACCGAGGGCGACGAGGCCATCGTCGAGCAGATCGTCAAGCAGCTGCGAAAGCTCGTGACCACGCTTAAGGTGGTGGACCTGACCGGCGTCAAATCCGTGGAGCGCGAGATGATGCTCCTACGGGTCGACGCCGAAGGCAGCAAACGGGCGGAAGTGCTGCGCATCGTCGACATCTTTCGCTGCAAGGTGGTGGACGTGAGCCTCGACGAGCTCGTCATCGAGGTCACCGGCACCCAGGATAAGCTCGGGGCGCTCATCAACCTTCTCCAGCGCTTCGGCATCAAGGAAATCGCCCGCACCGGCGCCGTTGCCATGCGACGCGGCATGCAGGAATAAAAAAGGAGCCCTAATGAAAATCTATTACGACCAGGACGCCGACCTCTCCCTCTTGGCCGACAAGACCGTGGCCATCATCGGCTACGGCAGCCAAGGCCATGCCCACGCCCAGAACCTGCGCGATTCCGGCGTCAAGGTGGTCATCGGCCAGCGTCCCGGCGGTCCCAACTGGCAGCTGGCCAAGGAAAACGGCTTCACCCCCATGTCCGCCGCCGAAGCGGCGGCCGCGGCCGACATCATCATGATCCTGGTCCCTGACCAGACCCAGAAGGCGCTGTACGAAAAAGACGTCCTGCCCAACCTCAAGGCCGGCAAGATGCTCATGTTCGCCCACGGCTTCAACATCCACTACCAGCAGATCGTTCCCCCGGCCGACGTGGACGTGACCATGATCGCACCCAAGGGGCCGGGCCATCTCGTGCGCCGGGTCTACACCGAGGGCGGCGGCGTGCCGTGCCTGGTGGCCGTGCATCAGAACGCCAGCGGCAAGGCCCTGGAGCTGGCCCTGGCCTACGCCAAGGGCATCGGCGGCACCCGCAGCGGCGTTCTGACCACGACCTACCGCGAAGAAACCGAGACCGACCTCTTCGGCGAACAGGCCGTGCTGTGCGGCGGCGTGGCCGAACTCATGAAGGCCGGCTTCGACACCCTGGTGGAAGCCGGGTACGAGCCCGAAAGCGCCTACTTCGAGTGCATGCACGAGATGAAGCTCATCGTGGACCTGATCTACGAGGGCGGCCTGTCCCGCATGCGCTACTCCATCAGCGACACCGCCGAATACGGCGACTACACGCGCGGGCCGCGCATCATCACCGACGAGACCCGCAAGGAAATGAAGCGCGTCCTCAAGGAGATCCAGGACGGCACCTTCGCCAAGGAATTCATCGTCGAGAACATGTCCGGCCGGTCGCATTTCCTGTCCATGCGCCGCCTCAACGCCGAACATCCCGTCGAAAAGGTGGGCGCGAAACTGCGCGACATGATGGGTTGGCTCAAAAAATAGCCTCAGACGCGGCCGCGCCCCCGGGCGCGGCCGCATTGCAGAGGGAGGAGCCCCACCATGCTGCGCACGATTTCTCGACCGGCGGTGATTCTCGCCGCCATTTTCCTGTGTTTTCTCGTCGCGCCGTCGGCCAGGGCGGACACGACGGCTTCCCCGGACCCGGATGACGCCGTCCAGGCCTTTGCCGCGCCCGAAACCTTCGACGCCCTGCTGGGCAAGGCCCAGGCCGGGGACGCCAAGGCCCAGTGCGCTCTGGGCGTGGCCTACATCAACGGCACGCGCGCGCCCCAGAATTTCGGCCAGGGGCTGCACTGGCTGCACCGTTCCTCGGAAGCGGGCTACGGCTACGCCCGCTACGTGCTGGCCGACCTCTACAGCCGGGGCTACGGCGGCGTGCCCGTCAGCGACGCCCAGGCCTACTACTACGCCTCCCTGGCCGCCGCTTCGTCGACCTTGCCCGAAAAATTCCGGGAAAAATCCGTCAAACTCCGCAACGCCAGCGCCAGGCGCCTGAGCCCGGCCGAACTGACCGGACTGCAGGCCAAAGCCGCCCTGGCCCCCCTGGACGCCGTGGCCGGAAACTGAGCGCGCCCGTTGGCCCGTCCCTCTTGACGCGGCCGCGCGGATTTCCCATCAACAATCCATGCGACGCATCCCCACAGCATGGCCCGGGTGCGGCCGGCCTTGCGCAAGCGCTTCGGGCTGCGAACCTGCGGAGCTTCCCGCGCGCGCCCATGTTGCGCGAACGCTCCTGGCGACCGCGAACGTGCTGCTGCTCCTGGCCCTGGCCGGGACCGCCTTCGCCGCCAAGATCGATACCCGGACCTTCAACGCCGCGTTCGCCAGCCAGTCCGCGCGAATGTACGACCATCTGCTCAAGGCGCAGGACTATTATGCCTCCCTGGCCAAGGAAGGAAACGACTCCCGCATCAAGGACGCCCTGGCCCTGCGCGCTTCGCTCTCGGCCTGCTGGGAGCTTTTTCTCAATGCCGGGGACATGGTTTACGTCTACAATCAAATTGGTCCAAATTGCGTCGATGACGCAACCAGGATCGGGAGCCTCGTGCACCAGGGGCTCGGGGTCATCGCGGGCAAGCTGGAAAAGGAGCTGGAGTGGATGGGGCTCACCGAGAAAAACGTCGGCGACCAGCCCATCAGCGTGGAATTGACGCAAGCCCGCAAGGACATTTTGGCCGCCGTGGCGCTGTTTCGCCAGACGGCCGCGCAGTTCGCCCCTCCTGCCACGGGCGAAACCCGGCAGCCGGTGTCCAAGTAGCGCCGGGCGCACCCGGCCGCTTGGCGACCTTGGCCCGCGTCTGTGGGCTGCTGCAAGGCGGGGAGGGGGCTGCCGACGTTTGGGCCGACGCCGTGACGTTGTTTTCCCGGCGGCCGTACCGGCCATCCAGATTGGGTAAAAAAACCTGACCCGGCGCGATCTGCCGGATACGGGGAGGCCTCGATGCTGCTTCGCGCCGTCCGTCTCGTGCTCCTGCCGCTTTGCCTCGGCTGCCTGCTTCTTTCCGGCTGCGCCCGCCACACGTATTACGTCGAACTCAACGACGGGGAAATTTTCTACGCCGACCCGCCGCTGGTCCTCGACGCCCAGTCCGGGGTCTACCGCATGTGGGTCGCGGGCAAGCGCCACGTCATCCCCATGGACGATGTGCGCTACCTCGATGACGCCGCCGAGATCTGCTATCAAAACGGCGTCACCGACACCTTCACCTGCTACGACGCCCTGTACCAGTTCTAGGCGTTGCGAAGGCGTCGCGCGTGTGGGACGTGACGGAACAAGGGCTCGGTCTTGCCGGACTCGCCTTGCGGCTGCTCCAGCGCGAGCCGCCACGGGAACCGGTCCTCGCGCCCGAGGCCTACCTGCCGGGAAGCCTCGTCCGCTGCGTCGCGGCGCTCGGCAGGCCGGAGCGCACGCCCGATCCGGCGGCGCTGGCCAGCTTGTGCCTCAAGTACGCCTACGCCTACGTGTATCCCGAGCGCGCCGGCGAAGACGTCTCCCTGGCGGAGATCACGCGGTTGTGCGGCTGTTTCGTGCGCCGTCGCGGCGGCTGCCTCGCCCTCGAAGGGCAGGACGCCCTGCGCCGGTTGCTCCTGCACCACGGCTTCGCCCTGCAAATGCTGCTTGACCTGCCGAAGACCGTTCACCTGCTGACCGCACTGCTCGAGAGCGCGCCCCAGGTCCACCCGGGGGCGTCTTTTCTGGGTTTCGACCTCGGCGCGGGCACGGGCATCCTGCTGCTCGGTCAGTACCTGCTGGCACGGCGGCTCGGGCATGCTGCGCCTTGCCTGCGTGGGGTCGAGCACCTGCCCCATGTGGCCGCGCGGGCGGATGCGCTGCTTGCGCACCTCGGTGTCGCCAGGGTGCTGGCCGGCGACGCCACGACGTCCGCAATCTACAACAACCTTCCGCAAGGCGACGTCGCCTGCCTGACCAACGAGACGTTGCCCTCGCGCGGACGGCGGCTCTACAAGGAACCCTTTGCGCGCATCCATGCCGCGCTCTTCGGGGCCATGGGCGCGCGGCTCGACGGCACGGTCTTTCTGCCCGGCGCAGTCTGGGTCGTGGACGAAGGAGGGCGGTCGTGGCTGCGGCTGGCCCCGGAAAACGCCTTTGCCGGCGACGAGGCAGACAAGCCGGCGCGGCTCTATCGCATGGCCGATGTGGAACTTGCGGGCAGGCGCTTCCCGGCCGACAGGGTGGGGGAGGCTTATGCGGATCTGCTTGTCCCGCCCTGGCGCGCGACGCTCGGGCGACGCTGGTAACCCCCTGAAGTTTGGAGGACGGCATGTTGCGGATCAAGCGCGTCTACGAGACGCACGCACCGGAAGACGGCAAGCGGTATCTGGTGGACCGCCTCTGGCCGCGCGGCCTGACCAAGGAGGCTGCGGCATTCGATGCCTGGCTCAAGGAGCTCGCACCGAGCGATGCCTTGCGCCAGTGGTTCCATCACGACCCGGAGAACTGGGAGGAATTCCGGCGGCGGTATCGGGAGGAGTTGGCGGCTGCGGCCGTGTCACCACTGCTTAAAAAGCTGCGCGCGGAGAGCCGGGAAGGCGTGGTCACCCTGCTTTTTGCCGCCAAGGATGCGCAACACAACAATGCCGTCTGTCTCAAGGAAATTCTGGAGGGGAGTCAGACGGAGCAGGTATAGCGGTAGCGCCGCTAGAGTCGCAGTTCGTAAAAGAGCGCCCCGGGCAGGGGGTTTTCGCAGTAAGCCGCGATTTTTTGAAAACCGAGCTTGCCGTAGAGCGCGTTGGCCGCCGTCATGGATTTGAGCGTGTCCAGGCGAATGGCCGCATAGCCGCGCTCCCGGGCTCCGGCCACGGCCGCCTCGGCGAGCTGCCTGCCAAGGCCCTGGCCGGCGTAGGCCGGGCGCACGTAGAGCCGTTTCATTTCCGCCATATCGTCCCCAAGGGGCCGCAAGGCCACGCACCCGGCGGGCATGCCTTCCATCCAGGCCAGCCAGACGCCGCCGGCAGGCTCGGCGTAGCAGCCCGGCAGCCCGGCCAGTTCCTCGTCGAAATGCTGGAAGCACAGGTCGAACCCCAATCCGTTCGCATATTCCTGGAACAGCAGGCGCACGACGGCCATGTCCGTGGCCGGGGCGATGCCCGTGCCCAAGCGCAGGATGGCGGAAGAAACGTGTTGCGTCACGGCTGGCCTCCTGCGCTAGACGATCACATGGCGACGAATGAAGGCCACGGCTTCTTCGGGCGTGTCCATGACTGTGAAGAGCTCCAGGTCTTCCGCGGAGAGAAAGCCCCGCGCCAGCAGGGATTCGCGAAACCAGTCCACGAGGCCGCCCCAGAACGCCTTGCCCAGGAAAATGATGGGGAAGGGCTTGATGCGCCGCGTCTGGATGAGGACCAACGCTTCGGACAGTTCGTCCAGGGTGCCGAAGCCGCCGGGCATGGCGATGTAGGCCGTGGCGTATTTGACGAACATGAGCTTGCGGATGAAGAAATAGCGGTAGTCGCTGCGGATGGTCAGGTAGGGGTTGGGCTTCTGCTCGAGCGGCAGGTGGATGTGCAGGCCGATGGATTCGCCGCCGCATTCGTTTGCGCCTTTGTTGGCCGCCTCCATGAGCCCCGGGCCGCCGCCGGTGATGACCGAAAAGCCGGCCTTGCACAACAGCCCGGCCAGCCGGGCCGTCTCGGCGTAGAGCGGATCCCCCGGCGCGACACGGGCCGAGCCGAAAATGGACACCGCGGGCTTGATCTCCCCCAGCACTTCGAAGCCGTCCACGATTTCGGCCATGATGCGGAAAAGCCGCCAGGACTCGGAAACGGAAAGGTCGTCGATCAGGTATTGGCGCGAACTGCTCAACGGAACTCCTTGTGCGGTTTGTCGCTGCCGGGCCTTTTCAGGCGCGGCCAAACACAGTACACGGCGGCCTCGACCAACCGCCCGATTGTTGGTGCATCGTGCTCCCTCGGGCGAGGATAATCAAGCCCCGGCCGCCCTGCGGCCTTTTCGCGGAGGACTCATGAAGGTCAAATTCCTGGGCGCCGCCGGCACGGTCACCGGCTCCTGCCATGTCGTCACGACGGATACCGCGCGCTTCGCCGTGGACTGCGGCATGCACCAGGGCAGCGAGCCCATCGAGCGTCGCAACCTGGACGCTTCGGTCTACGACCCCCGGCACATGGACTTCTTCCTGCTCACCCACGCCCATATCGACCATTCCGGGCTTCTGCCGCGTATGGTCCGGACAGGGTTCGCCGGCAAGATCTACTGCACGCCGCCCACGCGCGACCTGCTCGGCATCATGCTCGAGGACAGCGCCCACATCCAGGAAATGGAGGCCGAGTGGGCCAGCCGCAAGAACAAGCGCCGCGGCGGCCGGCCGGTCGAGGCGCTCTATACCCAGGCCGACGCCGCCGCAGCCGTCAAGCGCCTGGTGCCCGTGCCCTACGGCGAGCCCTTTTCGCCCACCCCGGGCGTGACGGCCATCTACCACGACGCCGGACACATTCTGGGCTCGGCCTTCATCGAGCTTTCCGTCGAGCAGAACGGCCGGCGCACGCGCATGCTCTTTTCCGGCGACCTCGGACGCCCGGACCAGCTGCTCGTCAACGACCCGGACAAGCCCGTGGACGCGGACTACCTCTTCCTGGAAGGCACCTACGGCGACCGGGACCACAAGGACACGGAACAAAGCCGCGACGAACTGGCCCAGGCCATCGCCTACGCCTATAAGGGCGGGGGCAAGGTCATCATCCCGGCCTTTGCCGTGGAGCGCACCCAGGAAGTGCTCTTCTGCCTGCACATGCTGCTCAAGGACGGCAAGATTCCGGCCGACATGCCGGTCTTCGTGGACAGCCCCCTGGCCATCAAGGCGACCGAGATCTTCCGCCGCCATCCCGAATACATGGACGTCGAAACCCGGGCCTACTTCGACCGGGGTGAAAACCCGCTGTCCCTGCCGAACCTGCGCTTCACCGAATCCACGGAACAGTCCCGGGAGATCAACACCTTAAATGGCCCGGCCATCGTGATCGCGGCCAGCGGCATGTGCAACGCCGGGCGCGTCAAGCACCACCTGCGCCACAATCTCTGGCGGCCCGAGGCCTGCGTGGTCTTCGTGGGCTTCCAGGCCATGGGCACGCCCGGGCGCAAGATCGTGGACGGGGCCAAATCCATCCGCCTGCTCGGCGAGGACATCGACGTGGCGGCACGGGTGTTCACCATCGGCGGCTTTTCTTCTCACGCCGGCCAGAGCCAGATCCTTGCATGGCTCACCCATTTCAAGGTCAACCATCCGCAGGTGTTCCTCGTGCACGGCGAACAAAAGGCCCTGACGATCCTTTCCGGGCTCATCAAGGACCGCTTCGGGCTCAAGGTGCGCATCCCCCAGTACCTCGAGGAATACACCCTCGAACCCGGGGTCGAGCCCACGGTGGCCGTGGACGAGGCCAAGGCCCGGCCGCGCATCGACTGGGACGTCCTGCTCGACGAACTCGCCGGCCGCGTCGCGCGCATGCAGGCCAAAAAGGCCGATCTGGCCGCACGTACGCCCGAAGACCAAGCGGAATGGCGTCAGCGACTGGCTGCCGTGGACGGGGAACTGCTCAAGCTGCTCTCGGAAATGTGAGCCGGGAACCGGCGCGGTCGGGGAAACCGGCCGCGCCGCCCGTCGCGAAGGGGCCGGGCGGCGCTACTTCAGGCGGTAGGTGATGCGGCCGCGGGTCAGATCGTAGGGAGAGAGTTCGACCTTGACGCGGTCGCCGGGCAGTATACGGATGTAAAACTTGCGCATTTTGCCGGAAATATGGGCCAGCACTTCGTGCCCGTTTTCCAGCTCGACGCGGAACATGGCGTTGGGCAGGGCTTCCTGCACCTTGCCGTCGACCTCGATGGCGCCTTCTTTGGCCATAAACGATATCCTCCTGACGGCACGGAAAAAATCCCGGCCGCGCAATCATTTCTCGTGAACGTAGCTGGATAGCCGTTTTTTTCACGCATGGCAAGGGGCGGGCCCACGCCGCCCGCCGTCCACGGGCGGCGCGGTCCGCGCCGCGCGCCCGCGGTCCTTGCCGCCTGCGGGACTTTCGGGCTATGGTCCCGGGAAAAAGGAAAATACCTTGCTTACGCGCGCCCAACTCGACAAATACGCCGATGTCCTGCTCTGGGGCCTGACCACGTCGCGTGTCGAGCCCTACAAGCCCGGCGACGTGGTGCTCGTCCAGTTCGAACTGCCCGCCCTGCGCCTGGCCGAAGCCGTCTACGCCAAACTCCTAGGGCGCGGACTCAATCCCGTGCCGCGCCTGACGCTCACCCCGCGCATGGAAACCGCCTTCTACGGCACGGCCGACGAGGCCCAGCTCGTGTTCCAGACGCCGGGGCAGGCCGTGCTCCACGAAAACGTCCACGGCGCCATGCACCTGCTCGCCCCGGAAAGCCTGACCCACTTAAGCGGCATCGATCCCAAGCGCATCGCCGCCGCGGCCGTGGCCAGAAAGCCCCTGCGCGACATCCTGGTGCGCCGGGAAGAAAAGGGCGAGTTCGGCTGGACGCTGTGCCTGTACCCCACCCGGGAGCTCGCCGAAAAGGCCGGCATGACGGCAAGGGAATATGCCGCCCAGGTGACGGCCGCCTGCTTCCTCAAGGATCCCGAGCCCGTGGCCGTGTGGCGCGGACTCTACGAGAACGCCCGCGAGATCAAGGCCTGGCTCGGCAGCATCAAGGCCCGGTCGCTGCACGTCGAATCCGACAACGTGGACCTCGTGGTCACGCCCGGCGCGCACCGCCGCTGGCTCGGCCTTTCCGGCCACAACATCCCGAGCTTCGAGATATTTACCTCCCCGGACTGGCGCGGCACTACGGGCCGCTACTTCGCCGACCAGCCTTCCTACCGCAGCGGCAACTACGTCAAGGGCGTGCGTCTGACCTTCAAGGACGGCGTGGTCACGGACATCGCCGCGGAGCAGGGCGAGGAGTTCGTGCGCAAGCAGTTGGCGATGGACCCCGGCGCATCGCGGCTCGGCGAATTCTCGCTCACGGACAAGCGCTTTTCCAAAATCGGCCGCTTCATGGCCAACACGCTCTACGACGAGAACTTCGGCGGATCGCACGGAAACTGTCATGTGGCCGTGGGAAGCTCCTACTCCGACACGTTCGACGGCGACCCGGCGAGCCTCGACGCCGAGCGCAAGGACGCCCTGGGATTCAACGATTCGGCCCTGCACTGGGATCTGGTCAACACCGAACCCAAGCGGGTGCGCGCCCGTTTGACCGACGGCCGCGAGACCACGATTTACGAAAACGGCTGCTTCCTCTATTGACGCCGAAGACAAGGAGCCGTATCGCGGCGATGCCGAAACGCACTTGATTCGGATACGGAACAGTTCCAAGGAGATGCCCATGCGCGCATTGCTTGTCTCGCTGTTGGCGGCGATTCTGGTCGCGGCGGCCATGCCGGCGTTTGCCGGCTCCAAGGCCAACCCGGACATCAAGGGATGGGAGAGGGGCGGCGAGTACGACAAGCTCTTCGACCCCAAGGAAGCCGACGCCTTCAAGGGCCGGGTCGCCAAGATCATGGAGATCAAGCCATTGGACGGCATGGCCCCGGGCATCGCCCTGCAGATCGAGGACAAAAAGGACAAGACCCTGGAAATCGTCCACCTGGGGCCCAAGGATTTCGTGGACCTCGGCGCCATCGGTCTCAAGGAGGGCGATCAGGTCAAGGTGGTCGGCGCCTGGGCCGAAGTGGACGGTCAGGACATCCTCATCGCCGTGAAGGTCAAAAAGGACGAGGACGTCCAGCTCAAGGTGCGGCGCACCAAGGATGGCTTCCCGTTCTGGAGCATGACGCCCGAGCAGCGCAAGGCCGAATCCTCCGGCGAATAGCCGCGATTTCTCCAACTGATGGGCTTGCCCAAACCGGGCGTATTTGGATAGGTTGTACTGCATAGGGCCGCATGCGCCGTGGGCGCTGGGGTCACAACCAAAACGGGAGCTTGCCGCATGGAGGAAACCCTCAAAAAACAGGACGCCGAACTGCTCCAGCTCGTCACGTTCAGCATTGGCGAGGAGGAATTCGGCGTCGATATCCTGAGCGTGCAGGAGATTATCCGCATGATGGATATCACCAAGGTCCCGCGCGCCCCTGAATTCGTCGAGGGCGTCATCAACCTGCGGGGCAAGGTCATTCCCATCATCGACCTGCGTCGGCGCTTCGGCCTGTCCACCCGGGACCACGACAAGCACACCCGGATCATCGTCATCGAGATCAACAACATGATCGTCGGATTCGTGGTCGATTCCGTCTCGGAGGTGCTGCGCATACCCGCCAGCACGGTGGAGCCGCCGCCACCCGTCGTTTCCGGCCTGGAGTCGGAATACATCAGCGGCGTCGGCAAGCTTGAGGATCGGCTGCTCATCCTGCTCGATCTCAACAAGCTCCTGTCCGGCGAGGAACGCGACATGCTCGGTTCCTTCTAGCGCGGCGCCGCACCAGGCGGACCGCGGCAGGGGGCTTGCGCGAAGGCGGCTTTGCGATTTCCTGCGACGTCCGGTATTTGCCTGCGCCGCGTGAGGCGTAGACGCATCGTCTTTCCCATCGTTCGTACGGCCGCCGCCACACCCGTGGCGGCGGCCATCCGGTATTTTTACGAGGCCTGTCTTGTCCCGCACCACTCCCCTTGCCGCACTGCTCGACAATCCCGATTCCGTCTCGGTCTATAAAAGCGGACCGGCAACCCTGGCGTTTCTGGCCGCCGAAGCCCTGGCCCGACGACAGTCCGTGGTTGTGGTCGCTCCGGGACTCAACGAACTGACGCGCATCGCCGCGCTGCTCGAACTGCTCGCGCCGGCCGCGCCTGGCACGCTCTGGGGCAACACGGTCATGACGCTGCCGTCCTACGCCCCGGGACTGCCGAGCGGCGCGTTCTGGGCGCGGCGCATGGCCTTCCTGGCCCACGCCGCCCTGGGCACGGGCCCGCGCGCATTCCTTTTTTCCGCGGACAACCTCCTGCCCAAATGGCCGGCGCGCAGAGCGCTCGACGGCAACGTCCTGACCCTGGCCGTGGGCGAAGAGCTGCCGCGCGACCTCGTGGCCGAACAGGTCGTGCTCTGGGGCTACAAACGCGCGCCCATGGTCACGGGGCCTGGGGAATTCTCCCTTCGCGGCGACATCCTGGACATTTTCCCCCCGGGCTACGACGACCCGCTGCGCCTGGAATTCTTCGGCGACACAGTGGAGGCCGCCCGGCGTTTCGACGCCGGTTCCCAGCGCTCCCTGGCGGAGCTGACCGAAGCCGTGCTCGTGCCCGCGTCCCCGGCCGTGCTTTCGGAAACCTTCAAGGAAGAGGCGGTGAAGCTCTGGGACACCATCGCCGGCACGGGCGAACTGCACCGCGCGGCCAAGGCGCGCCTGGAAGCCGCGGTGGAGGCGGGCGACGGCTGCATGTGGCCGGGACTCTACTACGAAAAGGCCGCGGCACTCTCCGACTGGCTGCCCGAGGACGCGGCCTGGATCGTGTGCGACGCCGTACGCGTCAAGGAGCGCCTGGAAGAGGCCGAACACGCCTGGCGGCGCTTCTTCGAAGCGCAGACCAAGGAACAGGGCTACCCCTGGCCCAACGCCCGGGTGCTGTGGCCCGAGAACATGGCGCGTAAGGCCCTGGTCTCCGGCCGGCGCATCCTTTTTGAAGACCTGGTCATGGGCCGCGGCCGCCACGGCCCGGACCTCCAGGAAAAAGCCTTGGAGCGCTTCGGCGACCTGTTCTGGAAGCCGGGCTCGGACAAGCGCCCCTGGACCACGCTGACAGCCGCGCTCAAGGAATGGAACGGTCACGGCCAGACCATCCTGTCCTTCCACGGCGAGCGCTCGCGCAAGAAATTCCTTCAGATGATCGAGCCCGAGGGGCTGGTCTTTCGCACGAGCTACAGCCCCGGCGAAACCGGGCTTTTCGCGCTCCTGTCGGGGCTGCGCCACGGCATGGAGCTCTCCTGGCGCGACACCCGCATCCTGGCCGAGGACATCCTCCATCCCGAATCCTCCGGGGCCGACGCCGGGCGCAAGCGCGACAAGGATTTCAAGGGGCTGGCCTCTTTCGACGACATCCGCCCGGGGGATCTCGTCGTGCACCGCGACTACGGCGTGGCCGCGTTCGAGGGACTTACGCGCATGACCGTGGACGCCACGGGCGGCGACTATCTGCTGCTGGTCTTCGCCGACGAGGACAAGCTCTACCTGCCGGCCGACCGCCTGGGACTGCTGCAGCGCTACAAAGGGCCCGAGGGCATCTCGCCGCCTCTCGACCGCCTGGGCGGTGCGCGTTGGAAATCCGTGCGCGAGCGGGCGAAAAAGGCCATCGAGCGCATTGCCGCGGATCTCGTCGAGATGTATGCCTACCGCCAGGTGGCCAAGGGCTACGCCTACGGCCCGACCAACGAGCTCTACCTGGAGTTCGAGGCCACCTTCGGCTTCGAGGAGACCCCGGACCAGGAAAAGGCCATTTCCGAGGTCCTGGCCGACATGGAGCGCCCGGAGCCCATGGACCGGCTCGTCTGCGGCGATGTGGGCTTCGGCAAGACCGAAGTAGCGCTTCGCGCCGCGTTTCGCGCCGTGCTCGACGGCAAGCAGGTGGCCATGCTCTGCCCGACCACGGTGCTCGCCGAGCAGCACTACCAGAATTTCGCCGCCCGCCTGGAAGGCTTCCCGGTGCGCGTGGAGATGCTCTCGCGCTTCGTTTCGCCCAAGCGGCGCAAGGTGGTGCTTGACGCCGTGGCCCGGGGCGAAGTGGACATCCTTGTCGGCACCCACCGCATTCTGTCGAGCGACGTGACCATCCCGAACATCGGGCTGCTCATCCTCGACGAGGAGCAGCGCTTCGGCGTCAAGCACAAGGAGCGGCTCAAGGCCTTCAAGAAGAACATCGACGCCCTGACGCTGACGGCCACGCCCATTCCGCGCACCCTGCAGCTGTCCCTTTCCGGCGTGCGCGGCCTGTCGGTCATCGAGACCCCGCCGGCCGAGCGCAAGACCGTGGAAACGGCGCTCGTGGAGCGCGACGACGCCTTCCTGCGCGAGGTCCTGCGCCGGGAGCTCGAGCGCCAGGGACAGGTGTTCTGGGTCCACAACCGGGTCCAGGGGCTCGAGGACGTGGCGGCCTACGTCAAGACCCTCGCCCCCGGGGCCAAGGTGGCCATGGCCCATGGCCAGATGTCCGAGACGGCTCTGGAGGAGGCCATGCACGGCTTCTGGCACGGCGAGACGGACATTCTGGTATGCACCTCCATCATCGAATCCGGCCTGGATTTCCCCCGCGCCAACACGCTGGTCGTGGACAACGCCCACATGTTCGGCCTGGGCCAGCTCTACCAGTTGCGCGGCCGCGTGGGGCGCTCGCCGCGCCAGGCCTACGCCTACTTCGTGGTGCCGAGCCTCGAGCGGGTGCCGGAGCTGGCGCGCAAACGCTTGCGCGTGATCCTCGACATGGACTATCTCGGGGCTGGGTTCCAGGTGGCCATGGAGGACCTGCGCCTGCGCGGGGCCGGCAACATCCTGGGCGAGGCCCAATCCGGGCACATCGCGCGCATCGGCCTCGACATGTTCCTCGAAATGCTCGCCGAGGAAGTGGGGCGACTCAAGGGCGAGCCGGTCAAGGAGCGCACCGAGCCGGAGCTGACGCTCGGCGTGGCGGCGCGCATTCCCGAGCGCTACGTGCCCGAGGCCTCGGACCGGCTGCGGCTCTACAAAGCGCTGTCCACGGCCAAGAGCGAAGCGGGGCTTGCCGAGCGCATGGCCGAGATGCGCGACCGTTTCGGCCCGCCGCCCGTGGAAGTGGAGAATTTCCGCGCCGTGCTCGCCTTCAAGCAGATGCTGGCGCGCCTTGGCGCGCGCAAGGCCGAGATCGCGCCGACGAAACTCGTGGTTTCGATCGCGGCCGAGGAAGCGGCCGTCGCGCCGCAGCGTCTGGTGGACTTCGCCGCCGCCGGCGCGGCCCAGGGCGTCAAGCTCCTGCCGCCGGACCGGCTGGCCCTGCCCCTTGACGCCGGACTGCCCCTGGCCGAAGCTGTGGGCGTCTGGACCGCCGCACTGGCCGGTCTGGCCGAGGAGGGCGTCGCGACGTGAGCAGGGGAGGGCGGAACATCCGGCGCTACCTGTCTTTCTTCCTTGCGGCCGCCCTCGGCCTGGGGATTGCCGGGTGCCGGGACGACCTGTCCGAGGAACCGGGCGTGGTGGCCGTGGTCGGCAAGGAGCCCATCCGCCTGGCCGATGTGCGCGCCCGCCACGATCTGGGCCAGATCGGCGCGCCGGCCGGCGAAAATCCCGCCGTGGAGCGGCTGCGCGCCGAATACGGCAAGGTGCTGGCCGACATGATCGTCGCCAGGCTCGCCGCACAGGAACTGGCCCGGCGCGGCCTTGCCGTGACCGGGGCCGAAATCGACGCCGCCGCGGCCAAGGCCCGGGCCGATTATTCCGACGAAGCGTTCTCGCGGATGCTCCTCGAGGAGCGCATCGACCCGGCCCGCTGGCGCGATCTGCTCGCCGACCGGCTCGCCCTGGAAAAATTCGCGCGCGAAGTGCTGCGCCCGGGCGTGCGCGTGGATGTGACCGAGGCCGCCAACTATTATAAGGAACACCGCGACGCCTTCGCCATGCCGGCCCGGGTGCGCCTGCGCCTCGTGCGGGGCGACGCGCCCGAGGCCGTAAAGGGCGCCCAGATGGCCGTGCGCAAATCCGGGGAAGGCGCGCTGGCCGGCTTGTCCGGAATCACGACGACCGAGGCGGACCTGCCCGAGGCGAACCTGCCCGCGGCATGGCGCGAGGCCATGAAGGGCCTCAAGCCCGGCGAGGCCACGGCCGTGCTCGAAACGGGCGGCAAGGGCGGAGAGTTTTGCATCCTCCTCGGGCGGCAGCCTGCCACGGTCCTCGATCCGGCCAAGGCCTACGCCAGGGTCGAGACGACGCTTGCGGCGCAAAAGCTCGACGCCGCCTTCGCCGCCTGGCTCGACGCGGCCGTGGCCGGCGGCGACGTCAAGGTGAGCCGCAAGCTTCTGGCCGACAGGCAGGAGGCCCCGCAGCCGAAAAAAGCCCAGGGGCCGGACGAGCTCGACCAGGCCCGGAGCGAGGCCGCGGCCCGAGACGCCCTTGCCCGGGAAGCCAGGAAAGCCCTGGAGACGCGTCGCAATCCCTCCCAGGCCATGCCGGAGCGTTCCACCGCGAACGAACCCGCTGCGCCGCCGGACGGGACCGCAACGGGCGTCGCCGCCGCGCGGGAAAAAGCGGCTTCCGAGCCTGCGCCGCAGCAGGAAGCGGCGCCGGCCGCGCAGGAGTCTTTACCGTCAGGGGAGACGCCCGTCCCGGCCGCCGCGCCGATGCCTCCCGCGTCCACGGAACCCGCGCCGCCGGCTGTCGCCGCCGCATCCGAGGCTTCTGAACCGGTCGCCGCAACACCCGAAGCCGCACCGCTCGCAGAGGTCTCTCCGCCCTCCGCCGCAGCGCCGGGCGAAGCCTCTGCGGCCGCGCCTGCCACATCCGCGCAACCCGCTGCCGCAACGGCGCAAGCGCCGGCTGCCGAGGACACGACGCATCCCGGCGGCACGGTCGTTTTCACCGCCATCAAGGCCAGCTGGATCCTTTATACCGTGGACGGCGGCGAGGAACAGCGCGTTTATTTGAAGCCCGGCAAGCCGTTGCGCCTGGACTACGCGAAAAAACTCGTCGTGCGTCCGGGCTCCCCGAGCGAGGTTTCCTACCGCCAGGGCGACCGGGAAACCACGGTGGTCGTCGCGAAAAAGGAAAGCCGCGTCCTGGAATTCCCGTAAGGGAAGCAGGCGGGCGGCCCGGGGCGCGATTGCCTGGGCTGGCAAAAACGTTTATAGGCCCCGGATACGCTACGGGTCGGCCTGGGAGTGAGGGCGACGCCGCAGCGCAACGTCCCGAATGCCGTCGGTTGCACGGCCGGGCCGGACTTTTGTCTTGCCCAACGCCCTCACGGAGGATGCCTTGCCTCGTCTTTCCAAACTCAGCGTCATACTTGTCCTGCTGTTGGCACTGGCCGCGACCGCCCACGCGGCCGAACTCGTCGACAGGGTGGTGGCCGTGGTCAACGGCAAGCTCATCACCTTGTTCGACCTTGATTCCCGTGTGGCCGAGTTGGTGCAACGCACCCAGGGCGTGGCGATCAAGCCCGACGACCCCATGTATGCCGACTTGCGCAAACAGGTGCTCGACAGCATGATCACCGACATGCTCATCGAGTCGGAAGCCGCGCGCCTGAAGATCAATGTTTCGGAAACGGAACTGGATAATCAGCTCGAAGAGCTCAGAAAAAAGAACAACATGAACCAGCAGCAGTTCGTTGCGGAACTGGCCAAGGAAGGCATGACGCTTGCCGATTTCCGCAAGCGCATGCGCCAGGACAACATGAAGAAACGGCTGCTGGGCTACATGGTGCACCGCAAGGTGCTGGTCACGGACGACGAGATTCGCGACTATTACGAAAAGAACAAGGGCAACCTCTCGGCCACGAAGTCCATTCTCGGGCCCAAGGTTTCGGGCAACATCGGCTTCATCATGGTGTCGAACGTCAAGCTGGCGGAAGAAGTCCGCGCCAAGATCGATTCCGGCTCCATGACCTTTGCCGAAGCGGCGAAAAAGTATTCCATCGGTCCCGGCAAGGACCAGGGCGGCGACCTCGGCGATGTGCAGGCCAAGGATCTGGCCGCGCCGCTGCGTTCGGCTCTGCAGGCCGTGCCGGCCGGCAAGGTCAGCGCCCCGGTCATGCTCGACGGCAAGGCCGTGCTGCTGACCCTGCGCACGCCTTCCGGTCAGGCCTCCGCGCCCAAGGCCGCCCCGGCCGATCCTGCCGGCCCCTCGTACGAGAGCGCCAAGGAACAGATTCAGGAAACCCTCTACAAACAGAAATTCGATAAGCTCTTCCAGGAGTACATCGACAACCTGCGGTCCAAGGCGGTCGTCGAGGTCAAGCTGTAGCTTGTCCCGCCCGCCGCCGGGGGGCTCCCGCCCACGGCGACGCGGTCACGGAGGAATTTCGTTTATGGATTTGCGTGAATTAGGGATCATGCTGCGCGAGGAACGGGAGCGGCAGGGCCTGTCCATCGAAGACGTTTCGGACAGGATCAAGATCACGCGCAGTTGTCTGGCCGCCATCGAAGACGGCAACGAAAGCGTGTTGCCACATCCGGTGTACGCCAAAGGCTTCATCAAGAATTACGCCAAGCTCCTCGGCGTGGACCAGGAGGATTTCTCCAAACGCCTGGCCGAGGTCTACCAGCTCGAAGAAAACCCGGTGCAGGATGTCCGCTTGGTCAAGGACATCCCGGACGACGATTGCGGTTGCGCGCCGACGCCCCGCCATGGCCGGCCCGCCCCGAAGATCCCCCTTGTGCCCGCCCTGATCTGCCTGGTCGTGGTTCTCGTCGTCATCGGCCTGGTCTGGTACCTGTGGACCCACGTCTTGTCCCGCTCAGGCGACGGGGCGGAAAAAGCTGCGCCTCCGGCCGTGACCGAACCCGCTACGCCTGCGAAAAACGAGCCCGAGGCGCCCCTGCGGCCCGTGCCTGTCGTACCGCCGCAAAAGCCGGCGGAGACAGCTCCTGTCGTCCCGAGCGCGCCCGTTGCGCCTGTCGCACAGGTGCCGGCGCTTCAGGAACGCCAGCTTCCGGCCGTTACCGAAACCAAGCCGGCCGCCGAGGCGCGGCCGACACCTCCGGCCGCGCTGAGCCCGGACGATCAGACGACCCAGGACATCGCCACCAGCGGCCCGGCCACGCCTGCCACGCCGCCGGCCATCCCGCCCGCGCCCGAAGCCGCAGCCGCGCCGAGCGCCCAGCCGGGCAAGGCCTTCACCGTGGGCGAGACAGGCCCCCATGTCGTCTCCATCGTGGCCAACGACCGCTGCTGGCTCCAGGCCGGAGCCGACGGCGGAGCCATGCACGAAACCATGCTGGAAAAGGGCGACGCCTTCACCGGCCGTTTCGCCGACTACCTCCTCGTGCGTCTGGGCAATGCCGGCGCCGTGGAAATCCGCTTCGACAACAAGCTCTACCCCCTCCAGGCCGGCAAGGGATCGGTCAAGACCCTCAAGTTCGTGGCCAAAAAGAGCGACGACGCCGCGGCCAAACCCGCCGCGACGACCGCGACTCCGGTTGCGCCGGCCGCTTCCGCCCAGCCTGTGGCTTCAACCCCGCCGGCCGCGTCCGCCGTGGCGGCAAGCCCGGCCGCCGCGCCGGCCGCCGGCAACGAAGCGGCTCCTGGCGGTCGCGAGGTCGAACTCTACGGCCAAGACGGCAGCTGGGTCATCGTCACTCCGGACAAGGGGCCGGCCAAGGAAATCTACGTCAAGAAGGGGCAGAGGCTCACCGTGCCCTTCGGCGAAAAGATCGAAATCAAACTCGGCAATCCGAGCAGCGTGGTGTTCCGCTACGACGGCAAGGAAACCACGGTCGTCACGGAAAAGGGCGAAAGCAAGACCGTCCGTTTCCCCTAGGCGGCCTTGTGTCGCGTCCCGGGACCCGCGGATTCCGGGGACGCGACGCGGCCGGTTTCGTCGGCGGAAACGGTTGCGGCGGCGGGGCGGCGGGCATGGAATTCTCCGAACAGGCGCTCGTGCTCAAAGTGGGGCGGTTTCGGGAAATCGACGCCTGGGTACGCCTTGTTTCCCCGGTGCGCGGGGTCTACACGGCCTTCGCCTTTGGCGGGCTCAAGAGCCGCCGTCGCTTCCTGGGCTGCCTCGATCCCCTCAACCATGTCCGTTTCAAGGTGCGCCGCTCGGGTCACGGCGGCTACCATTGCCTGACCGAAGCCAGGCTTCTCGATGCGCCCATGCGCCTGCGCGACGATCCGAACCGGCTGGGCATGGCCGTCAACTGCCTGAAATTTTTCGAAGCCGTGCAGATTGGCCCCACGGGTGCGGCCGAGACCTATGCGCTCCTGCGCGACATGCTCGCCGCCCTGGAAGCCGACGAAACGCCATCGCCGCTTTTCCCTCTGCTCTTTCGGGCGCGCATGGCCTTCCTGCAGGGCATGTTTCCGGCCTGCGGCCAATGCGCCGTGTGCGGCGCACCGCTTTGCGGGCAGGAAGCCGTATGCCACGTGGAAGCGGGGCGCTTGACCTGCGCCGCCTGTCGGGACGATAACGCCCCGGGTGTGCGGCAGCGTCTCGGTGCCGGGGCATTGGGCCTGCTCGAGGTCGCCGTTGGCGGCGACGCCTGCGCCTGGGCGGCCTGCCGCCCCGAACCGGGCGCGGCGCGGGAATTTTCCCGCACCGTGGATCTGCTTGTGCGCTACCATATGGGACTGGCCTGGGAGCGGGGCGGCTTCGTGCGCGCCTGACGCTCCCCTGCATTTTTGGCTGCCTGGCCTGCGTTTTCGCGCCGCAAGCGCCGCGGCCCCACGACGGCGTAACCTTGAAATCGGAGCGACCATGTATTTTCAGGATCTCATCTTGACGCTGCAACATTTCTGGGCCAAGTCCGGCTGCCTGGCGGTCCAGGGCCACGACATCGAGGTCGGCGCCGGAACCTTCAACCCGGCCACCTTTTTCCGGGTCATCGGCCCCGAACCCTGGAAGGCCGCCTACGTCGAGCCCTCGCGCCGCCCCACTGACGGTCGTTACGGCGAGAATCCCAACCGCCTGCAGCACTATTACCAGTTTCAGGCCATCCTCAAGCCCTCGCCGGACAACATTCAGGACCTCTACTTGGAAAGCCTTGCCGCCATCGGCTTCGACTCGCGGGATCACGACATCCGCTTTGTCGAGGACGACTGGGAATCGCCTACGCTCGGGGCCTGGGGCCTGGGTTGGGAAGTCTGGCTCGACGGCATGGAAGTGACTCAGTTCACTTATTTCCAGCAGGTGGGCGGCATCGACCTGCACCCCGTGTCTGTGGAAATCACCTACGGTCTGGAACGGATTTGCATGTATCTCCAGCAAAAGGACTCGGTCTACGATCTGGCCTGGAACGAGCATGTGACCTACGGACAGGTGCATCAACGCGAGGAATTCGAACACTCGCGCTACAATTTCGAGGAATCGGACGCCGCCATGCTGCTTGCCCACTTCAACGACTTCGAGCGGGAATGCAAGCGCCTGTGCGAGCTGGGGTTGCCCTGGCCGGCCTACGACTACTGCCTCAAGTGCTCCCATACCTTCAACATGCTCGAAGCCCGGGGGGCCATCTCCATCACCGAGCGCACCGGTTACATTGGCCGCGTGCGCAACCTAGCCTCGAGTCTGGCCCGCCTCTACGCCGCCCAGCGCAAGGAACTCGACTACCCCCTCCTCACGCCCAGCGCATAAAGGACCAAACGACATGCCCCATTTTCTTCTGGAAATCGGATTCGAGGAGATGCCGGCCCGGTTCCTGTCGGGCCTTGTGGACGAGTCCCGGGCGTTTTTCGCCGCAGCCCTTGCCCAGGCCAAGCTCGACGCACCGACCGTCACCGCCTTTGCCACGCCCCGCCGGCTGGTGGTCAGCGTGCCGGAGCTTACCGCCACGGCACGTCAGGAAGAGGAACTCGTCACCGGCCCACCCGAAAAAGTCGGCTTCGGCGCGGACGGTGCGCCCACGCCCGCCGCCATTGGCTTCGCCAAGGGCCAGGGCAAGGATGTCGCCGACGTCTTCGTCATGGAGACCGGCAAGGGCCGCTATCTGGCGCTCAAAAAGACCACCGGCGGCGAGTCGGCCTTGGACCTGTTGCCGGCCATTTGCCTGGACATGGTCAAAAAGCTGTCGTTTCCCAAGCGCATGCGCTGGGGCAGCCGCGATTTCGCCTTCGGCCGGCCGATTCACTGGTTCGTCGCCCTGCTCGGCGACGCCGTCGTGCCCTTCGCCCTGGACGACATCGTCTCGGGGCGCGAGACCCGGGGGCACCGCATCATGGGACCGGGGCCGTTCGCCGTGCCCACGGCCGGGGATTATTTCGCCATCATCCGCGACCAGGGCAAGGTGGTGCTCGACGCCAAGGAACGCGAGGGCATGGTCCGCTCCCAGGCCGAGGCGCTGGCCAAGGAGGCCGGCGGCAGGGCCGTGATCAATCCGGCGCTTCTGGCCGAAGTCACCGGACTCACCGAATATCCCGTGGTCATCCTCGGCCGACTCGACCCCAAATTCCTGGACGTGCCCCGCGAGGTGCTCATCACGAGCATGGAGACGCACCAGAAGAGCTTCGCCGTGGAAAACGCCGACGGCGGCCTGCTGCCCGTCTTCCTCACGACGCTGGGGCTTGCGCCCGGCAACCTGGAGCTCGTGCGCCGAGGCTGGCAGCGCGTGCTCACCGCGCGCCTGGAGGACGCCCGCTTCTTCTGGGAAGCGGACCTCGGGACGGATATCGAAACCTGGCAGAAAAAGCTCGAAAGCGTGGTCTTCCTGGCCGGACTCGGCAGCATGCGCGACAAGGCCCGCCGCTTGGAGCGCCTGTGCGGCCTGATCGCCGAGATGGCCGGCAAGCCCGAGGTCATGCTCGAAGCCTCCCAGGCCGGGGGGCTGGCCAAAGTGGACCTCGTCTCCGACATGGTGGGCGAGTTCGCGGAACTGCAGGGTGTCATGGGCGGCATCTACGTTCGCCGCAAGGGCCAGTCCAAGTCCGTGTCCCGTGCCGTGGCCGAACAATACCTGCCGGCCGGTCCGGACAGCCCCGTGCCGCCGACCCTGGCCGGCGCGCTCCTGTCCATCGCCGACAAGGCCGACAGCCTGGCCGGCTGTTTCGGCCTGGACATGGCCCCCACGGGCGCGGCCGACCCCTACGCGCTGCGCCGGGCGGCGCTCGGCATCTGCCGCATCGTCATCGAGCACGGTCTGCGCCTGGACCTCATGGAGCTGCTGCAAGCGGCCCTCGACGGCTACGGCGACGCCAAGTTCAAGGTGGACCGCACCCGCGTGCTGGCGCGGCTCCTGGATTTCTTCGGCCAGCGCCTCAAGGCCTACTTCACGGGCCGGGGCTTCGACACCCTGGTCGTGGAGGCCGCGGCCGGCGCGTCGTTTACCGACATCGCCCAGCTCGCCGCCCGCATCGACGCCCTGGCCACGTTCGCGGCCAAGCCGGACTTCGACCAAGCCGTGCTGACCTTCAAGCGTGCGGCCAACATCATCCGCAAGCAGGGCGTAGGGGCCGGCGTACCCCTGACGGGCGTGGTCAAGGAAGTGCTCCTTGCCGAACAGCCCGACAAGGACCTGGCCGCGGCCTGCGAAGCGGTCTTCCCGCGCTACGACGCCCTGTTTAGCGCCGGGGACTACGCGGCGGTATTCGACCTGCTCTATGAGCTGCGCCCCGCCGTGGACGCCTTCTTCGACAACGTCATGGTCATGTGCGACGACATGGACGTACGCCTCAATCGCCTGAACCTCCTCAAATCCCTGGTCGACCGCCTCGGCCGCGTGGCGGACTTCGCCGCGCTGCAGGTGTAGGGGGGCGGGGAGAGAGAAGAGAGAAGAGGAAGATGCCTCCGGCGGCCAGGAGGGGCGACGGCCCCTCCTGGACCTCCCGAAAGGGAGGAAATATGCGGTGGAGGCATGTTTTGGAGTTGACAGAGGTGAGTTGCCAGTATAAATAACTCTGCTTCAGCGAACACTACACGGAGGAACGATCCTTGGCCAACCATAAATCCGCCATCAAACGGCACCGTCAAAGCCTTTTGGCCCGGGCTCGCAACCGGGCGGTCAAGACCCGCGTGCGCAACGTCATCAAGGCCGTGCGCGTCGCGCTTACCGCCGGCGATTCCGCCGCCGCCGAAACTGCGCTGCTGGCCGCGACCAAGATCCTGGACAAGGCCGCCACCAAGAAGGTCATCCACTGGAAGACCGCCGCGCGCAACATCTCCCGCCTGTCCACGGCCGTCAATAAAAGCAAGCAGGCCTAAGCGCTTCGCGTTCGGCCGTCTGTTTTTCGCCCGTCGCGGCTTTTGCCGTGACGGGCTTTTTGGCGTTTCTTCGCCTGCCCCTTAAAGCAGCGGTTTGATCTCTTCCAAAATCGCCGCGCATTCCCCCTGCAGTTCCGCATCCACGCCGTGCAGCCGCCACCACAGGTAGCGCGCCGTGCGCGTCGCCTCGTCACGGTCTCCGGCCAGAAGGCACACGCGCACGAGCGCGAAAAGGTTCTCCACGGTCTGTTCGCGGCGAAGCGACGCGGCCAGGGCCGAGAGCGCCTCGCCGTGGCGGCCGGCCCAGGCCAGCGCCAAGCCGCGCAGGCTCCAGGCAGCGCTTTCGGCGTTATGGGCAACGACGAGCCTGCGGGAAAGCGCCTCGGCCAGTTCGACCTTGCCGCGCGAGAGGAGCAGGGCGATCTTGTCGGATTCGCTGGCGAAATCCCCTCGCTCCGCCGTGCGCAACGGCCCGCCTTCGAGCACGGCGCGTACGGCCGGGGCATGGCGCGCGATTTCCGTATCCCCGACGGTGCAATACGCAAGCTGCCTGTCGAAGTCGGCCATGGAATGCCGAAACTGCTCCGTGGTCATGTCGCCGCGGCCGCGTTCGATCTTGGCGGCGTATTCCTGGCGGGAACGGTAAAAGTAGTGGTTGAGCTGTATGCGCGTGTTGTGGTGCGGCCCGTAGGGGCCGGGCAGGGGGAAGCCGCATTCGTTCACGCAGTGTCGGCCCGGCGCGTAGGCGAAATGGTGCGGCGAAAGCGGGGCGGTCACGTACGCCGGGCGCAAGAGGCTCTTGATGTGGTGGTTGGTGGGGTGCGCGTAGGGCGCGCGCTGGGTGAATGCCTCAATTTGCAAGCCCGGCGGCGGCGTTTCGTGACCGGCCGAACCGAACATGACCCAGTTGACGCCAAGCCCGGCAAACTCCTCGAAATCCGTGAGCATCTCGCGCAGATCGTCCTCGCGGCGGGGGAGCAGGAATTCGTCCGCGTCGATAAAGCCGAGCCAGTTCGTGTCCGGGCCGTGGGTTTCCAGGCAATGGGCGTAGGCGGCGAGCTGCCGGGCCGGGCCGAGCATGTCGTGGACCACGATGTCAATGCGGTCGGCAAGGAATGCGAGCGTGTCGCGCAGCGGTACGCCGGACCCGTTGTCGTAGACGACGAGACGCTCGGCGCCGCGTAGCGCATGATAGGCCGCCCACTCGCCGATGCGGGCGTTTTCGTCCTTGGCGATGCAGCACAGGGTCAGGTAGTGCATGGAAGCGTCGATATTTTGGATTTATCCGTCTTGTAGACCGGGCCTAGGATTTGTTCAAGAGCACGGAGAAAATGGCGCGGCATGACACGCGGCGCACCCTGGTCTATGAAGGGACAACATCGCACGATACGGGAGGGTTTCCATGACGCGCGGCTTTTTTCCGCTTGCCGTATTGGCCATAGGGGTTGGTCTGTTTCTCTCTCCAATAGTCGCCATGGCCGGCAACACATCCCCGCAACCATGGCATCCTCCGCAAACGGAGGCTGAAAAGACGTTGGCCACGGTGTTGCGTCTTTCGGAGAAAGATCAGAATCTCCTGGAATTCGTGCTGCGCACACCGTTTTACAAAGCCAAGTCCGACAAGGGGTATGCCCGTTTTTTTACCCAGAGACTCCTGTCCGACATGGCGGCCATGGAGCGGGCAGCGGTCAAGGAGAATTGTCGCGGCAAATACGTTCCCGGCGAACTGTGCGGCACGGATCACAATCCCCTGACGTGCGCCCAGGACGAGATGGATGGGTATCTGTTCAAAACCCAGTCGCAAGATGCGACGCATGCGCTGCTCGCCTCCCGTCGGCCGACGGAGAAAAGGACCGTCGCACAGTATGAACTCGTGCATGAGGACGGCATGTGGAAGCTCGACCGCGTGCACTGCGGACCGTGAGACGGCGTTCTCCCCTCCAATTTGATACGGCGTTCTTTTTTGCCTCTACTCATCGGCCTGGTTGTCGTCGTACATGACGCCGTTGCGGTTGATGGTCGCTGTCGGCACATAGCGGGCGCGGAGTTCCACGGGTTTGTTTTCCGGATGTTTTGGCAATTTATCCTCGACAGCGGCGACCTGGTCCGGGCGTGCTTGGTGTTGTCCGCGTATCACAGCGTAGATGATTTCCTTGTCCGGCCTCTCGTCGAAACGGACTTCTGCCAGATAGCACGCGTCATAGAGGGCGCATTCCTGCCCGATGATATGGGTCACATTGTTTTCGTAGATTTTTTTGGAAAGCACCTGGTGCATACTGTCCGTGAGCACGATGGCCAGCGCAGCCAGCGTGACAATGCTCACGGTGTTGTTTTTGAGAAATGTCAGAAAAGAGAGCCCATGGGCGTGGCTGATCTTGCGGAATCCAGTAACCCACAGGACCACGGAAGACGCGAATTGTATGGCGACGATATTGGTGAAAGTCAGCAGGAATGCGCCGAATGCCAGCGAGTAGTGCCCGCGTACGAGGAGGATGCTCGCGGCGCAAAGCGGCGGCACAAGGGCCGTGGCGATAGCAACGCCCACGAACGCCACGCTCAGTCGCGGCGAGACGGAGGCGTAAGCGCCTGCCGCGCCGCCGGCCAGAGCGATCATAAGGTCCGAGAAATTCGGCGTTGTCCGATTCAATATCTCACTGGTGATCGGCACTTCGCTGTGGATCATGCCGATGGTCATGGCCGTCGCGATGACGCCCGCTGCGCCTGCCAAAAGCGTGAGAAGCGCTTTGAAGAGGGATTTCGTATCGCTGTCGACGAGTGCGAGCGAAACGCCGGTAATCGGCCCAAGAAGCATGGCGATGATCATGGCGCCGATAATGACGGCTGGGCTGTTTGCGAACAGCCCATAGCTTGCGATCGTTGCCGCAAGCATATTCATCAACATGAACGCGATGCTCAGCTCGGCATTCGTTCGAATGGATTCCCGTACGGCCTGCCTGTGTTTTGCATCCTCCTCCGCCTTGCCCATATTGCCTTCTCCTTAGTGGTGGAACTGCAATCGTGACACATTGTATTTCAGGCCAAAGTGAACGGCTATTTCATGAACAACGAGAATTGGTTACGGCTTGATGTAGGCGAACCCCTTGTCCTGGAGATCCACAAGTTCCACAACGCCCGCCGGAACGATTTCGCACGCGGGCAACAACGCTTCCGGGGCGACGTCGAAGTGGCGCATGGCATTTCGGCACACGCGCACGCGCAGCCTCCGCGTGGCCAGCGCGCCGATTTTGGCGGCGTGTTCGCCGTCGGCGGTCATGAGCCGGATCGCCGGGCCGTTGACCAGGAGAACCGCGGTAAAGTCCTCCTGGATGAGGGCATCGAAATAATTCGTGATGTTGGTCAGCGCCATATTGAGCGCCGCCGCGTCCTGGTCCACGTGAAAGACCACGTCAAAATGCATGGCCGCCCTCCTTGTTTTGGCGGTCTATAGGATGCGCAGCCGCGCCATCCCATCCTTTGCCACGACCACCCGGCCGATGACCTCGGCCAGGTCTCCCGCATCCTCGAGCATCCGCCGCGCCGTCGCCACCTTGCCTTCCGGCACGGCCAGCACCATGCCGCCCGAGGTCTGGGCGTCGAAGACGAGGTCGCGCTGGATCGGGTCGCAGCCTGCGGCCACGGAAACCGTTTTCGCGCAGTATTCACGGTTGGCGAAGCTCCCGGCCGGCAGCATGCCGAGTGCCGCCATCTCCACGGCCTCGGGCAGGAAAGGCACGGCGGCAAGGTTCAGTTCCACGGCCACGCCCGAGCCAGCCGCCATCTCCAGCAGATGCCCGCCCAGGCCAAATCCCGTCACGTCCGTGGCCGCCCTGAGCTTCAGTTCCCGGATCACGCGGCCGCCTGCGGCGTTGAGCCTGCCGGCCCAGCGGACAAGCAGCTTCTCGATCGCCACGGGGTCGCCGAAGCCGCCCTTGAGTGCCGTGGCCAGCACGCCGGTGCCGAGCGGCTTGGTGAGCAGCAGCACGTCGCCCGGGACAAGCCCCGTGTTGGAGGCGAAGGCGTCGGCATCGACCAGGCCCGAGACGGCCAAGCCGTACTTGATCTCCCTGTCCTCCATGCTGTGCCCGCCGGCCGGCACGACCCCTGCTTCAAGAATCGCCTCCAGCCCGCCGCGCAGGATTTCGGCCAGAATTTCCCGCGCCATGGTTTTAATGGGGAAGCAGACGATGTTCATGGCGGCAAGGGGCACGCCGCCCATGGCGTAGACGTCGGACAGGGCGTTGACCGCGGCGATGCGGCCGAACTGGAACGGATCGTTAACGATGGGCGTGAAGAAATCCACGGTCTGCACGAGCCCCCTGCCGTCCGGAAGGCGCACCACGGCCGCGTCCTCGTTGACGCCGCTGGCAGTCAGCAGCCGAGGATCGGTCACGGGCGGCAAGCCCTGCAAGACGGCCTCCAGGTCCCCTGGAGCGATCTTGGCCGCTCAGCCGGCGGCGGTGACGGTCTTGACCAGTTCGATGCTCACGGGTGCTCCTTGTCCAGAATCATTGCAAGATCATGCACCAGGGCGGCCCGGTCAAGGCCGAAGCGCGCCGCAAGGCCCGTGACCGTTTCGAAAAGCCCCTGGCAAAGCACGCAGCAGCAGGCTTCGGCGTCGCAGGCGCGAAAAACGGCCTCGGTTTCGGGATGGGCGGCCACGAGGTCGAGGACCGTGGCCGCGTCGGGATCAAAGGGCGTCATGGGACTCATGGGAGGGCTCCAGCCCGCTTTGCACGGCCCACATGCCGGCATAGACCCCGCCGGCGCGGATAAGCGCCTCGTGGTCGCCGCGCTCGACCACGTAGCCGTCCACGACGACCAGGATTTCGGCGCACTGGCGCACCGTGGACAGGCGGTGCGCCACGGCCAGGGTGAGCCGGCCCTGGCGGAAGGCGTGCAGATTCTGCTGGATGATCGCCTCGGTGCGGGTGTCCACGGCCGAGGTAGCCTCGTCGAGGATGAGCACGGCCGGATCGCGCAAGATGGCCCGGGCCAGGGACACGCGCTGGCGTTCGCCGCCGGAGAGCTTCATGCCACGCTCGCCGATGACCGTGTCGTAGCCGGCCGGCAGCTTCATGATAAAGTCGTCGGCCCCGGCCACGGCCGCGGCCCGGCGCACGGCCGCCAGATCGGCGTCCGGGCGGCCGAGGAGGATGTTTTCCGCCACGCTGCCGTGGAAGAGAAACGCCTCCTGGGACACGTAGCCGAGCTGGCCGCGCCAGCTTTTGAGCGTGAATGCGTCGAGGGGCTCGCCATCGATCAGGATCGCGCCGCCCGTGGGTTCGTAGTAGCGCAGCAGGAGCTTGACCAGGGTGGACTTGCCCGCCCCGGTCGGGCCGACCACGCCCGTGACCTCGCCCTGGCGCAGGCTGAGGCTTATGCCGTTTATGACCGGCCCGCGCGAGGGGTACGAAAAGCGCACGTCGGCGAAGGCGATCTCGCGCGGCCGGCGGTCGAGGGCCACGGCCCCGGGCCGGTCGGCCACGCGGGGCCTCACGGCGAAAAGTTCCGCGATGCGGCCGGCGGCGGCCTCGGCGCGCTGGATCTGGTTGATGAGCATGCCGAAGACGAAAAGCGGCAGCACCAGGCGCGCGGCAAAGAGCACGAAGGTGGTGTAGTCGCCCACGGTCGGCCCGTGCCCGGCGGCCACGAGATAACCGCCGCCGGCGAAGACCGCGCCGAAGGAGACGCCGGCCACGGCGTAGATGGCCGGGATGAAGCGGGCGCGTTCTCCCTCGGCGGCGATGGCTTCGTCGCGGTAGCCGGCCGAACGCGCGGCCACCGCGGCGTGGAGGCGGTCCTCGGCGGTGTAGGCCTGGATGACGCCCATGCCGGCGATGTTGTTTTCCAAAAGGCCGGCGATAGCCCCCACGGCGCGACGCGTCTCGCGGTAGCGCGGCTGCACGCGCGTGACGAACCGTCGCACGGCGAAGATCGCCAGGGGCAGCGGCACGAAAAGGAGCAGGGCCAGTCGCCATTCGAGGAAGAAGAGGTAGCCGTAGATGCCGCAGAAGGTGACCACGAGCCGGATGATGGAGGTCAAGGCGTCGGTGAGGAAGCTCTCCAGGGTGTCCACGTCGGCGACGATGACGGACATGATGTCGCCGGTTTGCCTGTCCTCGAAAAAGGCCGGATCCAGGGACTGGAGGTGGCCGTAAAGGCTCAAGCGGATGTCGTGGCGGGTCTTTTGCGCCATGGCCGCGAGGATGTAGTCCGAGCCGCTCTGGAAGACGGAGAGGCACAGGAAGCTACCGAGGATGGCCAGGCCATAGTGGACGTAGGTCATGGCCGCGGCATTGCCCGAGGCGGCGGCGTCGATGACTCGGCCGGCCAGGGCCAGGGGCAGCAGGTCGCATGCCCGGGCCAGGATGTTGAGCGCAAGCCCGCCGGCGAGCGCGCCCTTGTAGGGCCGCAGAAAGGCGTAGAGCGTCCAGACGTGGCGGCCGAAAAGGGCCTGGGGCGGGCCGGTGGGCGAGGGGGATACGGTATTTTTCATAGGAGCAGGAGCAGGGCGGCGTAGGTCACGGCCCCGGCGGCGAAGGCCGGGAAATTGCCCGAGCCGTCCAGCGGGATTTCATCCTTCATGGTGTTCATGACCACGCCTCCTGCCAGAAAGGCGAAGAGCAAGGCAAGCACGGCCTCGTGCACGTGCAGGACCGCGCCGCAGGCCCAGCCGCAGACGACGGCCAGGGCCAGGACCTTGCGGCCGAACCTGCGGTAGTCGTCCGTGAAATGGCGGCGCAGGGCGTGGTCGTTGCCGGCCATGTGCAGGGCCATGGCCGCGAAATAGGTAAAAAGGCTCACGGGCCCGGGATGCACGCGGTTGACCAGCAGGTAGCCGATCAGGAAATTGTAGATGGCGAAGGAGACGAGGTGCAGCCAGAAGACGCCTTGCTGCGACGGCGAAACCGGCGGCCCGGAACGGCCGCCCCGCGCGGCCAGGGCGGCGCGCTCCAGGCCGTAGAAGACGAGCAGCCCGGCGAGCGCGATGAGAAAGACGTGGCGGTCGAGGACGGAGACGATGGCCCAACCCGTGCGGCGCAGGGTTTCCTGGCCCTCGCACAGGCTGGGAAAGATGTGCACGAAGACGTAGGCCGCGGCCACGCCGCCGGCCACGGACAGCCAGGGGCTTCGCGGCGCGTCCAGGGGCGGGGAGAGGAAACGCGCCTCGAAATGCAGCGCCGCCAGGCACAGCGCGCACAACCCCGTGGCGACAAGCATCACGGGGCGTCGTCCCGGGCGGCGGCGGCAGCACGGCGCAGGAGCGCCTCCTCGTCGGCCCATTGCTCGGGGTCGGCGTTCTTGACCACCTTGCTCGCTCGGACGAGTTCCTCCTCGGAGAGCGTGATGCCGAGTTCCGTAAGGCGCAGCGCCAGGGCGGCCCGGCCGGACATCGGCGACAGCGGGAGCTTTATGCCCTCGGCCCCGACGACCTCCGGTCGGAAGGGCAGGTAGGTGTCCGGGTGCTTGAGCAGCCCGTCCTGGTGCACGCCGGCCGAGGTGGCGAACACGTTGCCGCCGACCACGGCCTTGTTGGCCGGAAGCGGCACCCCGGACAGGCGCGACACCAGCCTGCACAGGGCGGTCAGCCTGGCCGGGTCCACACCCACCGTGCGCTTGTACTGCCTGGCGTGGAGCTTTAGCGCCATGACCGTCTCTTCCAGGGCAGCGTTGCCGGCGCGCTCGCCGATGCCGCCCACGGTCAGGTGGACGATGTCCGCGCCGGCGGCAGCGGCGGCCAGGGTGTTGGCCGTGGCCAGCCCGAGGTCGTTGTGGAAGTGTACGCGCAGCTTGACGCCGCGCGGATGGGCCAGGGCGCACAGCATGCGCACGCGGCGTTTGACGGCCTCGGGCGTCAACACGCCGAGCGTGTCGGGAAAGCCGATGCCCGTGGCTCCGGCGTCCATGGCCACGGTGTAGGCGCGGCGCAAAAACGCCGGTTCGGTGCGGCTGCCATCCTCGCAGCTGAAGGTCACCTTGACGAAGCGTTTGCGCGCGAGCGTCACGGCCGCGTCGATCATGCGCAGACAGTCGTCCTTGCTCTTGCCGAGCTTGTAGCGGCGGTGCAGGGGGCTCGTGCCCAAAAAGACGCCGACGCCCCGGCGGTCGGGCGCGGCCTCGGCCAGCGCCTGCCAAGCGGCTTCGATGTCGCCGGCCACGGTGCGGCACAATACCATGACGCGCGGCACGACGACCTCGGCGCAGATGCGGCGCACGGCCTCGACCTCGCGATCCGAGACGGCCGGGAACCCGGCCTCGATGACGTCCACGCCGGCTTCGGCCAGGGCTTTGGCGATGGTGACCTTGTCGTCCACGGAAAAACGCACGCCGGGCATTTGCGCCCCATCGCGCAGGGTGGTGTCGGAAACGATCAACGGCGTGACGTCGCCTGGAGAAGCAGCAGTGAAGGAGGTGGGCATGCGCCCTCTCATGCGCCCATTTCGGCGCAAAGGCAACGCGGCGCGTTTTTTCCCGTTTTGGTGAACAGGGGGACGGTTTGACGAAGGCCGGGGCAAAGGATAGATTTTCCGGATTGGTTGGGAGAGAATACCGCTTTGGCGGGGAGGAAGCGTTATGGCCACCATCGGCGTCATGCTGTCCGGGTGCGGCGTAATGGACGGGTCGGAGATACACGAGGCCACGCTCACCTTGTATTTCCTGGCCAAGGCCGGGGCCAAGGTCGTGTGCCTGGCTCCGGAGACGGATTTCGAGGCCGTGGATCATGCCACCAAGACCCCGAGCGGGAAGCGTCGCAACGTCCGCGTCGAGGCCGCCCGCATCGCCCGGGGACCGGTCGCGGACGCGGCTGCGGTTTCCGCCGCCGACCTCGACGGCCTGATTTTGCCCGGGGGCTTGGGCGCAGCGAAAAATCTCTGCGATTTCGCCGAAAAGGGGGCCAAGGGCACGGTTTTTCCCTCTGTCGCCGCCCTCATTCGCACCATGCACGCCGCAGGCAAGCCTATTGGCGCCATCTGCATCGCTCCGGCCGTCCTGGCGCTGGCTCTTGGGGAGTTTGCGCCGGAACTGACCATCGGCGACGATCCCGGCACGGCGCAAGCCCTGGAGGCCGCCGGCGCGAAACACGTCGTTCGGGGCGTGGACGCCATCCAGGTGGACGCCAGGAACAATCTCGTCACCACCCCGGCCTACATGCTGGGCCCCGGCATCGCCGACATCGCCAAGGGCATCGAAAAGCTCGTGAACGCGGTGCTTTCCCGGGCCGAGACCGCTTAAGCGGCGGTCCGCCACAGGGTCGTGGAGGGGCGCATGCGCCGGCTTTTCGTCAATGCGGACGATTTCGGGCTGACCGAGGGCATCACGCGCGGCATTGCCCTCGCCATGGCCACGGGCGTGGTCGGCGGGACTACGGCCATGGTCTGCGTGACCGGCGCGCCCGAACGCATTTCCCGTTACGGTCGGGAATTCGCCGGCCGGATCGGCCTGCACCTGCAACTGACGGGCGCGACGCCGCCGTGCCTGCCGCCCGGGGACGTGCCGAGCCTCGTCGGCGCGGACGGCTTTTTCCCGCGCAAGAAGATCGACGTGGCCGACGTTTCGCCGGACGAGGTGCGGCGGGAATGGCGCGCGCAACTGGCCCGGTTTCGGGAAACGGGCCTCGAGCCGAGCCACCTGGATTCCCACCACCACATCCACAAGCGGCCGGAGGTGTTTCCCGTGTTCCTGGAGCTGGCCAGGGACCTGGGCGTGCCGGCCAGGGCGCTTTCCGCGGACATGCGCCGAGCAATGGACGCCGCCGGCGTGCCCCACGCCGACGACTGCCTGACGCGTTTCTACGGCGAGGACATCGACGAGGCGACGCTGCTTTCCCTCGTGGATGCAGCGTTTGCGGCGCTCGGCGGGACGGGCGTGCTCGAGGTCATGGCCCATCCGGGGCACGACGACGCCGCGCTCCGCGCCATCAGCACCTACGCCGAAGGCCGCGCCCGAGAGCTGCGCGTCCTGACCAGCCCGGAACTGGCGCGGCAACTGGCGGCGCGGGACATCGCCGTGGTCGGCCCTCCGCAACCGGCCCAGGTTTCGGATCTTACACACGCCGGGGCGCATCCCCGGCCCTCGGCAACCCCTTAGACGGCGTATGGGCGGCTTGACCGCCGGGAGGAGGCATGCCGGAAAAACTGTTGTTGTCCCTGCGCAAATTCATCGCACCGGAATTCGTGTTCGGCCGGGGGGCGCGAGGCCTTGCCGGCCGCCAGGCTGCCGGCCTCGGCGTGCGGCGCGCCCTGCTCGTGGCCGATCCGGGCCTTTGTCCCCTGGGCTTGCCGGACGAGGTCGGGGAGAGTCTGGAAGCCGCCGGCATCGAATACGAGTTGTTCAACGCCCTGTCCTCCAATCCCCGGGACCATGAAGTCATGGCCGGGGCAATGGCGTTTGACGCCTGCGCCTGCGACGCCATCGTCGCCGTGGGCGGTGGCTCGGCCATGGACTGCGCCAAGGCCATCGGCATCGTTTCGGCCAACAAGCGCCACATCCTCGAGTTCGAGGGCGTCGACAATGTGCCCCGGCCTGGGCCGCCGCTGTTGTGCGTGCCGACCACGGCCGGCACCGGGGCCGAGGTGTCCCAGTTCGTCATCGTCACGGACACCGCGCGGCGGCTGAAAATCGCCATCGCCAGCAAGTCGCTGATCCCCGACGCCGCGCTCATCGATCCCGAGGTGACCGTCAGCATGCCGCGGGATCTGACGGTCAACACCGGCCTCGACGCCCTGACCCACGCCATGGAGGCCTACGTCTCCAACGCCCACGGCCCCATGACCGACCTGCTGGCCCTGGAGGCGGTGCGGCTCATCCGCACCCACCTGGTCGCTGCGGCCGCGCGTCCTGACGACCTCGACGCCAGGGGCGGCATGATCCTGGCGAGCCTTTATGCCGGCATGGCGTTTTCCAACGCCATCCTTGGCGCGGTTCACGCCATGGCGCACAGCCTGGGCGGGCTGCTCGACCTGCCCCACGGTCTTTGCAACGCCATTTTGCTTGACCATGTCGTCCGATACAATTACGACGCCGTGCCCGACCGCTACGCGACACTCGGCCGGCTGCTCGGCGCGGATTTCCCTGACGACGCGCCGCCGGCGAAACGGAAGGAAGCCGTGCTTGCGGCCATCGCCGCGTTCAAGGGGGAGCTCGGCGTGACCCAGAGCCTGGCCGATATCGGCGTCGCCGCCTCGGATATCGCCGCCCTGGCCCAAAACGCCATGGCCGATCCCTGTCTTTTGACCAACCCCAGACAGCCGACCGTCGGCGAGATCGAATCGATATATGAACAAGCCAGGCGATCAGGCTCCTGATGCCGACGCCCGCCGCGCCCGGCTGCTCGGGTTCGGCGAACAGTCCGTCAGCAAGAGCTATTACCCGGAGCTCAAGCGCCGGCTCGACGAGCTGGAGCGCTTCCGCTCCCTGCTCGATCAGACCGGGGAGGGCATTTTCCTGGTGGACGCCGACACGGGCCGCATCACGGACGCGGCCGGCGCGGCCGGGGCGATGCTCGGCAGGCGGAGCGAGGAGCTTGTCGGGCGGCTTTTCGCCGAATTTTGGCCGGCGGAAGCCGTGGAGCACCTACGCGGGCTTTTTTCCGGCGATTTCGCGGCAGGTCGCATGGAAACGACCCTGCCTCGCCCGGGCAACCGGGGAGGGGGGCTGTCCGTGGAGATCACGTTCCGCCTGGCCAGCGGCGAGGCTGGCTCCATCGCCGTTATCGTGGCCCGGGATGTGACCGAACGCAAAAAAAACGAACTGGCGCTCAAGCGGGCCGAGGAGAAGTACCGCAGCATCGTGGAAAACGCCGCCGAAGGCATTTTCCAATCCTCCACCGAAGGGCGCCTGGTCAGCGCCAACCCGGCCATGGCCTCCATTCTCGGCTATGCCTCGGCGCGCGACCTCATGCGCCACATCAAGAATGTCGTCGAAGAAGTGGTGGACAAGGAGGAGGCGCGCCAGCGCATCCGGACCGAGCTCGGCCGCTATGGTGAAGTCAAAAACCTCGAGATCGAGCTGCGCACCAAGTCCGGCGGGCTGATCTGGGGACTCATCAACGCGCGGCGCATCCGCGACGCCGCCGGCGACGCCGACCGTTACGACGGATCGTTGCAGGACGTCACCGTGCGCAAGAAGGCGGAGCAGACCCTGCAAAGCTACCAGGACGAATTGGAACAGCGGGTGGCCGGGCGCACGGGCGAACTGACCCGGGCCAACGAACGCCTCACCCACGAGGTGACGATCCGCAAACGGGCCGAGGAGGCGGCGGAGGCCGCCAACCGGGCCAAATCCGAATTCCTGTCCATGGTGTCCCACGAGATCCGCACGCCGCTCACCTCGGTGCTGGGATTCGCGGTCATTATCGAAAAGCGCCTGGAGGAACTGTTCGCAAAGCTCCTCGACGACGATCCGCGCCGGCGGCGGCAAGCCGCTCAAGTCATGGACAACCTGCGCATCATCGTTTCGGAGGGCGAACGCCTCAAACACCTCATCAACGACGTGCTGGACCTGGCCAAGCTCGAGGCGGGCAGGATGGAGTTCAAGCGCGAGCGCGTGGATCCCGCCGAAGTGGTGCGCCGGGTCATGTCCGCCTCGGCGGGGTTGCTTGCCGCCAACAATCAGGTCGCCCTCAAGACCTGCATCGAGGGCCGTCTGCCCGAGGTCATGGGCGACCGCGACCGCATCATCCAGGTGCTGGTCAACCTCGTGTCAAATGCGCTCAAATTCACGGAGCGCGGCTCGGTCACCTGCCGGGCACGGACCGATGGGCATTACGTGGTGATCGAAGTGACGGATACCGGCATCGGCATTCCCGAGTCCGAGCAGCACAAGGTGTTCGAGAAATTCAACCAGATAGGCGTCACGCTGACCAACAAGCCCAAGGGCACGGGACTTGGGCTTCCCATCTGCAAACATATCGTGGAGTCACACGGCGGTCGCATTTTCTTCGTATCAAAGCCCGCAGCGGGCAGCACCTTTACGTTCACCCTGCCGATTGCCTAACGTCGCCCGTTACGGTATGTCCCCGCCCCGGCGTCGGCGTTCGCTCCGCGCCGGCAACGTCTTTTGCAAGGAACCCCCATGAGCCAGAAGATCAAGAACGAATCGCTGCGCAACATCGCCATCATCGCCCACGTCGACCACGGCAAGACCACCCTCGTGGACCACATGTTCCGTCAAAGCGGCCTGTTCCGCCAGAACCAGGAAGTCGCGGACCGTATCATGGACAGCATGGACCTCGAGCGCGAGCGCGGCATCACCATCGCGGCCAAAAACTGCGCCGTCATCTCGGGCGGCGTCAAGATCAACATCATCGACACCCCCGGCCACGCCGATTTCGGCGGCGAGGTGGAACGGGCGCTGTCCATGGTGGACGGCGCGGTGCTTCTGGTCGATTCTTCCGAAGGGCCGTTGCCCCAGACCCGGTTCGTGCTGAAAAAGACCCTGGACCGGGGCCTGCCGGTCATCGTCGTGGTCAACAAGATCGACCGCAAGGACGCGCGCACCGAGGAAGTCTTAAACGAAATCTACGACCTGTTCATCGACCTCGACGCCTCGGAGGAACAGCTCGAATTTCCCGTGCTCTACGCCATCGGTCGCGAGGGCATGGCCAAGGAATCCCTGGACGACGAGGGCAAGAACCTCGAACCGCTTTTCAAGCGTATCCTGTCCACGATTCCGGCGCCTTCCCACGATCCCGACGAACCCTTCCGCATGCTGGTTTCCGACCTCGGCTATTCCGAATTCCTGGGCCGCCTCGCCGTGGGCCGGGTCATCTCGGGTACGGCGCGCATCAACCAGACGCTCGTGCGCATCGACGAATCCGGCACGGCCAAGCCGCTGCGCGTGTCCAAACTACAGGTCTACCAGGGGCCGAGCCTGACCGAAACCGAGGAAGCCGAGCCCGGGGACATCATCGTGCTCTCCGGCGTCGAGGAAGTGACCATCGGCGACACCATCTGCACGGCCGACTCTCCCAAGGCCCTGCCGCGCATTCACGTGGACGAGCCCACGGTCGCCATGCGCTTCGCCATCAACTCCTCGCCGTTCGCCGGCAAGGAGGGCAAGTTCGTGCAGTCGGCCAAGCTGCGCGAACGCCTGTACAAGGAAACCCTGCGCAACGTGGCCATCCGCGTGGAGGAAACCGAGGACAAGGACAGCTTCACGGTCAAGGGCCGGGGCGAGTTCCAGATGGCGATTCTGGTCGAGACCATGCGCCGCGAGGGCTTCGAGCTGTCGGTGGGGCGGCCGGAAGTCATTTTCAAGACGGAAGGGGGGGTGAAAAAGGAGCCCATCGAGCACCTTTTCATCGACTGCGACGAGGCGTTCGTGGGCGTGGTCACGGAAAAGCTCTCCATCCGCAAGGGCCGGATGCTCAATCTGGTCAACCACGGCTCGGGCCGGGTGCGCCTGGAATTTTCCATTCCATCCCGGGGACTTATCGGCTACCGCGACGAGTTTCTCACCGACACCAAGGGCACGGGCATCATGAACTCGTCGCTTGAGGGCTACGAGGAATTCCGCGGCGATTTCCCCAGCCGTTTCACGGGCTCCATCGTCTGCGACCGCGAGGGCGTCGGCGTCCCGTACGCGCTTTTCAACCTTGAGCCGCGCGGCCGACTTTTCATCACGCCGGGCGAGCCGGTCTACGAGGGCATGATCGTCGGCGAGCACAACCGGGACAACGACATCAACGTGAACCCGTGCAAGGAAAAGAAGCTCACGAACATGCGCGCCTCGGGCAAGGACGAGAACGTCATCCTGTCGCCGGTGCTGCCCATGACCCTGGAGCGCGCCTTGCATTTCGTGCGCGAGGACGAAATGGTCGAAGTGACGCCGGTGTCGATCCGGCTGCGCAAGGCCGTGCTCTCGGCCAAGGACCGTCACACTCTGGACGGGGCCAAAAAGAAGGACAAAGGCTAGGCCGGGATTGGGATTGCGTCCTGGCATAAGGGAATCGCGAAGCCCGGGGCAACCCGGGCTTTTTTTATGCGCGCCGCAACCCGGGTATTTGTCGTACTCGCGCCGGGTCCCCATGAAGACGCTGGCGGGTTTGGTGTTGGGACGCTGGCTTCGCGTGCGTGGACGCTGCGATCGGGCAATTGGATGCGTGGCGCATGAGGGCCGTGTCGCGCATCACGGCGGACGGCAAAATGTTAGGCCGCTAACGCGGGACGGCCAGGGATTGATTTCGAAGCGGACGGGAAGCCATGATTATAGCCAAACATCGAGGAAGATCCAAGGAAGTTTGGGCCGCCACATGCCGCGTGATCCGGCGTTGCCGGAATACCGGCGGGGATCGGAATGAAGCGGAAAAAGGGCGCTCGAATCAGGGACTCCAAAGCAAAGTTAACATAATTTACATTATGGGACATAGCCCAAAAGGGCCGACGTCCAGGAAGCGCCGCCTCGGCCGCGTCGGAACCCGTTCCCATGGCGGCTTGCCGCACTCCTTAAGAAAAATCGGGAATCAGGCCGTGCCGCCGCGGGTTATCGGCCGCCGTCCGGTGGACCGCAGGCAGGCATCAGCGGCCGGAAGGATTCCTTTCCGCGCATTGCAGCCACCGGCCTTGCGAGCCGCGACGATGCGCTTGAGGATCGTCGATCGCCTGTTGGCGCGCACATCGTCAGATTTCAATAAACTTCGGTTCATTATAGAAGTTACGCGGCAAGCGCAGCCCTTTCTCCCACTGTTTCCCGTACGCTTCCCACTAATGATGACGAAACGTAATACATAATGATAGTGTAAACGTTTTCGCCTACGAAATTCCCGTCTAGACGAACAATCCCACCCGCGAAAAGGACGTGACGTCGAAAAGCCCCTGGTCCGTGAGCTTGAGCGTCGGGATGACCTCCAGGGACAGAAACGACATGGCCATGAACGGATGCGCCGGCGCGTCCGCGGTGGACACCTGCCGGTAGGCGGCGGCCAGGGCCTCGAGCTGTCCCGTCACCACCTCGAGCGGCGCATCGCTCATGAGCCCGGCCACGGGCAGGCGCACCTGCGCCAGGACCTTGCCGTCGGCCACGACCGCGAATCCGCCGCCCGAAACCATGAGCGTGCGCGCCGCAAGCAGCATGTCCGAGTCGCTCACCCCGGCCACGATCAGGTTGTGCGCGTCGTGGGCCACGGTGCCGGCCACGGCCCCGCGAGTGAGCTTGAGGCCGCTGACGAACCCCAGGCCCAGGTTGCCCGTGGCCTTGTGGCGTTCGACGACCGCGAGCTTGGCGATGTCGCGCGACGGATCGGCCACGGCAAGCCCGTCGCGCACACTCGCGTCCACGATGCGCTCCTCGGTGACGATCTGCCCGGGAACAAGGCCGATGACGCGGCAACGCGTCCCCTTGGCGGGAATGGCAAGGCTCGCTTCGGTCAGCTCGCCGCCGACGCGCATGGCCCTGGGCGGCGTCAGGCAGGAATGGTCGGCGAATTCCCAATCGCTCAAGTGCCGCCCGGCCAGGAACACGTCCGAGATGGCGAAGGATTCGAGGTCATCCACGAGCAGGAAATCCGCGCGGTAACCCGGAGCCACGGCTCCCCGGCGGCGCAGGCCGAAATAGCGGGCCGGGTTAATTGAAGCCATGGCCACGGCACGAAGGGGCGGCACGCCGCGCGAAACCGCCTGGCGCACCAGGGCGTTGAGGTGCCCTTCCCGGCTCAAATCCACCGGGTCGCGGTCGTCGCTGACCAGGGAGAACTGCGCGGCGTTTTCCGCCGTGACCAGCGGAATGAGCGTGTCCAGGTTCTGTTCGGTGCTGCCCTGGCGGATCATGATGTGCAGGCCCCTGCGCAGCTTCTCCCGCGCCTCGTCGAGCTCCGTGCATTCGTGGTCCGAACCCGGGCCGGCCGTGACATAGGCGTCGAGCGCCCTGCCGGTCAGCCCCGGCGCATGGCCGTCGATGACCTTGCCCCGGGCGGCGCGCAGCTTGCGCAGCATGTCCTCGTCGCCGGCAACCACCCCGGGATAGTTCATGACCTCGGCCAGCCCGAGGATGCGATCAGGATAGCGCGCGAGCATGGCCCCCACGTCCACGGCCCCAAGCCGCGCTCCGGACGTGGCCATAGTCGTCGCCGGCACGCACGACGGCATCATGAAATAACAGGTCACGGGCAGGTCGCGGCTGCACGCAAGCATGTACTCGATGCCGGACAGCCCCAGCACGTTGGCGATCTCGTGCGGATCGGAAATGACGGCGCAGGTGCCGTGCGGGGCCACGGCCTGGGCGAAGACCGGCGGTGAAAGCAGCGTCGATTCGATGTGGATGTGGCCGTCGATGAACCCCGGGCACAGATAACGCCCGTCGGCGTCGAACACCTGTCGCGCTTCACGGCCGGAAAAGCCGACCACGAGCCCGGCGGACACGGCCACGTCGGCTTCGTGGATCTCGCCGGAAAGCACGTTGAGGACGCGGGCGTTTTTCACCAGCACGTCGGCCGGCGCGTCGCCGCGCGCCACGGCCAGCCGTTGCCGGCAGACGTCGAGGCTTTCGGAATCGGGCATGGGGAAGGCTCCTTGTGCGGGCGTTGAATCCCGGGAAAAAATTGCTTATATCATGGCACATGAACGTACCAGGAACTTTTGTGCGCGGCCTCGGCGACGGTGCGGCCAGGACCGGCCGGCTGACCACGGCCCACGGCGATATCGAAACCCCCGTGTTCATGCCCGTCGGCACGCAGGGGACGGTCAAGAGCCTGTGCCCGACCGACCTGCATGACCTTGGGGCGCAGATCATCCTCGGCAACACCTACCATCTCTACCTGCGTCCCGGCGACGAGCTTGTGGCCAGACTCGGGGGTCTGCACCGCTTCATGGGCTGGGACGGGCCGATCCTCACCGATTCCGGCGGCTTCCAGGTCTTCAGCCTGTCCGGCCTGCGGCAGATCACCGAGGAAGGGGTGACCTTCTCCTCCCATATCGACGGCTCCAAGCACCTCTTTTCGCCGGAGAAAGTCATCTCCATCCAGCGCAACCTCGGCTCGGACATCATGATGGTGCTCGACGAGTGCGTGCCTTTCGGCGCGGACCGGGCCTACACGGAGAAATCGCTGGCGCTGACCACCCGCTGGGCCGCACGCTGCCGCAAGGCCCAGCCTTCCGGCGACCGGGGACAACTGCTCTTCGGCATCGTTCAGGGCGGCTTTTTCAAGGATCTGCGCGCCGAAAGCGCCCGGCAGCTTATTGACCTGGATTTCGAGGGCTACGCCCTGGGCGGGCTTTCCGTGGGCGAGAGCCGCGTCGAGATGTACGACATCCTGGGCGACGCCACCCCCCTGCTCCCGGCGGACAAGCCCCGCTACCTCATGGGCGTGGGCGCACCGCGCGACCTGCTCGCCGGCATGGCCTCGGGCATCGACATGTTCGACTGCGTGCTGCCCACGCGAAACGCCCGCAACGGCACGCTTTTCACCACAAAGGGCAAGGTGAACATCAAGCGGGCCGAATACCGCGAGGATGACTCTCCGCTCGATCCCGACTGTCCCTGCTACGCCTGCCGGACCTTTTCCAAGGCCTATCTGCGCCACCTGTACATCGCCAGGGAACTGCTGTCCTACAGGCTCAACACCTTGCACAACCTGACCTTTTTCTCTCAAATGATGGAACGCGCCCGACAGGCCATCCGCGAAGGCCGCTTTGCCGCCTTTCGCAGGGAGATGGAAGCCGTCTATCCGGAAAACGAGGAAGAAGCATAGGCTCTGCCCATCCCGTCGAGGGGGCCCGGGGGCCTCATGCCCCCCCGCCGCCGGGGGGCTCTTCAAAAAAACGTCACAGGCGGCATATCGCGAGGCGGAATGGCCAGGGGACGCGCGGCGCGGCGGCCGAGCAACAAGGCGGCGTAGCCCTTGTGCCCTTCCGGGACGCCGAGCAGCGTTCCCAGGGGCGGATGGGCGTCCAGGGCGAAAACGAGGTAGCCGCACCAGCAGGCTCCGTAGCCGGCGGCCGCGGCGGCGATTTCCAGCCACGCCCCGGCGATGGCCGCGTCGAGGACAGGTGTGATGCCCGCATCCGGCGCATGCACGACGGCCACGTGGGGCGCGCCGCGGAAGATGACGTCCTTGCCCCTGGCAGCAGCCCGGGCCGCGCCGGCCAGGTGCAGTTCCGCGGCACGGGCGCTTTTCGCGGCGACTTCGGCCTTCATCCAGTCAAGCACGCCCTGGCGCGCCACATCCATGCGCGCCGGCCCGTCCACGATCACATAGCCGACCTGGCGGGCATTGTGTCCTGTGGGGGCATGGCGCACGGCCTCGACGAGGCGCAGGAGCTCTTCGCGGGGGACTGCCGTCGGGTCGAAGGCGCGGCAGGAACGCCGGCTCATGAGCAGGTGCCGCACGGCGGCGAAATCCGGCAGCCGCTTGCGGTCGATGGGCTCGAAGTCCTGTGCCGGCAACAGGTTGTGGACAAAGGCTCCGATCGGGCAGGCGATGGCGCAGTGGCCGCAAAGGATGCAGTGGGCCTCGCGGCCGGCCAGGGGTTCGGGCCGTGCATCCGGTTCGGTCTGGCGCACGAGGCTCGCCGGGCAGGCGGCCACGCACAGGCCGCAGCCGGCGCAGGCGTCGCTAACGGTGAAAAGGGACATCGGCGGTCGCGAGCTAGGCTTGGCCGCTGCCCACGTGCTCCCCCTCCTTGGCGTGGTCCACGGCCTGCTGGGTGCGGGAGGCTTCCAGACGCTTGACGAAGGCCTCGCGGCATTCGTAGCTGCAGAAGGCGTAGACCTTGTCACCGTCGCGCACGCGGATGTCGGCGTCGGCCGGCACATAGGTGCCGCAGACGGGGTCCTTGACCATCTCGCCGGTGGCGGCCATACGCTTTTGGGACTCGGCTTCCTTGTCCTTTTTGCGGCCACGGTCGCCGATGAAAAGCTTGTACAAAATGAAGGCTGCGACGATCAATATGAGCCAGCGGTACATGAACGCTCCTTCTCTTCTCCCCTGACAGGGCCTGTCAGTCGCCGCTTATTAGGCTATTTTCGAAGATTTTGAAAGGGATTTTCGAAAGGGCTTCGGCTACGTCCCCGCCCTGCCCGTCCGGGATGGCCGCGTGCGGCGCAACGTCGGCCAGGGGAACCAGGACGAAGGCGCGCTCGCGCAGGCGTGGATGCGGCACGACGAGGTCCGGTTCCTCGATGCAGCGGTCCCCGTAGAGCAGGATGTCGAGGTCGAGGGTGCGCGGGCCGAAGCGGCGCGGGCCGCGCATGCGGCCAAGGTCCGCCTCGATGGCGAGCAGCGTTTCGAGGAGTCGCCCGGGCGACCAGCTTGCGTCGAGTTCCAGGGCCACGACCTGGTTCAAATAGCGCGGCTGGTCCGCATCGCCCCAGGGCTCGGTCTCGTAGACCGGGCTTATCGCGACGAGCCGCGCCCCCGAGAGCGCGCCCAGACGCTCGCGGGCGGCGCGAAGCGCGGCTTCACGGTCCCCGAGGTTGGATCCAAGGCCAAGGTAGGCCATGGTTGCGGCTTGCCGGCGATGCGAAATGGCGCTTCCTCCCTGCTGACGTTGCGGCGCCGAAACTACCGGCGGGAAAATCCCCCTGTCAAGCGGAGCGCCGCGACGTTACCCGGGAGAGGACGGCGTTGAAGCCCGGGAGAAATCGTGTCACTGTTGCTGCCGCGCACATCATGAGCACCGAAAAATCCTCTCCCCCCTCTCCGCCGACCCATGCCTGGGTGGACAGCTACCTGTTGCACCTGACCGTGGACAAGGGGCTCTCCGAGCATTCTATCGATGCTTATCGAACCGATATTACGGGATTTTTAATTTTCTTAAACAATCACGACGCACACCTCGAGAGCGTCACCGATGACACGCTCTTCCTCTACCTCGTTCACCTGCGCTCCCGGGGCCTGGCCAGCCGCTCCCTGGCGCGTCATCTTTCCGCCCTGCGCGGTTTTTTCGCCTTTGCCGCGGACGAATCCTGGTTGCCCGCGTCGCCGGCGGCGCTGATCGAGAACCCGAAACTGCCGCGCCTGCTGCCCGACGTGCTTTCCCGCGAGCAGGTCGACAAGCTGCTCGCCGCGCCGGACACGGACACGCCGCTGGGCTACCGCGACCGGACCATGCTGGAACTGCTCTATGCCGCCGGGCTGCGCGTCTCGGAACTCGTCGGGCTCACCCTCGGCGATTTCGACGCCCAGGCCGGGCTGCTGCGGGTGTTCGGCAAAGGGGCCAAGGAGCGCCTCACCCCCATCCACGCCCTGGCCCGGGAGTTCCTCTCCACCTATATGCAATCCGTGCGCGGCGCGTTCCACCCGCGCGAGCAGTTCATTTTCCTCAACCGTTCCGGCAAGGGACTGACGCGCCAAGCCGTGTGGAAAGGCATCAAGCGCCACGCCACGGCCGCCGGCATACCGGAGCGCATCTCGCCACACAGCCTGCGTCACTCCTTCGCCACGCACCTGCTCGAAGGCGGGGCCGACCTGCGCACGGTGCAGATGCTGCTCGGCCACGCCGACATCAGCGCCACGGAAATCTACACCCATGTGCAGGCTTCCCGTCTCGTGGCCGTCCACCGCGCCCACCATCCCCGCTCCGCGCCGTCCAAAGCAGCGGCGGACGAGGATGAGTGATAGAGATGGAAAAACAATGACTCCGGCGGCCAGGAGGGGCGGCGGCCCCTCCTGGACCTCCCGAAAGGGGAATGCCGGGTTCTTGTGATGTTTGATGTAACATGCTTTCAAAAAACTGTTTTTTAAAAACAATCAAGTGACGCTTTACTTATGAGTTTCCCTCCGAAACCACCTCTGCAAAAGGCCCCGGTCATCATCACCGGCCACGCCAACGCCGATTTCGACTGCCTGGCCGCCATCATCGCCGCGGGCAAGCTCTATCCCGGCGCAACGCTCATCTTTCCCGGCAGCCAGGAGAAAAACCTGCGTCATTTCTTCATCCAAAGCGCGACGTATCTGTTCAACTTCAAGAACTTCAAGGACATCGATCCGGAAAGCGTCCATACCCTGGTCCTCGTGGACACGCGTCAGCGTTCGCGCGTGCCGCATATCGAACAGGTCTTCGCCAACCCCGGGCTCGTCATCCACTGCTACGACCACCACCCGGACACCGACGAGGACGTCGTTGCGGCGACGAGCGTGGTCAAGCCCTGGGGCTCGACCACGGCCATCCTCATGGAACGCGTCATTGCCGAGGACCTGCCCCTGTCCACGGACGAAGCCACGATCCTCGGGCTTGGCATCTACGAGGACACGGGCTCGTTCACCTTCGCCTCCACCACCGAGCACGACCTGGCCGCCGCGGCCTGGCTGCGCTCGCGGGGCATGGACGTCGGAGTCATCGCCGACCTCATGACGCGCGAACTGTCCTCGGAACAGATCACCATCATGAGCCAGCTCATCGAGTCGGCGCAGACCCATGACGTGAACGGCGTGGAAGTGGTCATCGCCGAGGCCACGAGCGACCAGTACGTGGGCGACTTCGCCCTGCTCGTGCACAAGTTCCTGGACATGGAGAACCTGCGCGTACTGTTCGCCCTCGGGCTCATGAACGACCGCGTGCATCTGGTCGCCCGCTCGCGCACGCCGGACGTGGACGTGGGCAAGATCTGCGCCTCGCTCGGCGGCGGCGGCCATCCCTACGCCGCCTCGGCCTCGATCAAAAACCGCACGCTCACGCAGGTGCGCGAGGAACTGTTCGGCCTGCTCTATTCCCAGGTCAATCCGCAAATCCTCGTGCGCCAGCTCATGAGCAAGCCGGCGGTGTCCATCGAGGACACCGCCTCCATGCGCCGCGCCGAGGAGATCATGACCCGCTACGGCCTCAAAGCCCTGCCCGTGATCACGGGCAAAGGGCAGCGTCGCTGCGTGGGCGTCATCGAACACGACATCATGGACAAGGCCATCAACCACGGCCTGGGCGACGTGCCCGTGTCCGAATATATGATCCGAGACCCAGCCGTGGTCACGCCGGAAACCGACCTCTATCCGGTGATGGAAATCATCCTGGGCCAGCGGCAGCGGCTCGTGCCCGTGGTGGAAAACGGCCGGCTCTCGGGCGTGGTCACGCGCACGGACTTGGTCAACACCCTGGTCAAGGAGCCGGCGCGCATTCCCGAGTCGCTCCTGCCCGAGCGCAAGCGCGACCGCAACATCGGCGGCCTGTTGCGCGAGCGACTTCCTAAAGAATTGCTTGAGCTTTTAAAAAAGGCCGGCGCACTCGGCCACGAACTGGGCTACGGCGTGTACGTGGTGGGCGGATTCGTGCGCGACGTACTGCTCAAGCATCCGAATTTCGACGTGGACCTCGTGGTCGAAGGCGACGGCATCGCCTTTGCCGCGGCCCTTTCCCAGGAGCTCGGCGGCCGCTACAAGGCCCATCCCAAGTTCAAGACCGCCGTGGTCGTGCTGCCGGACGGCCAGCGCGTGGACGTGGCCACGGCCCGACTCGAATACTACGAATACCCGGCCGCCCTGCCCACCGTGGAGCTCTCTTCCATCAAGATGGACCTCTACCGCCGGGATTTCACGGTCAACGCCCTGGCCGTGCACCTGTCGCCGGAGCGCTTCGGCGACCTGGTGGACTTTTTCGGCGCGCAGCGCGACATCAAGGAGCGCGTGTTGCGCGTGCTGCATTCCTTGAGCTTCGTAGAAGACCCCACACGCATCGTGCGCGCCATCCGTTTCAGCGAGCGTTTTGGCTTCCGCATCGGCGGCCAGACCGACCGGCTGATCAAGAACGCCGTGCGCCACAACTTCTTCCACAAGCTCTCGGGTAGCCGCGTCTTCCACGAATTGCGCCTGATTCTGGAGGAAAAAACGCCGCTCGCCTGTCTGCGGCGCATGCAGGAATACAAGCTCCTGGCCGCCATCCACCCCCTGCTCGCCCTGACCCCGGCGCGGGAGGCGGTGCTGATGGAGGTGGAAAACGTCATCAACTGGTACCGGCTGCTCTACATCGAACCCGCGCCGCAAATCTGGCTCGTCTACTTCCTGGCGCTGTGCTCGGGTATGGACGCCCAGCAGTTTGGCGTCATCGGCAAGCGTCTCAATTTCTCCAAGCGCACGGCCGAGGACATCTCGCGTCTGCGCGCGCAGATCCGCGACACCGCGCAGGGACTTTTCAACTGGGAGTACCACAAAGGGGCGCTCTCGGAGCTCTATTTCCTGCTCGAGCACCTGCCCGTGGAGGGCGCGCTGTTCCTCATGGCGCGCAATCCCCGGGAGCCGCTCCAGAAATACGTGTCGCTTTTTCTCACCACGCTGCGCAGCAAGCGCGTGGAGATTACGGGCAACGACCTCAAGGCGCTCGGCATCGAGCCCGGGCCGCGCTACACGGCCATCCTGCGCCAGGTCACGGCTGCGGCCGTGGACGGGCATGCCGCATGCCGGGCCGAGCAACTGGAGATGTTGCGCCGCCTGGCGCGGGGCGAATCCATCGAACCACTGCTTGCCGGCAAATCCGGCGGGGAACGCTGTTCCCTGCCCGCGCCGCCTCCCGAACCCATCGTTGAGCTTGATCGACCCGTAGATGCTGGATCGAACGACGTCCCCTCTTTCGACATTAAAGAATAACTTTAACTGCGGAACACCCGACACATCCCCCCTTTCGGGGTGGTCCCGGCGGGGCGCCCGGCCCCGCCAGGACGCCCCGCCTCGTCCGCTCCCCCGCCC
>JAEWPX010000116.1 GCA_023399375.1 Pseudomonadota bacterium | reverse complement strand
CCCCCCCCCCCCCCCCCCCCCCCCCCCCCCCCCCCCCCCCCCCCCCCCCCCCCCCCCCCCCCCCCCCCCCCCCCCCCCCCCCCCCCCCCCCCCCCCCCCCCCCCCCCCCCCCCCGCCGGAGGCATCTCCCCTCCTCCCCTTCCTTCCCCTCCCCCCCGTTACCGCCCGGCCATTTCGCGCAGGCGGCGGATGCGGTCCTCGGTGGGCGGATGGGTGGAAAAGAGCGACGCCATGGACATGCCGGCGAAGGGATTGACGATGAACATGTTTTCCGTGGCCGGATTGGCGTTCATGGGGATGCGCTGGGCGTAGGTTTCGAGCTTGCCGAGCGCCCCTGCCAGGGCCAGCGGCGTGCCGGAAATGCGCGCGCCCGTGGCGTCGGCCAGGTATTCCCGCGAGCGCGAGATGGCCATCTGGATCAGCGACGCCGCGATGGGCGCGAGGATGGCCATGAGCAGGCCGCCAAGCACGCCGGAACCGCCGCCTTCCTCGTCGTTGCTGCGGCCCATGCCGAAAATCGCTCCCCACTGCAGCATGTTGGCCATCATGACAACTGCCCCGCCGAGCACGGCGGCGATGGACTGGACGAGGATGTCGCGGTTTTTGATGTGGCCGAGCTCATGGGCGAGCACGCCGCGCAGCTCTTCCGGGGAAAGCAGGCGCATGATGCCTTCGGTCACGCAGACCACGCCGTGTTCGGGGTTGCGGCCCGTGGCGAAGGCGTTGGGGGCCTCCTGGGGCACAATCATGACCCGGGGCTTGGGGATGCCGGCATTATGCGCCAGTTCCTCGACCATGGCATGCAGCCCCGGGGCGTCGGCAGGAGAAAGTTCCCGCGCGCCGTACATGGACAGCACGATCTTGTCCGAAAACCAGTAGCTGCCGAGGTTCATGACCAGGGCCATGAAAAACGCGATGACGAGGCCTTGCCGGCCGCCCATGGCCTGGCCGACGACGAGGATGAGCGCGGTCAACAGTCCGAGAAGCAGGGCTGTCTTGATCTGGCTGCTCATGATGCGTGTGGTCCTCCGTGTCTCTAGGGAATAAAAAAAACCTCGCCCGGTCCTCGGTCGGGCCAGGCGAGGTCGTATCGGTCATGTTGCGCGTTGCGTTACCTTGTTGCCATTGCCCTTCCATGACGGCCTTGGGACTTTTCCGGTCGTTGCAACCGGGTCCGGGCCCTGTCGCCGGCGAAGGAGTGGTTGCCTTCGCCGAGCGGGTTCCGGAGAGAACCTCCGGTTCCGCGTTGCGCGGCGAGACGTCTCGCCGGGAAGGAACTTGCTTTTATCTTCTTTGGGCCGTTTCCGGCTCGTTGCTCTTTCCGAAGTTTCCGGAATCCTGATCCTCATCCTTATCCGAAGCGGCCTTGCGCCGTAGTGGCGTCTTTGCGGCCGCTTCTCCCGCGATCGGGGAAGTCCTTTCGCCGTTGCGGCCTTCAGGCCGCCTGTATCAGGGCGACTCTTCTCGCCGGATATGGAAGTTCACTGCCCGTTGGCGGCGTCCTCCGGCTTTTTTGACCTTATCGCGTTGTCAAGTCCAGGTTCCTTGTACCGTGGGTTTGCGCTCTTCAGCCCGGTCGCTTGCGTACGGGTGCGCCTCTTCCCGGCGGGGGTGGAAGGGCCCCCGCTCTTGCGGCCGCCTGGCGGCCGTCACATCAGGGCGACTCGCTTCGCCGGATATGATGGTTCGTAGCCCATCGGCCTGACCTCCGGCTCGGGTTGCCTTTCGCGTTGGAAAAACCAGTGCCTCTCACCCAAGTTGTTCGACGTTTCGCGCCTGCCCTCGGGCCTGCGCCGTTCTGATCCGTCCCTGTGGCGATCGGGGAAGTCCTTTCGCCTTTTTGGCTTACGACTTTTGTCGTTTTCCGCCAATTTTCCGGGGCGACTCGCTTCGCCGGGTATGGGAGATGGCCTCCGTCGCGGCGTTCCCTCCTGCTCGGGTTCCACCTCTTACGAGGTTGCCGTTGATTCTAGAAATAATCGTTCCGCCACATTTGTAAAGCGGAATCTTCCAAAAAAAATCACTTTCGCCTTCCCGTCGCAATCACGGCGTTTTGCCCGCGCCCGCCGCGCCCCCCATGCCATTGACAAGCGCCGCCGCCCTGGGCCACCTTGCGCCCGCATGCCGCCGGCCGCATGTGCGGCGGGAGGCGATCCGCCGCGACCGGCAAAGGCCCGACCGACCATGACCAAGGACCAAAACGCCCGCGCCCCGGCCGCCCTGCCCCTGTGCTGCCTCGTCTGCGCGCTGTGGGCCGTGCACGCCCTGCTGCTCGGCAACCTCGCCTTCACCGGCGACGAGGTCCGCTACGTCGCCTACGGCCTGGGACTCCTGCACGGCCAGGGCTTCCACCCTTCGGACGCGCTGTGGCGCGAGATGCTCGCCGCGACCAATATCCTCTCGCCCCTGGCCGAAAGCCCGGCCGGCCATGCCGGACGGCTCATCCATTCCGTGGTCTACCCCGTGCTCGGCTCCCCGGCGCTCTTTTTCGCCGGGCTCGACGGCGCGCGCTGGCTGTCCTTCGCCGTGGGCGCGACAGGACTTTGCGTGCTTTATGCGGCCCTTACGCGCCGCTTTTCCCGCCAGGCGTCCCTTACCGCCGTGGCCGCCGTGGCCTTCGCCTGTCCGGTGCTGCTCTACCTGCGCCTTTTTTTCGCCGAGATCCTGCTTTTCACCGTCAACGCCCTGGTGCTGCTCTTTTTCGTCTCGGGCAGGCAGCGAGAACCGGCAAACGCCGTGCCCGCCGTCTTCGGCCTGTGCCTGCTGCCCTTTGTCCACGTGAAGCTCTCGCTCGAGGCGGCCGTCGCCTGCGCCATCGTCTTCTTCACCCTGCGCCCGCGCCTGTCCCTGGCGCGCCAGTGCGCCATGGGCCTTGTCGCCGCGGCCATGTTCGGGCTCTTTCTCCTCTACAACTACACGCTCTTCGGCGCGGCCATCGGCGGCGGCAACCCGGCCTTTCCCGTGACGCTCGCGGCCGTGCCCGACCGCATCGTGATCAACCTGCTCGACATGCGCCACGGCCTTTTGCCCAACGCCCCGCACCTGCTGCTCGCCCTGGTCGGGCTTTTTTACGTCTGGCGCGACGGCGACGCGGCCGGCCGCTGCGTCCTGGCGCTTTTCGCCGCCTACTTCTGCACCATGCTCTGGGCCAACGGCAGCGAAGCCTACGCCGCGCGCAACTGGATGGCGGCCATGCCCTTCGTGGCCTACGGCCTGGCCCGCTGGCTGGCCGCGCCCGGAACCCGCGAGAAGTTCCTGGCCCTGCCCTTTTTCCTGCTCTCCTTTTGCCTGCTGTGCGTGCTCGTGCGCTGGCCGGACGCCTTTCTCGACAGCCGCAACGCCCCGGCGCCCTACGAAAAGCTCTTCACGCTCCTGCCGCGCCTGCACCTCGGCTACCTGCTCCCCTACGACTTCCTGGACCACGAGGGCGCGGGCGTAAACGCTTCCCTCGGGCGCGGACTCGCCGTCGCGGCCGTGCTCGGCTGCTTCGCCGCGGGCCAGGTCCTGGCCGCGCGCCTGCGCCGGGCCTGGCCGGGCGCGACCCTTCAGGTCCTGGCCCTGGCGACGATCCTCTTTTTCTCCCTGGTGGAAAAAGTGCCGGACGTGGCCGTGTCGCTTTCCCGCGAAGGGGACGACGCCTTTTTCCTCAACTGCGCCCTGCCCGCCCCCACCACGCTTGCCTTCCTGCACATCGACAACCCCGATGCGGCCATGAAGCCCTACGGCTTTTTCACCATGGGCCTCGTCGAAGCCCGGGGCATGGCTGCTCTTCGCGTGCGCGCCTCGACGGTCACGCCCCTGCCGCCCTTTACGCCCATCGCGGCCCTCCTCGTCGCCGAGCGCGCACCGCACCCGGACAAGCGCTGGCTCGACAGCGCCTCGGGCGCGGCGTTATACCGGCGTGTCCTCTCCCTGCCGGGCCTGTGACGCCGACCCGGCAACGGGAGCGGCAGCGTATCTACCAGGAGGTGCAGCATGGGCGCACGCCCCAAGGTCGTGGTGACGCGGCGCATTCCCGAAGCCGGACTGGCCCTTTTGCGGAAGGACTGCGACGTCTGGGTCAACCCTGACGACCGGCCGCTGACGCGCGAGGAGCTTCTTTCCCGGGCCGCCGACGCCGACGGCGTCGTCGGCCTGCTCACCGACCGCATCGACGCGGGCTTTTTCGACGCCGCGCCGAGGCTTCGCGGCTACGCCAACTACGCCGTGGGCTTCGACAACATCGACGTGCCCGAGGCCACGCGGCGGGGACTCCCCGTGTCCAACACCCCGGACGTGCTCACCACCGCCACGGCGGAACTGGCCTGGGCGCTGGTCTTCGCCGTGGCCCGCCATCTGGTCGCCGCCGACGCGGTCATGCGCTCCGGCAACTGGCCCGGCTGGGGGCCGCTGCAGTTCATTGGCCAGGAAGTTAGCGGCAAGACGCTCGGCATCTTCGGCCCGGGACGCATCGGCACGGCCATGGCCCGCATGTCGCGTGGGTTTTCCATGCCCGTCGTCTACACCGGCGGCAGGCGGCCCAGTGCCGCTCTGGAGGCGGAACTGGGCGCGAGAAAGCTGCCTTTCGAGGAGTTCCTGGAAACCGCCGACATCGTGAGCATCCATGCGCCGCTGACTCCCGAGACCCGCCACGCCTTCGACGCCGCCGCCCTTGCGCGCATGAAGCCGACCGCCATTTTGGTAAACACCGGCCGCGGCCCCATCATCGACGAGACGGCGCTGGTAAACGCCCTCAAAGCAGGCCGCCCTGCCGGCGCGGGCCTCGACGTCTACGAGTTCGAGCCGCGCATGGCCGAGGGTCTGGCCGCGCTCCCGAACGTGGTCGTCGCCCCGCACATCGGCTCGGCGACGCAGACGGCCCGCGACGGCATGGCCACCTTGGCCGCGCGCAACCTGCTCGCCATGCTCGCCGGGCAAACGCCCCCCACCTGCCTCAATCCGCAGGTTCTCGCCGCCGCGCCGGGCCGGTCTTGACAATTTTCGGCAAAAAGGCGCATTGCCTCCTGCCGTACCCCTTCCCCGCCCGAAGTCACGCCGCAAGGAGCGAACATGCGCATACGCAACATGATGCACGACTCCCTGGCCGTCGTCGGACCCGACGTCACGTTCTCCGAGCTGCTGCTCGCCTACCGCGACACCGACTCCCGCCTCGTGTACGTCGTGGACGCGGCGGGCAAGCTCCTCGGCGTGGTCAGCAGCTACGACATCCTGCGGGCCATGCTTCCGTTCTATCTCGATTCCAATCTGGTCAAGGCCCTGCCCGACGATGAAGCCGTCATCCGCCAGGCCTTTGCCAGTTGCAAGGGCCAGTCCGTGACCGAGATCATGACCACGGACTTCGTGGCCGTGAAACCCGACGACCTGTTCCTGGAGGCCGAGGCGCTCATCGCCGAACGCGGGGTCAACGTGCTGCCCGTGCTTAACGACCAGGGCACGCTCGTGGGCGAGGTGAGCCGCCGGGCGATCCTCAAATACCTGGCCGTGCACTGCGGCCTGGACGCCGGGGAGTAACAGGCCATGTTCTGGACCGCCACGGCCATTTTCGTCTGCGCCTACGCCGTCATCGTCTCGGAAAAGATCAACAAGACCAAGGTGGCGCTTTTCGGCGCGGCCCTGACGCTCGCGCTCAAGGTCCTCACGCAGCACGACGCCCTGCACGACGTGGACCTCGGCGTGGACTGGAACGTCATCTTCCTGCTCATCTCCATGATGATCATCGTCAACATCATGACCAAGACGGGCGTGTTCCAGTACGTGGCCGTCAAGGCGGCCAAGCTCGGCCGCGGCGAGCCCTTCGCCATCATGGCCATCTTCGCCGTGGTCACGGCCCTGGCCTCGGCCTTTCTCGACAACGTCACCACGGTGCTGCTTCTGGCCCCCGTCACCCTGCTCGTGGCCAAGGAGCTGGAAATCGACCCCGTGCCCTACCTCATCACCGAGGCCCTGGCCTCCAACATCGGCGGCACGGCCACGCTCATCGGCGATCCGCCCAACATCATGATCGGTTCCAAGGCCGGCCTCGACTTCATGGACTTCCTGATCCACCTGACGCCTGCCATCGCCATCATCATGATCGCCTGGATGCTGTGCTGGAAAATCGTCTTCGGCAAGCGGCTGCACGTGGGCGAAAAGCAAAAGGCCCGCATCCTGGCCATGAACGAGAACGCCCTCATCAAGGACGCCAAGCTGCTGGCCAAATGCCTCGTCGTCCTCGCCCTGACCATCCTCGGCTTCATGCTCCACGGAGTGCTCGGCTACGAGCCGGCCACCGTGGCCCTGCTCGGCGCTTCGACCCTGCTGCTCGTTTCCGGCGAGGATCCGCAGAAGGTGTTCGAGGAAGTGGAATGGCCCACCATCTTTTTCTTCATGGGCCTTTTCATCATCATCGGCGGCACGGTCAAAGCCGGACTCATCGAGTACTTTTCCCAGAAAGTCATCGCGCTGACCCACCCGACCCAGGACTCCATGCTCGTGCTGTCCATGGTCATGGTCTGGTTCTCGGGCATCGCCTCGGCCATCGTGGACAACATTCCCTTCGTCGCCACCATGAATCCGCTGCTGGCCGAACTGGCCGACAAAGTGCTCGGCCCGGCGACGGGACTTACGGGCAGCGCGCTCTACACCCACCCGACCATGCTGCCGGTGTGGTGGGCCCTGTCGCTCGGCGCGTGCCTCGGCGGCAACGGCACGGCCATCGGGGCGTCGGCCAACGTCATCGTGGTCGGCCTCGCGGGCAAGGCCGGGCATCACATCTCCTTCGGACGCTTCCTCAAGTACGGCGCGCCCGTGACGCTCGGCACCCTCGTCATCTCCATGCTCTACATCTACTTGCGCTACTACGTACTCGGCGTGTAACGGGGCGGCATGCCCAAAGTCGCCGCACGGACCACCGCGTATTTCACGACGCTTTGCCTCGCGGTCGCGGCCGTCCTCGTCCTGTGGGGCTACCTGGAAGCCGGCCCGGCCACGAGCGACGACCTCTACTACGAGCAGAACGTCGTCGCCGGCCGCCTGGGCGCGTTGACCGGCGAACTGGCCACGGGGTCGGGCCGCTTCCACCACTACCTGCACGTCGCCCTGACGTCGCTGCCGTACTTCCTGGACAGCCAGGCCGCGCGCCACGCCCTGTCGCTACCGGTTTTTCTCGCGGCCATGGCCGGCTTTTGCCTCTTCGCCGGACGCGTCGCCGGCGCACCCTGGCTCGGGGCCCTGGCCACACTGTTCGCCCTGGCCTTCTACCAAGACAACTGGCACCACAACATCCTGACGGCCTATCCGCTGGTCTTCGATTCAGGGCTGCTCTGTCTGACCCTGGCCGCCTGGTGCCTGTGGCGCTACGGCCGGGGCGGCGCAAAGGGCCTGCTCGCCGCCGCCGTGCTCCTTTCCTTTCTCGCCTGCTGCCATTTCGAGGCGTTTCTCGCCTATGCGCCGCTTTTTTGCGCCCTCCTCTGGCTCGCCGCACGCGGCACGCCGCGGGCGCGCCTGGGGACCATGACCCTCTCCTGCGTGGGATTTGCCGCCTTCGTGGCTGCGACCCTGGCCTACCGCGCCCTGCACCCCAGCCAGTACGCGGGCAACGCCCTGGCCGTCTCCGATCCGGCCGTCCTCGTCCGCACGGTCTGGGCCTACAGCCGCAGCGCCCTGCCGCTCGGCGCGTTTCCCTTGAGCTGCGACTGGATCAACCGCTTTCCCACCGTGACAAGCGCCCTGGTCCTGTCCCTGCCGCAGTTCCTGGCGCAGCTCGCGACCCACGCGGCGCGGCTGGCCCCGTCCTGGCTCGCCCTGGCTCTCGTCAGCGGCGGCCTGACCTACCATCTCCTCGCCCGCGAAACAGACCCGGCCCTGCGCCTGCGGCTTGTGCCCGCGTGCCTGTGCGCCTACGCGTTCGTGTGCCCGAACCTCCTCATCGCCCTGTCACCCAAGTACCAGGCTCCGGCGGCCGGCGGCCTGGCGTGGTACGTGACCTCGGGCTTTTCGGGCTACGCCGCGGCCGTGGGGCTGGCCGCGGCCGCGCTGTGGCTGTGCGGCCGCCTGGACGGCAGACCGGCGGCGAAACGCCTTGCGGCAGGCGCGCTCGCCCTGGCCGTGGCCGGTGCCACGCTGGCGACCGCCGCGGTCAACGCCTCGGTGCGGGAAAGCAAGGTCGCGGCCGGCGCACGCTGGCGCGCCGCGACGCTCGCCGTGATAAGTCCGGCCTTTGCCGCCGTGCCGGACGGCGCGCTGCTCGTGGCGCCGGACCTGTTCGTGTCCATAAACGAAGAAAAGCCGCGCCAGGGCTACTGGGAGGACTGGTTTGCCCACCGCAGCGGCAAGCGACTGCGCGTCGTCGCCGTCGCGCCCGCCACCCTGCCCGCGGATGCGCCCGTGTTCGCCCTGCGCCGGCTGTCGGGTGCGACCGATCCGGTCACGGCCGTGCTCCTGGCCAAGGTCGCGCGCCTTGGCCCGCCAAACGCCGATCCCTACGCGCCGCATCCCGACGCGCCCGCGCTTTTCGCGGGCATGGCCACGGTCATGGCCGACGCCGGCAACCGCTCCTTCGATCTGCTCTACCAGGACGACGGCCGCTTGCGCTGCATCCCGGCCAACACCGTGGGCCGGGCCGGACTTGCGGAAACGCTTCTCGACGCCCCGGACGGCGGCATCGCCCTGGACTCCGTGGCCCTGGTCCCGGCGCGCAGCTTCACCCCGAGCGCGCCGTCCCGGGCGCTTCTGCGCTTCGGACAGGGCTTTTCCGCGCCCGAACGCGCCATCACCGGCGACATCGTCTGGGCCGGCGAGACCGGGGAGCTGCTCCTGCGGCTGGAAGGCGACGCCCCCGTGCGCGTCCGGCTTGCCTGCACGCTCATCGCCCTGGTTCCGGTGCGCCTGGCCGTGGCAGGCCCGGGAATTTCCCAAGAGATCGCCTCCACGGGCCCGGCCACGCCCATGACCCTGGACCTGCCCCTGTCGCCCGGGGAAACCCGCTTCGCCCTGCGCGCCCTGCCCCCGGGAAACGCCTCTCCCAAGCGCTTCGGCCTGCTCGGCGCAAGCCTTGCCCCCCTGCCCTGAGGGCCGGGTTCCACAAACGCGGGAGCGCCCCGCCGCAAATCCACGGTTTCTCGAACGCCAGCGCGTTAAAAATATTTTTATTCTATGATTTCATAAAGATACCGCAGCACCCTCCGTTGGCACGCCCCCTGCTTTCTTCCCAGGCAAGAACGGCAACGGAAGCTAAGACCAGAAACATATATCGAAGGGAGAAAAACCATGCTGCGCACCATCACCACTTTCATTCGTGACGAGGAAGGGGCCACCGCGGTGGAATACGGGCTCATGGCCGCTCTCATCGCCGCCGTCATCATCGGCGTCGTCACCACCCTGGGCACGAACCTGAGCGGCGTCTTCAACAAGATCGCCGGCCAGATCAAGGCCAACTAACCGGCCGCCCACACGAACTTTCGCGCAACATGCCTGGGCCGCCCCCGAATACGGAGGCGGCCTTTGCATTTGCACATCGTCCACGCGGTCATCCCTGCACGACGGCATGCTTCCGCCTTGAGATCGCGAGCCGGTGCGGCAGCATGCCGCGAGCCCAGGTGCGCTCACATCTGTGGCCCCGGGCTCTTTCCCGCCTCCCCGCCCGGTTCCACAAATACTTGAACAGCAACTCGACTCCCCTACGATTTCTCGAACATGCCGTTAATAAAAACACACTTCTCCAATCTCTACGCCATGTTTGGCCAGTCGGCCCCACTGGCACGGTCTCTGCTTATTTCGTGTAACAGGAACGGCAACGGAAGCAACGACCAGAAACATATAGCGAAGGGGAGAAAGACCATGCTGCGCACCATCACCACTTTCATTCGTGACGAGGAAGGGGCCACCGCGGTGGAATACGGACTCATGGCCGCGCTCATCGCCGCCGTCATCATCGGCGTCGTCACCACCCTGGGCACGAACCTGAGCGGCGTCTTCGACAAGATCGCCGGCCAAATCAAGGCCAACTAACCGGCCGCCCAGAGAGCTTTCGCACAGCATGCCTGGGCCGCCCCCGGAAACGGAGGCGGCCTTTGCATTTGCACGCCATGCGTGCCGCCGTCTTGCTTCGCCCCTCCCCTTTTGGCATGGTCGCTATAAGGAGTCTCCCATGCAACCAGTCACCCACACCGCCATCGATCCGTCCCTGTGCGGATCGCCCGTGTCCCTTGCGCCGGGCCGGGCCGTCGTGCGCCTGACGCTAACCCCGGCCATGGCCGTGGACGCGCGCGGCCTCGCGCACGGCGGCTTCGTATTCGGCCTGGCCGACTATGCCGCCATGCTCGCCGTCAACGACCCGTTCGTGGTCCTCGGCGCGGCCGAAGTCCGATTCCTGGCCCCGACGGTCGCGGGAGATATCCTTGAAGCCGAGGCCGTGGCCGAAACCGACGCTGGGCGCAAACGCCGCGTGGCCGTCACGGTCCGCCGGGGCGAAACGGACGTGTTCCAGGGCGCGTTCACCTGCTTCGTCCTGGGAAAGCACGTCCTCGACCAGTAACGCCGGCCCATGCAACACGTTTGCAAGCGGCATCAAAGCGGCCGCCGGCCGCGACGAAAAGGAGAAACGCCATGAGTTTCGAGCTCAGACGCCCCGCCCCCCTGGACGCGCTGCCGGAATGCGACTGCATCTTCTGCCAAAAGCAGGCCCTGCGTTCTTCGGAAGCCGCAAGAGACGGCGACGTCGTGACAGTCGAACTCTTTTGCCGCCACTGCGGCGCGCGAAAGACCATGGCCTTCAAGCCGGCGGCCGACGGGAAAAATTGGGAACCGGCTTGATTCGGACAACAATGTAGTGCGACGCTATTCTTTCGGTGCCGCTACGATGCGTTGAAGATGCTTTTTCCACTTCCCGCCGCGCAGTGTAATCACCGGACGTGACGCCCTCATCTGTCCGGCGACGGCGCATGCGCATCTCTTTCCCGTTGCTGCGAATCGTCTGCGGCAACCTGGCCTGCAGATGCGAATGCGATGCCGGCGATGGACATTTCCATAAAAAAACAGCATGCTGCTGCTCGCCTTTTCTCCATGAAGGCAAGGCCGCCCCTGCCGCTGCAATCGCTGCACAAGACAGCGGCCAGGGGCGCGGCGTCAACGGCGAGACGTTGCTTTTTTCGATCCCTAACTGCGGGGCCTCTCCATCCCGTCTTTTCGTTTCCATGGGAACGATGCGAAACTCTCCCCCCGCTGCAGCGTCTCCCCTGACGCAATCGCCGGACAACGGCGAAGCTTCCCGGACGTCAGCGCCGGCACCCTGCCCGGCCACTGCCAAAGCCGCTTCGGGAACCACCCGCATCGCACTGTGCTGCATCCTCGGCATCGCCGCCTGGCTGCGGCTGTACCATCTGGACGTTCCCTCCATGTGGTGGGACGAAGTCCTCGTGCCCATGACGGCCCGGCTGCCCTACGAACGCATCGTGGAACGGGCTCTTTCCCTGGACATCCATCCGCCCCTTTTCTATCTGCTCATCAAGGCGGTGATGACCGTTTCCCGCGCGGACTGGGCGTTGCGCCTGCTCCCGGCGCTGGCCGGCGTGGCTGGCGTCGCCCTGCTCTACCGGGTCGGCCGGGAATGCATCTCCCGCAACGCCGGCCTGTTCGCCGCCGTGCTTCTGGCCGTCAATCCCCTGCACCTGCTGCTCTCACGCCAGGTACGCCCCTACACCCTCGTCTTCGACCTGGCCCTGCTTTCCCTGTGGGCCTTCATGGCCCTTGTCCGCGGCGCGGGCTGGCGGGCCATGCTCGGCATCAGCCTAGCCAACCTGACCCTGGCCCTGCTCCACTTCACCGCCCTGCTGCTGCTCGGCGCGGAAGGGGCCATGCTGTTGGCGCTGGCCTGCCTGCGCCGCAGCCGGCGCGACGTGGCCAACCTGGTTTTCTTCACCCTGGCCGCGGCCGCGGCCGCAGGCGCGGCCCTTCCCTTTCTTCTCGGCGCCATGTCGGCCAACCTTTCGCCCCCGAGCGGCCCACAATCCCTGGCCGCCATGGCCGCCCTCTCCTCGGCGCGCCTGGGAGAGACATTCTGGTTTCTGCCGAACATGATTTCCCGCGCGACCATCACGGCGCTGCTGCTCGTCGGCATCTTCCGTCTGTGGCGCGCCGATCGCCCGGCCTGCCTGTTTCTGGCCGGATTCACCTTCCTGCCTTTCATGGCCGTGGTCGCAACCCGGTTCACCACCTATTTCAATCCCTGGCACTTGACCATCCTGCTGCCGGCGGCCCTGATCCTGGCCGGCAACGGGCTTTCCCTGTCCGTCCCCGCGGCATCCGCCCGCCCCTGGTTTGCGGCCGTGCTGTGCCTGGCGCTGGCCCTGCCCTATCCCGTCTTTCTCCAGGAACGGTTCTATGCCGTAGCCAGCCACACCGGGCCGTACAAATCCCTGGCCGCCCTGCTCGGCCGCGCCGTCGAGCCGCAGGATTGCGTGGTCTTCTCCGACCAGGGACTTGCCAACGCCGTGCTCTGGTACGCAGACCGAAACGGCAACGCCGGGGAGCGCCTGCGCCATCCGCACCTCAGGCCGGACCAGGACAAGGCAGGGCTTTTTTTCGTCGCGGGAGGGGGGTTCGGCCATCTGGCCCAAAAGGAAGCGGAATTCTTCGCAGCGATGGGGCAAGAGCCCCATGCCATCGCCGAGAGCGTCGGGACGCGCACCTATTATTTCGAGCTGCCGCGACAGCCGGTCCATCCCCTGGGCGCGCTGCCGGTCCGCTTCCACGAGCGGCTGACGCCGGCCTCGTTCTACACCGGGGTCGAGTCCCTGGAAAACGTCTCCAGCCTGCCGCTGTGGGGCGGCGGACTCATCGCCACGGACAACGACGCGCCCGGGCAGGCCACCTTCGCCTTTGCCAACACGGCTCCGGCTCCCCAGCACATCGAGATCTTTCTCGGTTTCGCCGACACCGCCGCAGGCAACCGCCTGACGGTTGCCTACTCCTTTGACGACGGTCCATGGGAGGAGGGGTTGGTCCTCGATACGCCTCTGGGCGAGGGGGACGCGTGCATCCGCGTCGAGCGCCGTCAGCCTTACGCCAGGCTGCGCCTGCGCTTCACCCTCTCTTGCGGCTCGCGCACGCCCATGTATCCGGGCGGCAACCTGGAAAGCCTGCGGCTCAAGGACTTCAAGCTCTACATCGATCCCCTGGAAACGGCGCAGACGCCCTGAGCGCGCAGGGGCCGCGTCCGCGCCGCAAAGAGCGGCCCCGCGGCCTAGGCGCGGTCTTCGGGAAAAGCGACGACCACCTGCTCGTCTCCTTCCTTGCGGATCTCGATGGAGCCGATGATGCGGGCGTATTCGTGCAGGGCCTTGAGGCGCTGCATGACGTCGCCGGCGACCTCCGGGGCGACCACCAGCATGAAGCCGATGCCGCAGTTGAAGATCTGGAGCATCTCCGGCCAGCTGAGCCCGCCCTGCTCGCGCAGCCAGTCGAAGACCGGAGGCACTTCCCAGGAGCCGAACCGGAGGTGCGCGGCCACGCCCCGGGGCAGGATGCGGTTGACGTTGTCGTAGAAACCGCCGCCCGTGATGTGCACCATGCCCTTGATCTCGAAGTCGCGCAGGAGGTTGAGCACCGTCTTGACGTAGATGCGCGTGGGCGCGCAAAGCGCCTCGGCCACGGTCTTGCCGGCAAGCGGCATGGGATCGTCGGGCCCGAGGCCCGAAGCGTCGAGGAGCTTTCGGATCAGCGAATAGCCGTTGGAATGCGGGCCGGAGGATTCGATGCCGATGACCACGTCGCCGACGCCGATGCTCGAGCCGTCCACGATCTTGGCGTTGTCCACGATGCCCACGCAAAAACCGGCCAGATCGTAGACGCCGTCGGGATAAAAGCCCGGCATCTCGGCGGTCTCGCCGCCGAGCAGGGCGCAGCCGGACTCCTTGCAGCCCTCGGCGATGCCGGCCACCACGCGCGCGGCCAGATCGACCGAAAGCTTGCCCGTGGCAAAATAATCCAGAAAGAAAAGCGGCTTGGCTCCCTGAACCAGAATATCGTTGACACACATGGCCACAAGATCGATACCCACGGTATCGTGGCGATCGAAGTCATGGGCGAGCTTGAGCTTGGTGCCGACACCGTCCGTGGAGGACACCAGCACCGGCTCGGCATAGGCTCCGGCCTCGAGCTTGAACAAGCCGCCGAAGCCGCCGATGTCGGAGACCACGCCCTTGCCGTAGGTGCCGGCCACGATGGACTTGATGCGCGAAACCAGGGAGTTGCCGGCGTCGATGTCAACGCCCGCGGCCTTGTAGGCTGCCGATCTGTCGGCCATGGGTTGCTCCTTGCGAGGACTGCGACATGAAAACATTTTTTCATAGTGTTTTTGCGGCCCGAATTCAAGGGAAGCCTGCCCTCCCCCTCCAGGCGGCCCTGGCCGCGGTTCTGCCGGCCCTGGCGCTCGCCGGGGCGGCCTTCCTGGCCCTTCCCTGCCGGCCCGCGGCGGCCGACGGCATGGATGGCCCCTCGCGCTACGGCCCGCCGCCGGAACTGCCGCCCGGCCCGTCCGGCGACGACGCGCCGCGCAAGGACATCCACATGGGAACCGTGGACCACATGCGCATGGGTCGCGACGAGGAAGGCAACGAAGTCATGGAAATCCGGCCGCGCCCCAAGTCCGACCAGAACCAGCCCCAGGCCGGCCCTTTCTACATCTATCCGCAGATCGGCCTGCCCGGGGCCATGCCCATGGGCGCCGGCCCGGGCATGGGGCAGCCCGGCATGCCCGGGGCCGGACAAGGCGGTCGCGGCGCGGGCAACATGGCCCCGGGCGGCTCGTTCGGCCAGGGCGCGGGACAGGCCCGGCAGGGCCTGCCGGCTGGCGGCCAGTCCGGGCAAGGCGGCATGCCGCGGCAGGGTTCGCTGCCGCAAGGACAAGGCGGCGCGGGACAGTCCGGCTTCGGCCACCCCCCGGGCATGCAGCCGGCAAACGTTCCCCAAACGCCGTAACCAAGGGAGGACGCCATGCATCCGGCACGGCTTTGGAAAAAGCTGCCCGACGGGCGCGTGTCCTGCCGCCTGTGCGCGCACTTCTGCCGCATCGCCGACGGCGCGCGCGGCCTGTGCGGAGTGCGCGCCAACAAGGCTGGCGCACTTTTCACCCTGGCCTACGAGCGGGTCGCCGCGGCCAATCTCGACCCGGTGGAGAAAAAGCCGCTCTACCACTTCCAACCGGGCAGCCGGACCTTCTCGTTCGGCACCATGGGCTGCAACCTCTCCTGCGCCTTCTGCCAGAACTACAGCCTGTCCCAGCCGCCGCGGCAGGGCAAGGCCGTTAGCGGCGAGCGGGTAACCCCGGCCGAACTCGTGGCCGCAGCCAAACGCAGCGGCGCGGCCTCGATCTCCTACACCTACTCCGAACCCACGGTCTTTTTCGAGCTCATGGCCGACACGGCCGCCCTGGCCCACGAGGCGGGACTCAATAACATCATGGTCTCCAACGGCTTTTCGAGCCGGGCCTGTCTGGACGCCCTGGCCGGTCTCATCGATGCGGCCAACATCGACCTCAAGGCCATGGATCCGACGTTCTACGAGCAGGTGTGCGGAGCCAGACTCGCGCCGGTGCTCAAAAACCTCGTGCACATCCGCCGTCTGGGCTGGTGGCTCGAGGTGACGACGCTGCTCATTCCCGGCCGCAACGACGACGACGCGCAGCTGATGCGATTGGCGCAGTTCCTGGCTGGCGAGCTCGGTGCGGACACGCCCTGGCACATTTCGCGCTTCCACCCGGACTTCGCCATGCGCGACACGCCGCCGACGCCGCCGGAGCGGCTGGAGCGCGCCTACGCAATCGGCCGCGAGGCGGGGCTGCGCTACGTGTACGTGGGCAACGTCCACGACGACCGGCGCAACGGAACGCTGTGCCCGTCCTGCGGGGCCGTGGTCCTGGCGCGCGCGGGCATGGGTCTTGCGGCGTCGCACATGCACGGCGGCGTCTGCGACGCCTGCGGCGCGGCCATCGCCGGGCGCGGCCTGCCCTGAGCTCTGCCGCTTCTTGCCATGGGCGGGAAGTTGCAGTAACCAAGGCGGTCTTCGTCGGGGCGTGGCGCAGACTGGTAGCGCGCCTGCTTTGGGAGCAGGATGCCGGGTGTTCAAATCACCTCGCCCCGACCAATTATTTCAAGGGGATAGGACTTCGTTTCCTGTCCCCTTTCGCTTTTGGATAACCTGGCCGGACAACATTTTTGGGCAACCATCTGATTTTACTCGTAAAAATTGAGATGACATTTGGCAGGGATGCTGCTCACTTCGGAGAGGATGCTGTCTGCTCCACCGCGTCCCATGTGAGACGGAAATAGCGGGCAGCTTGTTCCAGTCGCGGCAACTTCGCGATGGTCCTGCGTTTTTCATCGCCGAGCAGGTGGTAGTAGTTGTTCGCGGTCATCTGGATCGAGGAATGCCCCATCAGGTTGCTCACCGCAGACAATCGCCGCCTTCCCGCAGGAGGGGCGTCGCGAACAGGTGCCGGACATCGTACAGGACCACGGGCTAGGTGATCCCGGCACGTCGACGCGCCGTCTTCATGACCCGGCTGATCGGCTTCACCGCCCGCCCTTGGTATTCGACTATGAAGGGCGACTGGGCGGCCTCCTTCACTTCCCGAAGCCGCGCAAGGAACGGCGGCGTTTTCCCGGCCAGGCCATGGCCGCATGGAGTTGGCCGGGCATTTCCATGCGCAGCACATGCTCGTCGCCGTCGCAGCAAACCATGCGGCAAAAAGCGTCCGGCGGGGGAACCGTCTCGGGGACATGGGCAGCCAGAAGACGTCGCAACTGCCCGGCTTCCTCACCGAGCCGGCCGACTTCGCTTCTCGCAGCCGCCATGTCGCCGGCATCCAGCAGGGCTTCGAGCGTGTTGCGCCGCCGGACCAGCGACGCATACGCGGCGTCGATCTCCCTGACCGCGCGCCGACGAGCCTCCATGTCCGCGCGTTTCACGGTCTGCCGTCCTGCGCGGCGCGCCCGAGCACCTTGCCGACGTAGGCGTCGTTGTCGCGCAAAAAGGCCTCGTGCCCGGCCTCGAGGCGGACCGCATCGGCGGCGACGTCGGCCATAAACAGCTTATGCCCGAACCCGGGCACGGTCTCCTCGCCGGCGATCATGCGACGCAGCATCAGGTTACCAACATTGCGCTTGTAGTGAAAAGGGTCGGAAAAGTATCCGAGTTTGTCGCGCAATACGCCTTCCACCAACACGGGTTCGGTCGTGATCCGATTGTAATCGGAAAAGTCCCAAAGCGCGATGCGGGGACCGCTCTCGCCGGCGTTGACCGCATCGACGATGTTCACGACGGCCGCCTTCCAGGCGAGGTACTGCTTCCAAAGGCCGGCTTCGCGCAAGATATCGAACAACACGGCGTGAAAGGGATTGAAGACGACGGTGGTCTCGATGCCGCGCCTGCGGCAGGAGAGGAGATGCGCCGTGGCGCCATTTATCGTGTGCTCGGGATAATTGCGCAACAGATGTGCGACCTGGGCTTTCGTTTCCGAGCCGACATCCCATGCATTCCGGGTTCGGGCCGCAGTCCAGGCAGCATGGGCCTTGCTGACGCCGGCTCCGGCCCGGCTCGCCGCCGTGGCCGCAACCAGCTGGCCTCGTGCAAATCGACCATGAAGGCCTCCTTCTGCGCGAATGGAAAAGGCCGCCTCAGCCGACAGCCGGGGAAACCGTGATGGTGACGCCCGGTTTAGCCGGTTGGTATTCGGCGGCAAGCCGCATTGCGGCAAGCGTCCCCGCGAACCAGCGGGGGACGTGATCGCAGAAGATCTCCAGCTTCTCGAACGCGCTATCCTCCAGGATCGGGAGGAGCACCCTCCTGGAGTTCAAATCCGGGTCCCGTTTCAGCACGTCCATGAGATTGATGCGGTAATGGCCCTCGCCGACACGCTCCAACGCCTCGGGTGGACAACTCCCGGCAGCGAAATCCGTGCTGCGGCGCGAACTGCGGCAACCGCCCCCGCAACCCGTCTGCACCTCTTGAAGGGCTAGCGGCGGGGGCGACTGGGCAAGCTCGAGTTCCTTGGTCGCGATGACGTCGAGTTGCCCCGGCAGCAGCCCCCGGGTGCTCCAGGTGTGAAATCCGAACTCTTCCTGGAGAACCGCATTGACGAAGCCCCGCGTTTCCGTCGAGACAAAGACCTTGCAGTCCGGCATCCGGGAAACGGCTTCGCGTAAGGCCGCCTTCGCCTTAAGCAACCCCATGTCCTGCCCGATTTGAAACGCTATTTCCCTGACACGGGTCCATGCCCCGTATTCGTTGTCAAAAACATGCAATGCGCATTCGCCGTATGGCGACGTGCACACCCCTTCGCAATCGACGACAACCGCAATGAGCATGGCAAGTTCTCCTTGAAAAGAAACAGTCTGTTGCCGCGCTAACCCTCAAGGCATGCCGTGGGTCTTGCCCTTGACGGACTCAATGGAGATGCGCACCACGGCCGTAGCGGCAAGGCTGGTCTTCGGATAATCGAATTTGCGCTCCGTAAAGTGGGCAACAATCCTGTCGAGCGCCACTAGCTTTTCCTCTTCATCGTCCACGATGCTGGCCCGGCCAAGGCCGATGACAGTGCGATGTTTGGCTTCAAAATCGCAGGCGTTCTCGCTTGCAATGACCCCATGATCCATGGATACGGCGAAACAAACCTTCGGATTGCGTTTGAGGATGGACATTTTCGTGCCGACGCGCGAACCGTGGAAATACAGTTCGTTGCCAACATAGGCATAGAAAACCGGCACGAGAAAGGGCGTATCCTCTTCGCAAAGGGCCAGATACAGGACCTTCCCGGCAGTCAGGATCGCGTCGATGGCGGCGAGGTCCGTAATCTCCCGTTCCTTGCGGCGCATCGGCCCGTGCGGGAATCCTTGATTGGGCATGGCGACTCCTCCTTTCCGGCGTCTCCTGCGACGCCGGCGTCAATCGGTTGCAATGAGGCTGCCGCAGTCCGCGCAGGTGGTGCTGCGGCGCTGGCCCCCGGCGTCCTGGCGCATGACGGGAACAGGGTAGCGGGCCTTCTTCGTCGGAATATCCCGAAGCCGCGCCACGTACTGCTCCGGCAGGCCGCGCAGCTCGGCGCCGCACGCGATATGCTCCAGGTATTCCCGGCTTGGTTTTCGCGGCTCGCCGAGCATGTCCTTCTTGTAGAGCAGCGCTTCATGGGGAACGCCTGCGCTATCCGTCACCGTGACCGGGGAATGGAAATAGGCCCCGGTGCCGTCGAAGCGCGCGTCCTGCCAGGCGTCGAGGCTGTCTGCGTCCAGTGGGAAAAGCGCGTAAAGCACGCCCCAGACTTCTTTCCCCGGTGAGGGCACGATGGTTTCGAGGCCCCCGTCCCAGACGAGCGAGGAGCCGAAAAAGGCCAGCCTGTAATCGGCGAGCCGGGCCACGGAGAGCAGTTCGGGGCCGAGGCAGCGCATTTTCATCTGCTCGGGGTGCATGTTCGCGCCGTAGGCGAAATACAGGATTTTCAGCGAACCTTCCCGGCGTCCGTTCCCGGCCGTCGCCAGCTGCGCAATATGTCGTCTCTCTGTCATGGCCGATCCTTTGCATGGCGCGCAGGTTCCCCGCCGCCCCGAGGCCGCGCCGCGAGCATCGCGGGCAGCCACGGGAAGAAGGCGCGGACCGGGCCTACCACATGTTGAGGCTCCACTCCCGGACGTGCTTGTGTTCCATGTCCGTGAAAAGCAAGTTGGCCATCTGTTCGGCGAGCCAAATGGCCCCGGCGTATCCGACCACGGGATGGCGGTACATGCCGGCCCGGTCGTAGGTGGGAAAGCCCACGCGCAGCATGGGGATGTTGTAGTCGATGGAGATGAACCGCCCCTTGGAATGCCCCAAAATCAGATCGAGCTTGAGGCCCTTGTTCTTGATGCGGTCCTCCAGTTCCCAGAAGTCGGCGTTGGTGATGACCTCCATTTCCCAGTCGACGTTTTCCTGGAGCGCCTTGATGCGCGGATCCCTGGCGTAGGCCGGGTTGTCATCGCCAAGGAGCAGGACCGTGGGCTGCATTTCCAGGTCGATGCAAAATTCCGCCAGGCCGATGACCAGATCCGGATTGCCGTAGATGGCCACCTTTTTGTCCGCGAAGAACATGTGGGCGAGGTCGGTGAGCGCGTCGATGGCGATGCCGCGCTCGCGCACGAGCGACTCGGGAATGGGCTTGCCGGTGAGCTTTTTGAGGTTGGCCAGAAAGGTGTCCGTGTTGCGGATGCCGATGGGCGTGGGGCCGATGACAGTGGGCAGGTCGAATTCCTTTTGCAGGAACTCGGCCGCCTTGCCGCCCTCGTAGCGGTTGAGCGCGATGGTGCCGACGGCGTTGGCCGTGCCGCGCAAGTCCTCGATGGTGGTCTCGCCGTGGGAGACATGGTTGCCGGAAGGCATCAGCGGCGAATCGAATGCCTCGATCTCGAAGAGCACCGTGGCCTCAATGTCCATTTCCTTGAGCAGGTGCTTGATGGCCGTGACGTCGCCGGGGTTGACCCAGCCGGTCATGACGTTGAGCTTGCCGCTGGGCTCGGTTTTCTTGGCGAAGTAGCTGACGATGTCGCGCATGGCGATGTCGTAGCCCGTGACCATGCTGCCGACGAAGCTCGGCGTGTGGATGGGGATGAGGTGCACCTCGCGTCCGGCGTACTTCTCCTTGAGCAGGCCCTCGTTGAGCTTGGTCACCACGCCCTCGATGTCGTCGCCGATGACTTCGGTCGAACAGGTGGAGATGATGGGCACCACCTTGACGTGGGGGTAGCGCATCAAAAGCACGTCCACGGCCTGCTCAACGCGGCCGCAGGCCCCGAACACCGCCCCGTCTTCGTGGACCGAGGACGAAGCCAGCTCGAAGCTCTCCTTGAAGTGCTGGGAGAAGATCAGGCGCACGAACATGACGCACCCCTGCCCGCCGTGCACGATGCCGATGCAGTCCGTGATGCCGATGCTGACGAACTGCGCCCCGGCCGGCTGGCAGGTGAAGATCGGGTTGATGATCCCGGCGCGGGACCGTTCCATGAGTTCGCAGGTCATAGAGGATTCCTTCTAATAGTGCTGGTCGGTCAGTTCCTGATTGAGGGACCCGTCGATGGTCAGGTAGTCCAGGCGTGCGTGCAGGTCCTTCATGATGGCCGCGATTTCATCCTTCGGCATCCCGTCGAGCCAGACGTAGCGTTCGCGGAAGGCCTCGGCCATGATCACGGCGTCCACCCAGTAGCAACGCTCCGCCGGTGTCTCCAGGTCCACCTTCTCTTCACACAGGATCTGCTTGGTTTTCTTGAGGATGCCCTCGTTTTGGTTGCGCCTGTCCCAGGACCTCGAGTGGAACTGCCACAGACACTTTTTCATGATGTAGTCGAGGAGCTGCTCCATGCGTTCCTTACGGAGATCTTCCATTGTCGACCGTCCTCTCTAGGCCGCCGTGACAGGGGCAGGCTGTTTTTCCATATAGGGGTAGCTTTCCCGCGTATAGGCGGGCAGACAGTCGAACTCCCCGGAATAGGGCCGCATCTCGGTGGAGTTGCGCACTTCCTCGGGCAGGTTGACGTCGGAAAGCATGCGCCGGGTGACGAAACCCTTGTCCGTGGGGATCTCGTCCTTGCTGATGTCCAGCTTGGACAGTTCGTGGATGGGCGAATAGATGGCGTTGTAGATGTCGCGGGCGAAGCGGACCCATCCTTCCCAACCTTTCCATGGGCCGTTGTGGTAGGCGTGGGCATTGAGGTAGGGGACGCGAATTTTCTTGGCCACTTCGCCGGGACGTTTGCCCGTGAAGATGATGTCGGGCGTGAGCATTTCCATGGCTTCCAACCCCTCAAGTTCATTGGGGTCGTCGATGGCCAGCGCGCCTTCCTCGCAGCGGGCGATGCCCTTTTCCATGTCGCCCTGGTGGCCGAACTTGGTGTAGACCGAAACCACGTCCACCTTCATTTCGTCATGGATAACGTGGGCCCAGTGCCAGAGCTTGGAACCGCCGGGCCACAGACAGACCTTTTTGCCTTCCAGGCGCGCGGCGTACCAGTCGAGTTCCGGCTTCCACCTCGCGGTTTCCTCCGCGATGATTTTTTTCGCCCGGTCCTCAATGCCAAAGAAAAGCGCTACCTTGCGCAGCGACTGCCCGAGCGGACCGAAGCCGAAGCCGTCGATGTCGAGCCGGGGGATGCCGTACCGCTTGCGCAATTCGTTGCAGATGTACTCGGCCGAACGGGCGCATTCGAGCACGTTCAAGTGCGCGCGGTGCATGCCGCGCAGGTCGTCGTAGGAGCCGTTGCCCGTGAACGTGGACAGCACCTGGATGCCCATGCGCTTGAAGTAGTCGTCCATCACGAACTGGTCGCCTTGGATGTTGTACTCGCCCACGTAGTTGATGACGTAGTCGCTTGTGATCTCGGGCTCGAACGTGCCGACCTTCTGGTTGATCCAGGCGATGTTGATCTTGTGGTGGCCGCCGGACTGGCTGGGGCCGCCGAAACCTGGGGAGTTGCACACGAAGATGTCGACATCCGGCAGTTCTTCCATGACCTCAGCGGCCACGGCGTTGATGTCGTCGCCGATCAGCGCCGAGGCGCAGGTCTGGTAGATGGTCATGCGCTTGATGTGGGGCATGGCCTTGAACGCTTCGAGAATATTCTGCTTGAGCATCTTCTCCGCGCCGAACACGATGTGTTTTTCCTTCATGTCCGTGGCGAAGGTGTACTTGATCTGGAAGTTGTCGTTGTCGCTGATGTAGCGCTTGGTCTGCCAGGTATCGTAGGTGCAGCCGACCGGACCGTGGCTTAAGTGGATCACGTCCTTCATGGGCGTGCCGATGACGTGCTTGGCCCCGCAGTAGGCGCAGCCGCGCTCGGAGATGGTGCCGGGGATGGTGTTCAAGTAGCCAAGGGGCAACGCGTCGGCCAGGGTTTCCCCGGGTCCCTTGAAGACGGCGTGCTCCTTGCGCTCGGGAATGCATTCGCTGCATTTGAACAGATGATATGGCATATGTTCCTCGTGACGGTCGTCCGCCCGCAAGCCGCTTGGGCAGAGCCGTCCGTTGTTTTCGTCTCGTCGCGGGAGTCCAGAGGGCGCAAGCCCTTTGGCCGCCGGAGGCTTCCCCCCGTCCGGCCAGCCGCTACAAGATGGCCGCGTCGCCGGCTTCGTCGGTGCGCAGGCGCAGCGCGCCGTCCACAGGCAGGACAAAGACCTTGCCGTCGCCGATCTGCGCGGTCTGGTTGACTTTGATGATCTCGGCCACAACCGAGTCCGCGTCGGCGTTTGGCACGACCACCGACAGCATGCGCTTGGGGACGTATTTCATACCGCCGGATTTGCCTTGGCCCTTGAGTTCCTCGGGGATGTCGCAGGCAATTTCGCCGGCGATGCCCCGCTGGTGGCCACGGCCGAGGACGCGCACGGCCATGAAGCTCGGGAATCCCAGCTTTTCCAGAGCATCCTTGGTGGCGCCCACTTTTTTGGGGCGGATAATGGCGATGATCTCTTTCATGCGCCGCTCCCTACAATCCCATCTGTCCGGTGCGCACCGTGAAGACCTGCTCCACGGGCAGCACAAAGACCTTGCCATCACCAAAATTGCCGGTGTAGGCCTTGTATTTGATGATCTTGAGCACTTCCTCGACACTTTTGTCGTCCACAACCATCATGATCATGGTTTTTGGCAGTTCGTCGTAGTGAACATCGCCCATGGTGATGCCCTTCTGCTTGCCCCGGCCATAGGCGTTGACTTTGGTCATGGTGAAGAATCCGGCGTCAGCCAGCCCCTCGGTCACTGTCTCGGCCGCCTCCGGGCGCACGATAGCTTTGATCATCTTCATATATTGTTGCTCCTGATCCCGGCCTAGCCGCGGTCCCCCTCTCGGCGCAACGGCGCGGGCCGGATATGCGTGTGAGTGTTGTCGTGCCGGTGCAGTGGGTCTAATCGGCGATGCCGTACTTCACGACCATGGCTTCGAGTTCGTCCATGGTCAGGGGCTTGGGGATGACGAACATCTCGTTGTGGATGATCTTGTCGGCCAGGGCGCTGTATTCCTGGGACTGGTTCTCGTTGGGGTCCCATTCGGTGACGGTCTTCTTGTTGAATTCCGCCTTCTGCACAATATTGTCACGCGGCACGAAGTGGATCATCTGCGTGCCGATGGCGGAAGTGAACTCCTCCAGAAACTCCCGCTCCATGTCTACCTTGCGGCTGTTGCAGATGACGCCGCCGAGGCGCACACCGGACTGCTTGGCGTATTTGACGAGGCCCTTGCAGATATTGTTGGCGGCGTAGATGGCCATCATCTCGCCCGAGGCCACAATGTAGACCTCCTGGGCCTTGCCGTCGCGAATCGGCATGGCGAAGCCGCCGCACACGACATCGCCGAGGACGTCGAAGAACACGAAGTCGAGGTCGTCAGTGTAGGAGCCGTTGGCCTCCATGAGGTCGATGGCCGTGATGACGCCACGGCCGGCGCAGCCGACGCCGGGCTCGGGACCGCCGGATTCCACGCACTGGATGCCCATGTAGCCCTTCTTGATGACCTTATCGTTGGTCACCTTTTCCGCGCCGAGCACGCGCAGGGTGTCCATGATCGTCTCCTGCGGCTTGCCGCCGAGGATGAGGCGCGTGGAGTCGGCCTTGGGGTCGCAGCCGTGGATGAAGATCTTCTTGCCGTGGAAGTGGGCCATGGCGGCGGCCGTGTTCTGGGTGGTGGTGGACTTGCCGATGCCGCCCTTGC
>JAEWPX010000094.1 GCA_023399375.1 Pseudomonadota bacterium | reverse complement strand
GAAATGGGGCTGCCGTGCTGGCCGGCTTTGCGGCCTGCGGGGCAGCCCCATTTCCGCGATCACGGGCGCCGACCGCTCCCCCGTCGGGGAGGTCCAGGAGGGGATCATCCCCTCCTGGCCGCCGGAGGCATGTCTTTGCCTTTTTCCCCTTCGCTATCCGACTATCCCCCGCCGGCTTGTTCGGCGACGAGGTAGCCGATGAGTGCGGCGCTCAGGATGGAGCCGGCCGAGCCGCCGGTTGTGGCCGAGGCCGAGGAGGCGGCGAACGCCGAGGAGGCGGTGGTGGAGAGGGTTGGCGTGGTGATGTTGGAGGTATCGACGCCGACCTGGGCGAGGGCGGTCTTGATGGATTCCGTGAGGCTAGCGGCCTGTGTATGGAGGAGGTTCGCCCCGCTGGCGACGGCGCTGAGCCAGGCGCTGCCGGCGTTGGAGACCATGGATTTGATGTTGGCGGCGGCGTTGGAGGCGGCGGTCTGGTTGGCGGTGGCCAGGTCGGCGAGGGTCGTGGACGTGGCCGACGGCATGGTGATGTTGCTCAGTGTCGAATAGAGCGTTGTCTGGGCAGCCTGACGTCCTTTTTCGGTCGTGGCGGAGGCCATGTCGGTGTTGTATTGGGTCAGCGCGTCCATGTATTGGAACTGCACGCTGGTCTGGACATCTGTCGGCACGAGGCTCTTCATGGTGGCGTTGAAGTCCGCCTTGGCCGTGGCGATGTCCTTGCTGCGTGTAGCCGAAGAACTGGCCGCGTTTTCTGCTGAAGTGAGCTTGGCGCAGGCCAGGCTGTACTTGTAGGCCCAATTGACGACGTCATTGGTATTCGGGGAAGTGATGGTCGTGGCCATACGCGCCTCCGGGCGGCAAGATCAGCCGTTTCCCCTGTGGGGAATCCGCCGTGCCGGGAAAAAAGCAAGAAAGCTGCCAGAAAGTGTGGCAGCTAATATGCTGAAAATATTGAGTGCGTCTGGAAGCTGGCAGGAAGAATTTGCCGCCGCCGGGTAACCGGCCGGCCGATAACGCCGTCACGCACTCTCCACACGGCCGTCACCGTCGTTCCAAATCCATCGGGCAAACGGGTTACGCTCGGTTTCCGGGAGAGTTCCCGATTCCGGGCTTTCGACAACCCTTCGCCGCGTGGAGAAACACCATGGGACATCTTGATGTGGATCGCTTCCGGCAGGTGTTAAGCGACATGCTTGAAACCCTCATCGGCCAGTCGCGCGACGCGCTGGACGTCATGTCGCAGGAAGTGGCGAGTTTCGCCGACGTCACGGACCGGGCCACGGCCGAGTCCGACCGGCATCTCGGCATCATCATGGGCGAGCGGGACCGGCAGCTCATCGCGGAGGTCCGCGAGGCCCTGGGCCGTGTCCGGGAAGGCGAATACGGCATCTGCCAGGAGTGCGGCGAGGAGATCGGCGAAGCGCGGCTGCGCGCCCAGCCCACGGCGACCTTGTGCGTGCATTGCAAGGCGCTGCTGGAGGACATGGGCCGGCCGTATCTGGCCGCTCCCCGCGGCGAAAGCGCGTTTCTGGAAGAGTAGTGGCGCGCCGCTTCCGGGAAGGGGGCTGCCACCTTCCCGGGTGCGCACCCCGTCTTGAGGGTGGGGGTCAGCCGGTTGTCGCGTCGGCGAGCAGCAGCACGGCCAGGCAGCCGCCGTCGGGGCCTGGCGCGAGGCTGAGGCTGCCGCCGAGTTCCTCGGCGTCGCGTTTGGCGATGGCGAGCCCCATGCCCACGCCCACCGCTTTGGTGGTGAAGAACGGATCGAAGACGAAGGGCCGGATGTCCTCGGATATGCCCGTCCCCTGATCCGCCACCGCGAAGCGCAGGCCTCCGTTTGTCTCGCGGCGGCAGGATACGGCGACCGCCGCCTGCGGGTTGCCGCACGCCGTCAATGCCTCCAGGGCGTTGGCCAGGATTTCCGCCAGCGCTTCCACAGCCAGCGCCGCGTCGATGCGGGCGAGCCCCACGGACGACTCCAGGACGAAGGGCGCGTCGCATCCCGTGCGCGCCCGAGCCGTTTCCATGGCGCGCATGGCCAGGTCGCGGGGATCGACCATGACCGGCGCGGCTTCGCGTTTCCGGGCGTAGGTCGACACGGCCCGCACCACGGCTTCCAGGCGTTTCGCGCCGTCGAGGATCATGGACAGGGCGTCGCAGTCGGGGTCGCCCTGGGGATGGCGGCGCAGCAGCCTTCCGGTGAAGCCGCCGATGACCATGAGCGGGTTTCTGATCTGGTGGGCCACGGCCAGGGAGAAGCGGCCCAGGCTTTCGATGCGCTGCTGCTGGGCCGCGTGGATGCCGAGCAGCATGGCCCGTTCCCGGGCGTGCAGGGCGTAGATTTCCGTCATGTCGTCGATTTCGAACAGGATGCCGAAGATCTTTTCGTTTTCCAGCAGCAGCGAGGCGGACAGCCGCAGATGGCGGTCCGCGCCGTCCGGGTGGCGGTAGCGAAAGGCGATGGGCTCGGGCTTGCGGCCGTGCTTGATGGGCGCGGCCAGGAAGCGGGCCAGTTGCCGGGGCTTGTCCGCGCGGGCGACGATGGCCCGGGCCGTGGCCGGTTCGGCGAGGGCTTGCGCGGTTTCGCCGAGCAGGTCCGAGGCGGCCTCGTTGGAGGCGTAGACCAGCCCCTTGATGTTGGCGATGACCACGCCGGCGGAGAAGCTGGCAAGCAGGTCGTGAAAATAGGTGGAGTGGGCGAAGGTCAGCATGTCGGCCTCGCGGGTTGGGGGGACGGCGCGGGCAGTATGGAAGGCGCGGGTTACGGGGCGGTGACGGCCGGGCCTGCGGGCTGGTCACTCTTTTGTAGGCCGGAGAGGACAGTTTTGTCGGACGCGTCTTGCAGAGATGATGGAATCATTTGAAATTATTGATAGTTGATTATGGCCCGCTCCTTGCTTTCCGGGAAGCATGGAAACCGTGACCACTCCCTACGGGCCGCTGCCCGTGGCCGGGAAGCCGGACCTGTACCCGGACGGCGTCGTGAAGGCTATGTACGTGCAGGGGCCCGTGTCCCTGGAAACTTCCGTGGGCAGGCTCATGCCCCAGTACACCATCGATGATTCGCGGCGCATGCACCAGCCGCCTTTGACTTTTCACACCAATGGCAAGGTGCGGTCGCTGCCGCTCGAAACGCGCACGGTGGTGGAAACGCCCATTGGCCCGCTGCCGGCGGAGCTCGTGACGTTCCACGACAACGGCGGCGTGGCCCGGGTGTTTCCCTTAAACGGCAAGCTGTCCGGCTATTGGACCGAGGCCGACGAGGCCGGCCTGGCCGAGGTGCTGCGCCTGGAAACGCCGGTCGGCGTTGTGGCGGCCCGGTTCGTGGCCGTGGCTTTCGACGCCGCGGGGGGGCTGCGCAGCTTGACGCTGTGGCCGGGCGAGGAAGTCGCGGTGCGCACGCCCGTGGGCAACGCGCCCGTGCGGCTCGGACTGAGCTTGCATCCGGGCGGGGCCTTGCGCTCCGTGGAGCCGGCGCGGCCCCTGGAAGCGCCCACGCCTGTCGGGCGCGTCTGGGCGTTCGATCCCGACGCCGTGGGCATCAGCGGCGACGAGAATTCCCTGACCTTTTCGCCGGAGGGCGTCGTGGAACGTGTGGCCACGGTGCGCACGAGCCTGACGGCGCGGCTGGCCGACGGCACGCGCCTGGAACTCGCCCCGCAGGTGCGCGAGAGCATCTGCGGCGACGGCGACCGGGAGGTCACGCCGCTGGTGCTGGAATTTTCCGAAGCCGCCGTCACCGCCCGCCACGGCAGCATCGGCCGGCCCCATGCCGTTGTGCCGGTCGCCGGTTCCGCCTTCGAGACCAGGCCTTTCCTGTCCGCTTTCGCCGTGGCGCTCACACCTAAACAATGTTCCATGTAGGCCGGTTTTCCTTGACGCCTCCCCCTTGCATGCTGATAGTACTATGGAACCGAAGTCTGTTGCGTGCGGGATCTCCTCTGCGGGAGTCTCCCGCGCGACCTGCGCCGGCCGGCTGATCATCCGCCGGAGCCGCAAGCGCGCCGCGCGACATTGTGGCGCAACAGGACGGAAGGTTCTCCCGGCCAAACGGAAATACGGCCGGGGCTGCACACAAGGAGGATTGTCGTGCGCAAGGCCACCGGGTTACTGATGGCTCTTTTTGTTCTGGTTTTTCTGTCCGTGGGCGACGTTTCCGCCAAACGCCTGGGCGGCGGCGGTTCCATCGGGAACCGCAATTCCTTTTCCACCACCACGCGCCCGAGCATGGGCGCGCCGGGCACGCCGTCCAGCGCTTTCGGCACGCAACAGCAGGCCCAGCGGCAAAATCCCACGGCCGCGAACCCCGGCGGCGGCATGTTCTCCCGCCCCGGTTTCGGCGGCATGCTCGGCGGACTGCTCGTGGGCGGCCTGCTCGGTTCCATGCTCTTCGGCGGCGGGCACGGCTGGGGCGGCCCGAGCCTGCTCGATATCCTGCTGATCGGCGGCGGGCTCTTCCTGCTCATGCGCTTTTTGCGCTCCCGCCGCGCGGCCACGCAAAGCGGCCCGACCATGGCCCGCACCTACGAAACCGAATCGTTGCGCGACGCCTCTCCCATGCGCGATGCCGCCGCCGACGGTTGGGGCAACCTGGGCGCTGCGCCGCAGGAAGCGCCCGCCGGGCCGCAGGTGCCGCCCGGTTTCGACGCCGAGGATTTCCTGGCCGGTGCCAAGACGCTCTTCGCCCGGTTGCAGCGCTCCTGGAGCGCCCGGGATATAAAGGATATCGAGTCGTTTGCCACGCCGGCCTTCATGGAGGACGTGCGCAAGCAGGCGGCCGAGGATCCGACCCCGACGCCGACGGACGTGTTGCTCGTCAACGCGCAGCTGCTCGAAGTGCGCCAGCAAGGCTCGGCCACCATCGCCTCGGCCTATTTCGACACGCTCCTGCGCGAAGACCCGAAAGCCTCCCAACCCGAACAGGTGCGAGAGGTCTGGCATTTCGTGCGCCGCGACGACGTGCCGGGAGACCGCTGGAAACTCGACGCCATCCAGCAGTTGGAAGGGTAATCAAGAAATGCCTCCGGCGGCCAGGAGGGGCCGAAGGCCCCTCCTGGACCACCCCGATAAGGGCGCATCTGCCAATCGCGGCGATGCGCCCTTTTCGTATGCCGAAGGGAAGCGTGTTCAGGACGTGACGGTGGGCAGGCCGGCGCGGGTCCAGGCGATCATGCCGCCGGCCACGGAGCGCACGTCGGCGCAGCCCGAGGCGGCCAGGGCGCTGCCGATGATGTTGGAGCGGTAGCCCGAGCCGCAGACGACGGCCACCGGGCCCGTGAGGCACACGTCCGGGCCGCGTTCCAGGATGTCGGCAAAGGGCCGGTGCACGGCCTGGGGCGCATGGCCGTCCTCCCATTCCGCGTCCGTGCGCACGTCGAGGAGCAGGGGCGGCGTCTCGCCGGAAAGGGCTGCGGCCAGATCGTGGACGGACATCTGCGGCAGCGAGGCCACGGGCCGGCCGCTTAGGGTCCAGGCGGACATGCCGCCGGCCAGATGCCCCAGGATGTCGTCGTAGCCGATGCGGAAAAGCTCCAGGCGCATGGCCGAGGCCCGCTCGCGGTTCGCGGCGACGATGCAGATCTTCGCCCCCGGGGCCACGGACATGCCCACCCAGTTGGCGAGCTGCTTCTCGAAACCGATGTTGAGGCTGCCCGGAATGTGCGCGCCGCCGTAGGCTGCGGCGTCGCGGCTGTCGATGACCACCGTGTCCGGGGCCTCCATGAGCGCGGCGAAACGCTCGGGGGGCAGCTCGCGCTCCTGGGGGCAGCTGTCGCGCAGCGGCGCGCCCCGGCGATTGGTCTCGATGATGTGCGAAAAGCTCTTGGGCCGCGCCGGCAGCCGGGAGAGGACGGCCTTTTTGAACGCGTCGAAATCGGCAAAGCGCAGCATGGGGTTGGCCCGGCGCTCGTAACCGAGGGTGGAGACGCCCTTGGCGCTCATGCCCCGGCCGCACAGCGATCCCTGGCCGTGGGCGGGATAGACCTCGAGTTCCGGCGGCAGGTTGGCGAGCTTCCCGTAGAGGCTGTCGAAGAGGTTTCGCACCTGCTCGTCGAGAATGGCCGCGCCGGGCAGGTCCGGCCGGCCGATGTCGCCGACGAAGAGCACGTCGCCGGTCAGGATCATGGCCGGGTCCGGCGAGCGCACGAGGTCGCTGACGAGCAGCGACACGGAATTGGGCGTGTGCCCCGGCGTGTACAGCACTACCATTCGCGCCGCGCCGGCTTCGATGATCTGGCCTTCGAGCAGCGGCTCGTGGGGGTAGCCGACGCCCGCGCCGGGATGGATGTAGATGGGCGCGCCGGTTGCTGCGCGCAGTTCCTGGCCGCCGCTTACGTGATCGGCGTGCAGGTGCGTTTCGATCACGCCCGTGATGCGCATGCCTTCGTCGCGGGCGATTTCCAGGTAACAGTCGATGTCGCGCCGGGGATCGACCACCACGCATGCGCGCGCGGCCGGGCAGCCGAGGACGTAGGAAAAACAGCCGAGTCCCGGGGTCTGGATCTGCTTGAAGTACATGACGCCTCCTTGGAATGGGCGGAAGGTTCGCTGATGCTCCTTTCTCGCGCCACGGGGCGTGCGGGTCAAGCGGGGACGTCAGGGCCGGATGCGCAGGCCGCAGCCGCTCTCCACGGTCTCGCCCCGAAACGCGCCGCGCAAATATTCGACGCCCTCCCGGCCCGTGCAGTGGCCGGGGAAAAGCCGCCGGACGCCGTGTTCCTCGAGGGCTTGCGCCGCCTGCTCAAGGGCCTTTTCGTGCGCGCCGCCGAGGTGCAGGCCGCCGGCCACGGCTTCGATGCGGGAAAGGCTCAGGCGCTCCCGGGCATGGGCCAGGGTGTTGGCGAGGCCGGCGTGGCAGCAGCCGAGCAGCACGAACGGGCCGTCGCGGCCGTCGATGACGAGGACGGCGTCGTCCGGCACGTCGTCCGGCTCCTGGCCGGCGGTGTCGCGAAAGAGGTTGTCCGTGGCCGTGAAATTCCCGGGCCGGCGGGGAATGCCCGTGACCATGACCACGCCCGGGGCAAGGGCGGCGATGTCCGTGACCGGGGTGAAGTCCGGGAGGCTGCCGGCAAGGCGGCCGTCGCCCATGCCGATGGAGCGGAAGGTCGTGCCGCCGCGCCGGCTGTAGCGGCGCAGCCAGACGTCCGGATGTCCGAAGACCGTGCCGGCGTACCCGGCCGCGAGCAGGGCGGCCAGGCCGCCGGCATGGTCATGGTGTCCGTGGCTCAGGGCCACGGAGCGGGCCCCCACCGGGTCCATGCCGAGAATGCGGGCGTTTTGCAGAAAGACGCCGGTCTGCCCGGTGTCCCAGAGGATGCAGCCATTCGCGCCGCAGTCGATCCAGGCCGACCAGCCGTGCTCGAAGGCCAGGGCGTCGGCTTCGGACCGGTTGTCCGCGAGCACGTGGATGGCGGCGGCTCCCATGGGCGGTTTCCTTTTCAGTCCAGGCCCAGGCCCGCCAGGGCCTCAAGCAGGGCTTCGGCTTCGCTTTGGCCGGGCGCGGGCGGCAGGCGCATGAGGATGCCGAGTCCCTCGCCGGCTTCGTGGAAGTCCTCGTCGGAAAGCGTCGAGACCACGGCCGTGTTGATCATGGCGTTTTGGCGCATGATGCGCGCCACCAGGGCGAAGGGATCGGCGTCGGGCAGGCCGGCGTCCACGACACACAGTTGCGGCGCGGCATCGGCCACGGCCTTGGCGGCGTCCTCGGCCGTGGCGACCACACGGACGGAATGGGCGGCATCGGAAAAGGCGTCGAGAAGGTCGGTCAGGGCGTCCGCGTTCGGGCTCGCGATGAGAATGCGCATGCGTTGTCCTTATGCCTTGCCGCAGCAGGAGCCGGGGCCGGCGCAGCCGGCGTGGCCGGGATGGGAGCCGCAGCAGCCGTGGTCGGCGGGGCCGGGCAGGCCGGAACCTGCCTTGCCCGTCAGCGAGCTCGTGGGCGAAAGCCGTTTCACGGCCGGCGCGCCGCACTGCGGGCAGACGGGCGCGTCCTCGGCGCGGATCCGGATGACTTCCCCGACATACCCGCAAGCCGGACACTCAATGTCGTAAATAGGCATATTCTTTCCTTTCCCCCTATCGGGGTGGTCCACGAGGGGCCCACCGGCCCACCAGGCCCCCCGGGGCATTCTTGCCTTTT
>JAEWPX010000007.1 GCA_023399375.1 Pseudomonadota bacterium | reverse complement strand
CGGCATCCCCCCTGGCCCCCTGGATTCGCGCGGGGCACCCCCTTCCTGGGATTTGGGGCTGGTCCTGGGGTTTGGGTATCCCCCCTTGGGCGAAATCGCAGGAAATCGCAGATATGGCCCAAAGTCCGTTTTCAGTATCCCCCGTCTGGCCCACTATCCGAGAGAAGTCGTGACCATATGAGCAGCATCCTGCGCGTCCGGTTTCACTGAAATCAGGAACTGGTCCCAGGCTCCGCTCTATGCACCCTTCAGCAGGACCATAGTGACACTTACCCGCCACGGACCTTCTCGCGTCACAGCGCAAACTTCAGAGACGAAATTGACAGCCTTGTCTTTGGCTGCACTTGCCACTTCCTTCAGTTCCTTGAGATTGCCTTTGAATCAAATGTCGATCTCCACTGGCTTGAAGTTCTGACTTTTCAAGACAAGAGACGTCGTCGATTAAGCATACTCCCTGAACGAGTGATGTTCCAGGTGCAGTGTCGATTGACATAGCTAGTGTCGCCGTTGTCTATGAACCTCTGTTAGATAATTTAAATTTTAAGCAAACATTAATTGAATTATATCTTTGAAAAATTATTTGATGACTTTATTTGGTGCTTTGTCCTGTGTCGTCTCCGTTGCATCGTCGTCGTCACTATTGTGATATGGGGTGGGGTGCAAAGGCACCCACCCCTAAATATATAAGCGATTTTGCCTTTGCTTTTAAAATAAAATCAATAGGTTACCATCGTCAGAGCGATTTTGCCTTTGCCTTTGAAATTTTAAAGTAACCATATGAAATCTTTAAAGGATTTAAGGCATAATAAGTTTTGACGTCAATTGCCGATGTTGCCTTTGACGGAAAATCCCCAAGGGTCCGTCTCTTTGCTGGATTAAAATGAATATCCTTTGCTCTTGCTGCCTTGAATGGGATTCTCCTTGATCAATCCAGCGGCAACAGCTTCATCAATACGCTTGCCGGCAGTGTTGGGAGAAATGGTCTGCCCTTCGTTCTGGGCGCTGTACAGATTCTGAACTTCTTTCTTGAGCTGATCCTTTGAAGTAGCAGTCCCACTGAGGTTCTGAAGAGCCTGCACAGCTATCTGTGCCGATCCTGAAGCTGCCGATTGAGAAGTCAGGGGACGGAACCGGAGGCAGTGAAGCTCAAGGTCAAGGCTTCCCTGAAGGGCAAGGTTCCTGGCCTTCTTGTGGGTCAGTGAAAAACGCTTCTGATTCTTGTTGTATGTCAGCTCCCAAGTGTTCGGGGACCAGTCACCAATGGCGCTGGCTCCTCTTCCGCCTCCAGGGCCTGACTCACTGGTGAACTTCCCGTGGTGATGGATCAGGAGCGGTGAAGCTCCAAGGCTCTCGGTGAAAATCGCTACCTGATCGAGCAAGCGGCGCATCTGGTCGTTCGAGTTCTCGTCTTGCCCATGGAAGCTGATCAGCGGGTCAAGGATGATGATGTCCGTCTGATGCGTTTCGACAGCATTCTGAATTGCATCCAAGAACGACTGGCTCATCATGTCGCCAATTGACCGAATGTCGTTGTTCACACCCAGGAAGAATATCCCGTCCTGGAGAAGTTGGTCGGAAATCTGGTACCCTGACTTTGGTGAACGAACTTCCACGAACCGCTGTTTCATCCCGACGAACGTATTCTCCGACTGGACGAAAAGAACCTTATGCGGTGTTGGCTTCACATTGAATGTACCCAGGAAGCCCTGCATAGGAGGAGAAATCAAATCCATGGCAATTTGAAGTGTCATGATTGACTTCCCAGAACCGCCAGGACCAGTAATCAACAAAGGCTCGCCCTTAGGCCAGAAGTTGTCGATGAAATAATCAAATTGGATGTTCTTGTTTACTACGTCCATGGCATTGAAGACGCAGTAATTGACCTTGGGTGCTTGATTCCCAGATGGAGCAAAAGGATTAGTAGGAACAGGGGCGCTAGTTTTTACCTTAGCGATGTGCTCCTTCGCTTTTTCTATTTCACGTTCAAGCCACTGGTTGCCAGCTTCTTTTGCTTTTTCGCCTATGGGATAGGAATGATAAATGCTGAGAATGGTCTTTTCATCGACGTTCGCACTTAACAACCCGACAAGAACAGCCATGGAATGTTCCGATCTTTGCCCCTTAGGGAACGGCGTCAGGATCATTTGCTTGATCTCATCTGATACCGGGAGTTTTACGATAAACTGATCGCTGGGCTGGGGAGACGCTGAACTCTGAGTCATAATCGGAACCTCGTGCGCTTCATTCGTCAGGGATGGAGCGGCATTGTCTGCCTGAACGGACTTGTGGAGGGTATAGTTCAGAAGCCAGCCGGGTGCTTCTGCAATTTCAGCAAGATTGGATATGACGTAGGGCATCCGCGTCTCAGGGTGGAGTGAGCCGGGGCAAAGGACCTGTCCTCCCCGGCCCCTGATGTCGAACACGCCTTTGACGGAGCGATTCCCGTAGCTCTTACCATCCTGAGGATACTGGAAGTAGTAGTGATATCGCTCGCCGTTTCCGCCAGTCTTGATCGTCAAAGTCGCTGGAAGTCCGCTTAGTTTATGGGTGGAAAGCCACTCCTGGAATTTGCCCATGTCGTCGATGTCCAGGACAAGGACGCCGCTGGCTGGGCCGCAGGCGATGCCCGCTCTCTCAGGGAAGAAGTCGGAGGTGGCGAATGGTCTTTTCTGGGAGCACCAATGGCTCCATTTGTTCTCGACAGGAGCCTTGAACTCTCGTGAGAAATTGCCTGGAGCGGGAAATCCACCCTTCAAGGGGATCAGTGAGAACCGTTGGGATAGGAACTCGAAAATTTTCATGCGTGTCGCGTCGTCAACCGGCTCCGACTGCTGCATGAATCCGATAAGTTGGTCCGTCGAGTAATCCATCCACAGCTCCAAAGGCTCATTAGGACTGAAATTGACGAGACATCGCCAACATTATTCCTGCCTTAGATAGCCCGTGCCCGCGCCCGTGGTCAAACCAAGTTTTGATCACTGGCTCAAACCGGATGCGCAGCATCCTGCGCGTTTGGTTTTCGATGACGAGATAGCCCTGGAATCCGCCTGGATTGTCGTTCAGGTATGAATTTGCTACTTCTGGGCCATGGCTAAAAAGACCGACGAGAAGAAAGTCATCCGCTTTGACTCCCACAGGATCAGGAGCGTCGCCTTTTGGTTTTGGGAGTACCAGCGTCGAAATCCCGCTTATCGACAATTCTCCTATGCAATCGAAAATTATAGACATTATTTTGATGAGATCGGCGAACTCCAATCCATCGAGTCTGAAGAAGGCTGCAATGGATTTGGCTCAGACGCCTTCGACATGGCAGACCCCAATCCGAAGAACCATCCCTATGCCTTGTATCTTGAAGAAAAACACGGAAGGGAAGCTCGCCTTGCTTTTTGCAAGTTATCATTCTTAGTTGAAGCAGTGAGGAGGCGTTTCCATAGACTGTACCGCAACGCTTACATTGGTTTGGACACAGAAGAAGCTCTTGAGACCATCCTCAACGGGAAGCCCGTTAAATTTGAAAGCAAAGACCACGCCGACATCAATGCCTTGCTTCGTTCGTATTACAAGTGGGCAATGAGCATAGACGATGACGCTCCTAATCATTACATGTCGGACCTGGACAAGACTTCAGGCATCCTTCTGAACCACAAACAAGCCCTCAAAGACCCTGAGCAGGTTATGCTTGAACTTCATGCCGTTAAAATATTCAATGCGACAATTGACAGTGTTTTTTCGAACAAGCGCATAAGCGACGAAACTCTAGAAGCGGTTTACAAGCTCTGCCTTTCTGGAGAAAATATCGTAAGCGCCGACATAACACGACTCATTCTATTATGGATGTGGGACAAGGCCCATGAGGAAGATGAAAATAGCCCACTTGATTTCGATACTGTTCAAAAGCTCCTCAAACAAGCTATCCCGTTAAAGTACAGGCATAATGACAAGATAGCTACACTCCTTCAGAAGAGGCAGAGACTCTTCGAATACTATGAAAATCTCTGCGTCAAGATTGATACCATGAACCCCCTTTGCACTAAGCAAAACGGGAAGCAACTCCCCCCGATAAAAGACGTCCTCAGCCTTTGAGGCTTACTCCCCCGCCCCTGATTCTCCTTCTCCTGCCCCGTCTGAAAATGCCTTTGCTCTTTCTCAGATAACCATCTGATCTCTATGGTTTTCTGAGAGACAAAAGGTGTCTGAACATCTTGTCCACAACCCAAAGTGGGTCTCGCTTAGACCGTTCTTCAAGAGCAACGGCGCAATGGGGTCGGTCACAGGGACCACCTCCCCAAAGAGCCACCTCCCCCGACAGGGGGCATTCTTGGAGGACACCATGAGCAACGACAACAAGCCGAACATCTCCGTCACCGGCGGTCCTGGCAAACCCCACAATTCGGATGACACCAGCTCCACCAGCTCTACCGGTGACACTGGTGGCATGGGCTACACTGGCGGCAGTGGCTCCTCCGGACTTGGTGGCGAAGTCGGCAAGGCCATCAGCTCGATCATGGACATGGGCGAAAACGTGGAAACCTTCGCCAAGAAGGTTGCCTATGCCGGGCTTTACGGCGCCACTGGCGGTCAAGGTCAGCCCGGATCGCTCGAAGATGCCATCAAGGACAGCAACTCGCTCTCGGACCTGGGCAAAAAGTTCTCGGAACAGGTCGACCGGATGAATGACCTGGAGGCGATCCTGAAGGACTTCAATGAGTGCCAGACCACTCTCGACCTTGTCTTGAACAAAACCAACGCGGTCAACGCCTACTTCGCGTTCATGCAGGGCAAGCGTCTCCTCAAGATGCAGGGTATTCGCACTCAGAAGAACAGCCGCGACTGGATCAAGTGGATTAGCGGGAAGCTCCCCAACCTCAAGAAGCGGAGCCGGGAGAAGTACATGAGCCTGGCGTCCGTGCCCGGCGTGGAGAACTACTTGGAATACGGCGTCGAACGCTTGGCGGAGTTCGGAATTATCTATAACGGAAAAAGTGACGAAGAAAAAGCCCAAATGGGAGACAAACCGTTCAAGACGTTCCTGGAGAATTGCAACATCGCCGACGAATCCAGCTACGAAGAGCGCCGTGAGCATATCGATGCGGCCATTGAGGTGAACAAGCTGAAGCGTATCAAAGTCATATTCCCCCATGACGTGATGGTCGCTTTCCTTCGTGTACAGGACCCGTTGACGGGTGAAGAGCGCAATCACCTGAAGGAGCTCTACCAGATTGACCCGCAGAAGCCGGTCGAGCTCCTCAATTTGATCATCGCGAAGAAGCTCAAGAGAAAGAACCTCATCGCGGGCACCGATACGCCGCCTTCCTCTCCGTCAGAAGCCGAAGCCGACAACACCCAGCCCCCCCCTGCGGCGACTGGACCCAACACGCCTGTGACGGGACCGAACATCGACAAGCTGGTCGTTACCCTCTGCAAGTCGCTGGAACCTGTCGCCACCATGGGAACCAAGGTCGACGGCACTTATAACCGTAAAGCCTTGATCCAGCTCAAGAGCTACATTGATATGTTGCTGCTTGATACGCCTCAGGAAAACCAGGACGCTAATTAATCCGACGCAACGCATAAGGCCCCTTCAGAAACACCTGGAGGGGCCATAAGGAGATCGCCATGATAAAACATACGATGCACTTGCCTAATGATGAGCAAGATGTTTCGGAATCCGTCGAGCCTATTCAGCTCTTTCCTCCTCACATCCTGGAGCCATTTAAAAATGAATTCGACATACACATCCTTGCAGCAACCCAGTTTCACAAGTTGAAATTGTCTGGGGTGCAAGTGTCATATGACATACTATTCAACTTCTTCACAACAGAAGAACAACTCACAGAGGTCGAAATCAAGTATTTAAAGCGCCTATATGACACGGACCCGGGAGCGCCTAACGATCTCCTTCAAAGAGTCATCTCGAAGAAGATCAAAAGGGTAGACATGATTTGCCCCTAAGAACAAACCTGCCCATCACCTTGGAGTAAACTCTTAACAATGTATAAGGCCCCTTCGAAAAATCCTGGAGGGGCCATCCCAAGGAGACAACCACCATGAAAATATTTCTTTCTTCCCTGAGCATCTCAGTGATCAAGAAGTTGCACGAGATCAACTCCAGTCTGAAGCCCAACGTGCTCCTCACGTTTTATGAACTTGAGAATCCCAAAGAATACACCGAAACCCACCGAACCAAAATCAATGGATTAATATTGGACTGTGGCACATTCAGCGTGAACAAAAAGAATCTTCGCAAAGAAGCGCACAAAATTGAATGCGACAGCCTATTCCTGCAATACAAGGACTATACCAAACTAACCAAAGCCGACTACGATTTCCTCTTTAGCTTCGACGGAGACTTCAGTCCCAATGGTTTTGACAACAACCTGGAACACTTATACGAGCTTGAAGCTGCTGGGGTCAGAGTTGTGCCGGTCATTCACAACCTTCACAACCATGAGATCGGCTACTTCATCGACGAAAGACCAAAGTACCCAATTGTTGCTATTGGTCAATGCCTAGCTGACGATCGGGAAGACCTTGGAACTCTTTCCAAGGCTGTGGACAAGCTATACAGTAAGGGTATCAAAGTCCACCTCTTTGGGATGACCACTCCCAATCTCATCAGCTATGTGCCGGCTTATTCTTGTGACTCAGTGGCATGGATGGATTACGCAAGCCGGGGACGCGCGCTGTTCTACGATCCCGATAGTGGGGTCATGGACCATGAAGATTTGATCTATTTCCCCAACAAGCAAAATTACGGGGACACTGGCAAAGCTATTGACTACAGGAAATACAAGCACTTGGATTCTTTCAAGAGCCATATCAAAGCAAAGCTAAACTTGGAATTGGAAGACCTTATTGCGGAACAAACGCAGTCGATGTCTTTGGCCCTGATCAATGCCCTTTACTTCATGGAGCTGGAAGAACGAATCACGGAGGATAATCGCTTGCGGGGGATTGCGTTCGAGTAGGGGTCCATTAAAGCCGACAATGAAAGGACCGGTGACAAGCCGGTCCTTTTTTTGCGTCCAATGAAAACCAAATGCGCAGGATGCTGCGCGAACGGTCCCGAGATCGCCATGTAAGTGCCCCGACCTATTGAAGGTAGTCATAGAGATATTATCCATAAACACAGGAGGTTATCTCAATGACAAAGAAGAATGCCGACACCCCCAAGGGCGAATCCAAGAAGCGCCACTTCGAATCGAAGTTCGATGAGAAGGTGTTGCGGGACATGATCAATGCCGGGAAGAGCGCGGACGAAATCCAAGCAGCGCTTGGGATTGTCAGCAAGCAGAGCCTCCGACAGCACGTCCTGAAGCTCATCACCAGGGACCGCAAGGTCTATGAAGTGCCGGGACTGTACGTCCGTAACCTGAAAAGGCCCATGGTCAATTTCAAGGGTGAGATTCGTCTCACCAAGAACATGCTGGACTGCCCCGGATCAACCTACGCGCCCAATGACCAGTTCGAAATCGAGGTCGACAACGACAGGATCGTTCTCACCCGGATCAAGGACGAGACCGCCACTGAGGCGAATGAACCGGAAAGCCCCGAGGGACTATAACTGGCAACGGTCACACCTGCCTACCAAGGTGGGTGTGACCATTTCTATTTTTTGCAGAACTGGCATCCTACAACATGATTGGAGCACCATTAATATGTAAAAAAATAGGAACTTTGCCGTTGCACTCGAAAAATAATTTCTACAAAGACAAAGCACCTGTCTCATAAAAGAGACACAACATCTAAACAAAGGCTATTCATTCGTCGTTACATAAACGATGCCACAGCCATCAATTTTTTCAAGTAAATACATATTGGATGAATATAAAAATAGGCTCGATGATGACTTGTCATTTACTGCAACATGATAGAAGCAGAAAGAATGCCATCACCTTGCGGTTCATTGAAGTTCTTAAAGAAATAATCTTCGATGGCGAGAGCCTTTGACTTTTCATCCCCTTCCGAAAGAGCTTGGAGGCGGAGTAACTTCTTTAGGAATCGCTTGACGTTGAACAATTTGAAGTCAAGTTTGCTAAAAATCACCTGGGGGTTAATGGTCCCTGCATCTTCCATCCTCGTAATTTTTAATTTTTTGAAGAACGGTCTTTTATAACGGCACTCAATCCTTACGAATTCGGCATCATTGACAGTTTTGTGATACACATAAGAACCCAAGGAAGCTGCTTTCCTGGGATTGCTACAATAATACGTCGTGTTGAACATTTTCCCGACAGTACGCCTGGAATGCTTCTGGACCATGGTACAGGCTATGATCTTCAAGAGACGCATATTGTCAGAACCAGAAAAGCCTACACTCTACGTCTCGGGACTGGCTTGCCGCTCCATCGCTTGAACCCTCTCCCATTGTTTCGCTACCACCTTCGCCGGATTTTGTCAGTCGCATACTTTTCATCCGTAATACCCAATATCTTTAAATTTCTCGTCTCTATAGAAAGGACATTGTATAGCAACTCTACATACAGATATTAATAAGCAACGAATAAAACCCAAAACAGGAGGTTGTCTGATGCTATTAGCACTATCAGGCCCAATAGGGCTTGTCATTGGAGCTATGCAGTCAGAGATATTCAGGGAGGTGCTAAAAGCAGCAATTATTGTAGTAATACGAAAATCGTTGTAGCTGTGCTTTTCACGAGGAGGGCACTCTTATGGGTGCCTTCTTCTTGTTGTTTTGGTCTTATTGATAACGGCAAGATTGCTGACCTTCATTCGAGTTTTTCCCAGTCTTTACAGAGATATTAAATCTTACAGTTCTGAATGTCCGTTTTATCGTAGAAACGGACATTCGAGCCCATCCCCTGAAAACGTCGAAGTATTTTGACTATTTATATGGGATTGCCCCTTGGGCATCCCCCGTCGTGCCATTTCAAAAGGATGATTCTACCATCCTGGAACTGAAAACGGACATTCAAGGAGGGACCATGCGAGTTGAACCAATTCGAGAGGAACAGCAAGTCAAGGCGATAAAGAAGTTGCTTCGCGACAAACCAAGAGACAGGTTACTCTTCATCCTCGGGATCAACAGTGGCCTGCGTGTGCAAACGATCCTCACCGAGCTTCGTGTGAAGCATCTGCTTTATGCAAAGCTGGGGGACAGCATCACTGTCAAGGAACGCAAAACGGGGAAGACCAATGTCTTCGTGGTCAATAAGGAAATCAAGAAAGCCTTCGACGAATACTACGCGGAGGTAAAACCCGACGAAACACATTTCCTGTTCCGTAGCCGCAAAGGGTCGAACTACCCCCTGACGACTTTCCGAGTCACCCGGCTCGTGAAGGAATGGGGAGCCATGATCGGACTGAAGCAGAATCTGGGTGCCCATTCGCTGCGTAAAACCTTCTGCTGGTTCCAACGGACCAAGTACGGAACCAGTTGGGAGGTACTGAGCAGAAGGCTTAATCACAGTTCGCCCAGAACCACTCAGGTTTATCTGGGCCTGACGGACGAGTGCGTAGAGGAAATTCTGCATCACACCATATAAACAGAATGGGCCTCATAGCGAGGCCCATTCAAAACCGTTTAGTACAAGCACACTGAGGATCAGAAACTGCATTAATGCAATTTTAAAATAGCTGTTGCATAAATTTTTTACTGACTTACAATAGATCCCCGCGCCACTATTGCGAGAGAGGCGCTCTGCTGCACAGTCCAGATTGTCTAAACCATTATAATTAATGGCTTCATGTCTTTGAGGAGGAATCAATGCCACTGGAAACGCTTATGACTCTGGATGACGAGCTGGGGCGGGCCATGACGCCACAGGAGCTCGCCAAGAGGCTGAGGGTGAGCGTCAACACTGTTCGGAAGTATCGCGACCGGTGGGGCGGTGTCGAAGTCGCTCTTGGGAAAATCAGGTTTTTTGAGAACAAGGTTCGGGAGGTAATCCATGCCAGCGCTGATAACGAAGTTCAATCCGCCGCGATGGCGGGGTGTCGTCACATTCAACGGGAAGCGAAAAGAAAAGTTGTTCCCGGACGGGTCCGAGAAAAGCAAGCGGGCAGCGGAAAAGTGGGAGGAAAAGCAGCGCCGCATCATGAAGAAACCGACCCCGACCGCCACGGGCTCGCCGAAGCTGATTGACCTGGCAAACTCCTATCTGGACTTCGTAAAAACCCGCCAGAGTAGGAAGACTTACGTTGAAAAGCAGGGGGTGTTGAAGCGGGCTCTCAGTCGCTTCGGAAGCTCCACCGAATTGGACGACATCACCGTCCCTGAATCTTTGAAGTTCCTGACCGACCAGTACAGGAAGCGCTCGGGATACGCGGCGAACAAGGAGCGCAAGGTCCTGATAAGTGCCTGGAATTGGGGAAGAAGGTATCTGCCGAACTTCCCTGAGGGGCAGTGTCCTTTTCAAGTCATTGACCGGTTCCCTGAGAAGCGCCAACCCAGGTATGTGCCCTCGGAGGAGGACTTCTGGAAGGTCTATGAAGTGGCCACGGGTCAGGACAGGGTCATGCTGCTGGTGTTCCTTTTCCTGGCGGCGCGGCGAAGCGAAGTGTTTCGCCTCAAATGGTCGGACATCGACTTCGCAGCGAACACCGTTACCCTTTGGACCAGAAAACGCGCTGGAGGCGACCTGGAGGCCGATCCAGTGCCCATGGTGCAGCGACTGAAGAAGGTCCTCATGGCGTGGTGGGAGCACAGGCCCATCGCCTCAGACTTCGTCTTCGTGAACGTGGAGGAGCATGCGTTCTGCAAGGAATATCTGGGCCAGCCCTTCACCAACAGGCAGCACCTGATGGAGCGCCTGTGCAAGAAAGCAGGGGTGAGGGAGTTTGGGTTTCACTCCATTCGCCACCTCACCGCGAGCATTCTTTATCAAGAAGGGCAACCGGTTGCGGTGGTTCAAGCGGTGTTGCGCCACAAGTCGCCGCAAACGACGACGAGGTACTTGCAAACCCTTGGATTTAAACAAACTCACGATGCGATGGAGGCGGTGATGGGGCAGCGAGGTCCGGGGAAGGTGATCAGCATGCAGAAAGCAGCCACCGAGTGAACCGCAATACATGACTAGGGAAGTCGTAAATGTGGACTTCGTGTGGACAAAGAAAAAAGCTGGTTACCCTGGACAGGTAACCAGCTGAATTTCTTGGCGTCCCCAAGGGGATTTGAACCCCTGTTAGCGGCGTGAGAGGCTCCGAACCGCCTTGCGCACATACTGTTTATCTCGGCCTGCCGTCTCATCCTGCAAGCGTTTCCATACCCTGTCGGCACCGTTTATACCCCGGGCTATACCCCTAAGTTGGCAGCGTGATCGCCAGCGGCACGGCCAGCACGTCGGCCACGGTCGCGCCGTCCTTGGCTGCGGCGGCCTTGATGGCCGCCACGAACGCTTGCCGCTGGCCAATGACGTAGGCGCTCACTATCGTCCATGTCGTGCTGTTTTTGATGACCTGGGCCGCGAAGTCCGCCGCCGTCTCGCCCGTCACGGCGATGATGCCGGAGATGGTCGGATAACTGGTAGCCGGGAGCGCAGGATCGGCCAGGATCGCTCGCGCCTCGGCAAGTTGCGCCTGCCATGTCAACTCCTCGCCACTCGCAAACCGGGAGCGAAGCGAAGACAGCACTGCCGAACACGCCGACGCCGCCTCCAGCGTGCGCGCTGCCACCGCCTCGGCGGTTCGTTGCGCGGCTGTTGGTTGTGCCGGTCGTTGTATCCAGCCCCCAAACGTCGGGCACCCCACCGGCGGCGCGTCCAGTATCTCCACCCCGGCCATCGCCGCGCCCGCGACTCGGTCCAGGATCGCCTCCTCGGCGCGCAGGATCGCGTACTCGCCTGGCCAGTAGGCCGCCTCGGCGACGACGCGGCCATTCCGGTCGATCACGGCGGGCGTCTCGACGACACGGCCGACGTAGGCCAGGGCGTGGTCATGCGAGGCTGTCAGGAGGACGGCTGCACCGGTATCGTCCGTTGTCGTCAAGCCATAGGGCGCGAGGGCGGCGATAAGGGCGGGCAGGCCCGTGCATTTGAGGCATATATCGTATTGCATGATCGCTCCTACATGGTGGACAGGGCCGGGAAGTAGGCATCGGGAATGAGACGATTGTAAACCTGCACAGATCGGAACGTCCCGCCCCACGTCAGTACACCGACAAGACTGCCTATCCAAAGAGTAGACAACGGAGATGGGACAACCAGCCCCGTTGCGGACAGCACGTTTCCACCGTTGACGGATAGTTTTGCTGCTCCACTCGCAAATCCGTAACAAAAACGGAACCTGTTAGAAGCTCCAACGGTAGGGCTATGTATGATGCCAGTCACAGCAGAGCCCCCGTAAGCGTAAAAATCAATCCCGCCACCTGCGGTACGGTCGATAGATATTCTGTTGTTAGCGTCACCAATCATCATTACAAACGACTCATCGGTTGTTGGCGGGGCTATGGCGTCAACAACAATCGTCCCCTCCGTTCCCGTCCACAACGGATTTCTCGCCGCATCCTGGAGTCGCGTCAGGTCAACGCTGCACACGTCAGTCGCGTAAACGACGCTCTCGATCGTCTCCTGCGGGTCAACCATAAGGCCAAGGCTTTCCCCAGTTGCAGAAGCATGAGTGAAGCGCGGCACGCCAGCCCTCGCCGTCCTAGACGTCCCCGTGCTGTCTACGTAACTGCGGGCGCTGGCGCGGGAGAACGCGACGGCCGGGTGAATAAGCTGTTTGGCATTTGCAAAATCGAGATTAAGGATCGGTGCAGGGTAGCTCATAAATTACCTCGTGGCGACGCGCTTGAGGACGGCGACGTAGTAGGTGGCGGACGCCAGATCGACGGCCGATCCAGTCAGATTGGACAGGTACAGGGTCACGATATCCTGGGCTGTCACCTCACCGCGAAGGTTGAGGCCGGACAGTGCAATGGACGCAGAGGGGAAAACCTTGTCACCAATGTCAGCCCCCGGGACGGCCACGGTGGTGCTTACCTGGGCAGCATTGGCGCAGGATGGCACGTCCCATGTGGTCGAGGCGTAGAGCCATGCTTGATCCAGCCATGCGGCAGTCCCTAGGTCACCTGCGCGGACAAGCTGATCCGGGTCGGTCCCGGCGACGTAGCTCGCCGCGAGGGCGGCGGATGCAGCGGCGGATACTTGAGACGCGGCAGCAGCAGCCTGGGCGGCCTGCGCATCCGTCTTGGCCCCCAACGCCGTCGCAGCCGATGCGGCAGCAGCCAGGGCCGAGTTGTTGGCGTCTGAGGCAGATGCGGCGCCGGCACTCGCGCTGACGGCCGCGGCGTCCCTGGATGCGGCAGCCTGGGTCGCCGACGCGAAAGCGGCATCGGACTGGGCCGTTGTTTGTGCGATGGCCGACTCGATGAGCGTGTCCGCCGGGTATGGGACCGGCTGGAAAATCCCATCCAGGACGCAATCCGCATTCGGGACGACTGCCACACCCCGAGAGTCGATGCCGGCCGCCGTGATCCGCACGCCGTAGGAGCCGCCGCAAAGGGTATTCGGGCAAAGCTGCGCTGTGGCCGTCCCGTCGCTGCCCGTGGTCACGGTGACGTAGGAGGGAACGACGGTCCCATTCACCGTCGCCACACGAGACAGGCGGAACGTGATGACCGCTCCGTTTGCCGGGGCACCGGCTGCGTCGAAGATGGCGCAGGAGACGTCAACAACAGGGATGGTAGTCATATATCCTCCTACGCCGTCAGGATTGCCGTGGCCCGGTCCTGGGTCAATTTTCCGAGCGTCACAAGGTACGCGATGCCGCTTTTGATATTGGCGTCCTCGAGATCGATCTCTTGGGCGTAGTCCATGAGTTGAAGAAACAAGCCTACGGCGGGATCGGAATTGCGCAGGGCAAGGATGCCGATCATCTCGTCCGACTTGAACCTCTGCGAGAAGGCGTACTTGGAAAGCGTGGTGGACTTGGCCTCGGCCGGCGGGTTGGCCACCCACTCCAGGACCGCCGCCCAGGAATCGGGAAACGGCAGCATGCGTTGCGCTTCCCCCTCGCCGATCAGGGCGACGGGATAGCCCGGGAAAGCCGGACAGACGCCGACGGCCAGCCCGTGCGTGCTGACGATGCGCACCGTGTCGGACTCCACCGCCACGGTCACGTCGTCGCCCCCGGGGATGGCGACACCCAGAGAGGCCAGGAGGTGGCGGGACGCCTCGACGTTGGGATCGTGCAAAATGGTGATGTTCATGGCTTAGGTCCACCCCATTTGGGCAAAGGTCTTGGTATCAGCAGTTCCCGCGCCACCAGCACCACCGTGGTATGAGCCGGCAGCGTAAGCGCCCCCGTTGGCGCGAATTGTGCCGGCATTGGAGAGCGTGCCCCCGTAAATCAGACACGCACGCCCCCCACCTGATGCGCCGCCGCTGGTGTAACTGCCGGCGACAGAGGGCATACCGTCCGCTTGGATGATCCCGCCCGAGGCAATGGCGGCATTGCCTCGGCAAACGATAACCAGCACGCCGCCGACACCGGACACAGAACCATTCCCGGCAGGATTTCCAGCCCCGTAGCCGCTCCCTTTCCCGCCCTGTCCGCAAAAATCACCAGCAAGATTATCGAATATCCCGGTAGTGGAACTGCCATCTCCACCAGAACCGCCCCCCCAGGGGTAGCCAGCCCGGCCTGGACCGGTCTGTACGGCAGACCCTCCGTTGTAATATCCGCCCGTGCCGCCTCCTCCTGGAGCGTTTGACCCGGCAGCTCCCGTTGTGCCAACGTCGCTCGAGGACGCATAATATCCGCCTAGAGTCCTCGCTCCGCATCCAGACGCAGTGATGAGCGCGACCGCTCCCGCTGTGATCGCCCCAGAAACACCGAGCGCCACGAGGTCGGCAGGCGGGAACGCCCATAGGTTTGGGTCCCCAACAAACCACCCTGCGTCGGAGATCGCTTTTTTGGCTTTGCGGAACGAACCATATTTTGCGGAGAGCGCAACAGAGCTCGGGATGGTCAAATCAGCGATGGTCCATCCGGCGTGACCTTTCGCGCCCTTGCCGGTCATGGAGATGCCGCCGGCCGCGCCGATGGTCAGCGAATCGCACAAGAGGATCAAACCCCGGCAGCGGTTGGTGACGGACAGGAGCGCATTGAGCGTCAGCGCGCCATATCGGGCCACCTGGATCGGACCATCCTGCGTGGTGGGGACGTTGGTGGCCACGGAAATAGTGGTGTCGCCCAGGGACGGGTAAAGGTCGAACAGCCCAGCGGCGTTTTTTCCGGCCGGCGCAATATCGATCGGGCTGCTCCATTGCGTGCCGGACCAGCCGGAAGAGGTTGCAACGGACCTTGCCCCGGAAGGAAGAACGTCCATGATGCCCTCCTCTAGAAGGTCGCGCCTTCAAGCTGAATGTTGACGATTTTCCCGCTGGCCGGGGCCACGGCGGGCATGACCTTGATCGTCGTGCCGGCCCCGAGGTTCATGATGTCGCCCCACAGTTCGTCCAGGATGTCCACGATGGCAGGCAGCGTCGCGCCGGACGCCTGGGGGATGGAGACGAAGCCGACCAGGTAGTCCATGGATGAGATTGTCTTGTAGACGGCCAGGGCAATCGCCTGCGTGGTGTCCGTGGAGATCGCCTTAAACACGCCGACCTTCGCGCCTCCCGTGGACGTGCTGGACGCCGCCGGGCCCGTGTAGACAGACGTCGGCGTGGACGTGGACGACGTGCTGGTGAGCTGCGCGAACGCATCGATGGGGGCATCGGTGCAATTGGGATTCTCGGCCATATCAACTCCTATGGGGTAACATAGTTTTGCAGGATGAAAAGCGTAGCCCCGGGGCTTCTCAGCCGAACGCGCTTGACGCCCTCGCCATCCGTTTCGACGGACTTGGCTACGCCCGGGCCGACCTGAAGCTTGTCGGCCAGCACGCCGGCCGAGGCGTCGCCGGCGTCGGCCGCGACCAAGCCGCCGCCCAGGATGGTCACGGTATTGAACGCCCTGACTGCGGCCTCCACGTCGACCGCGGGCATGTCGGAGTTCTTGAACTGGCCGTCCACGGAATCCCACACCAGATAGCGGCCGGGCTCCTGCGCCGGGATGCTGGCGGCGCTTGCTCCGGTCAGGCCGTACAGATTGTCCACGGCGTACTGCTGCACGCCGTTGGCGTCCTGGACCACCAACTTGTAGGGGCCAGGGATCCAGATGTCGGCCTCGCCCTGGGCGTCCAGGATGACCGGGTTGGTGTTCGCCGCTGTGCATGCCGCATTGACGTAACTCGCAAGCGGCACCAGCGTTCCGGCGGCGTAGGTGTAGACCCGGCCGCCGGAGTTGGGCGTTCCATCCGCGAGCAGGGAGCGGAAGCGGGGTTGGAGAAGAAGCGTGTAGACGGCCATTACCGTGCACCTCCCATGCGTTTCTGAAATTCGGCCAGGGCCGTTTGCGTGATTCTGTCGGCCTGGGCCAAGTAGGCGGCGCGCTGCGCGCCGGACAGGCGGGGGTTGTCCTCGGCCGCCTTGCGAATCTTCCCGGCCTGGGCCATGGCGGCATCGGCCCATTTGACGAGACCCGCCTTGGTGTCGAGGCCTGCGCTTTTGACCAGCGACCTTGCCTCATCGACGCGGCCGGCCTGCACAAGCTCCTTGTATTGGTCCAGGGCTTCGTGCACGCGGGACCGCTCGCCGAGGTACAGAATCTCCGGGGTGATGTTCCCGGTCCGGTACGCCTCGTCGAACTCCCGGGCCGCCGTGGTCATTTGCCGGTTGATGGCGTCGATACGCTGGCGCTTATCCTCGGACGTGATGTCCATGGCCTGCTGGATGCCGGCGATCTCGGCGCGCATGTCGCTCATCTTGGCGGACAGCGCCCGGGCCGCCGGCGCGAAAAAGGCGTTGCGGTCGTACTGGTCCGCCCCGGCCTTGTCCCCGGCTTCAAGGAGCGCCTTGCGTCCCTGCTGCGCCTGCGTCGCTTCGCCCATGTTGTTGTAGAAGCGGTCCACGGACTCGCTGCCCGAGCCGATGGGCTCCCTGGCCACGGCCGCGCGCACAAGGGGGATGTCGGCCGCGGTGCGCGCTACGGGCGGCACGTTCGGATCGCGTAGTGCCAGACCCGACGCGTCGAGCGCCAGCTTGCCCATGCTGCCCGTCCAGGCCCGGAACCAGTTTTCCATCTTGATGGGAGATATGTCCGTGAGCGTTCCCGCCCGCTTGAAGAGCTCCGACGTCCCGGCCGTGGCCCGCATCCCAGGCGGCAGCGACTGCACGGCCTGGTTCTCCAGGGGCTTGCCGCTGAAAAACGAGTAGTTGGCGATAGACTCGACCACGGGCAGCGCCGCCGTGGGCATCCAGCCGGGGGTAAGCGCATCCGCCGCGGCCCGGGCCACGTCCTTGAACCCCTGCGGGTCGCGCCTGTAGGCGAAGTCCACGATGCGCTCCGGCAGGGAGCCGAAGAGGACGCCGAGCTCGAACGGCTTGGGGACGCGAAGGATCGTGTTGTTGATTTTGAAGCACCAGAAATAGTCCTTCTGCCAGCTCGGCAACTCCTCGTACCACTGCTGGCCCTGGTTCATCATGGCCAGGGTGACGGACGGCAGCGTCAGGCCCAGGCCGGCGCGCAGGAGCGTCATCCCGGGCCGCTCCTTGAGCGCCCGCGCCATCTTGTCCACGCCCTGCACGTTCGCGTTCCAGAAGGCCACGAGCTGGTTCAGGACCTTCGTGTCCGCGCCCATGCGCGAGAAATCGAGGGTGATGTCCCGGGACTCGCCCATGGCCTCCAGAGGCGTCGCGCCCTTCTCCCGGGCCTTGATGAACGCGCCGACGCGCGTGCCCTTTTCGAAAAATTCCGAAGTCGCAGCCAAGCTATCTCGTATCAATTCAAGAGCCTTAAAAGGATTCTTGACGTACTTCCCAATGGCGTCTTTACCCGTTCGGTAGGCTACGAGATCTTTTGTGGTCACGCGCACCGCGTCCCGGTCCAAGGAAGTGAAAAAAGATTCCGCGCCGCCGGAGGCGCGCCATTCGCTGTACCAATCCGAGCCGCCGCCGACCTCGCCCTTGATGGTGTGGAAGATGCCGCGAGCGAAGTCCGTAAAGGGGTTGTAGCCGTACTTGGAAAAGACAAAGGCGCTGATCTGGTCGCGCATCGGGTTGCGGGCGATGAACTCCAGGCCGAGCGTGGCCCCGGCGCGCAGCCATTTGGCCGGGTAGGACAGCGCCTTGACGATGACGTTGACCTCGCGCGGGTTGAAGGCGTCGAGCGCCTTGGCCACGTCTGACGGCACTTTCCAGTAGGTCTTCTGGCCGTTCTGCACCGTCACCAGCGCATCGCGCGGGGCGAGGCCGCCCTTCTTGTAGAGCTTGATCTCCTGGGCGAGGTCGGGCGTCAGGTCGCGCAGGCTGACGATCTGCTGGTGCAGCTTGAGCGTCTCCACCAGCTTCACGGCCCGGGTCACGTTGGCGATGGTCGCTTCCGTGGACGGCAGTACCTTGCGCTCGCTGCCCTTGATCTTGCGCACCACGTCGCGCGAGCCCACGGCCTGGCTCTCGACGTCCTCCATTTCCCGGGAGAAGCTGGCGTAATACTCGCTCTCCGGGGCCTTGAGGATGGCGTCATAGGCCGCCTTGGAAACCCATCCGGCCTCGTGGAGCGGCGTCAGGATGGCGTCGCGCTCAAACTGCCTGTGCGCCGCGGACACGCCGCGCAGCATGGCCATACCGTCCGGGCCGTATTTGCGTTCCAGGCGCGAAATTTCGAATTCGGCCCGGGCCCGGTCATTGCCGACGAGTTCCGGCCTGTGGATGGCGAGCGCCCGCTCGCGTTCGGCCGCGCGCAGGCTCTCATAGTCGCGGTATTGCTCCTGCGTTTTGAGCGGGGACAGAATGTCCTTGAGGGACTTCGTGCCAGGGACGTAGGTCGTCTCCTGGCCGTCCACGCCGTAGCGCAGCGCGCCCTTGCCGGCGAGCATCTCCTCGGCGATGCCGCCCAGGCCGCGCATGCGCCGGATCTGGTTCTCGATGTCCTGCGCCGCCACGGAGTCGGCGCGGCGCGCGAGGTCCACGATAGACTGGTCCTTGTTCACGATCCGGCGATACGCCTCGCGGCCCAGGTCCTTGGCGCGCTCCCCGAGGGGCTCGCGCGGTTGGCCGTCAAAGGCGATGCGGTCGCGCTGGTAGTCCTGGCCCTGCCCGGCCACACTGAACCGAGCGCCAGTCTCCGCACCCTGGCCGGGCTTCTCCAGGCTCATGCGCACCAGGGAATCCCGCAACAGGCTTTCAAGGTCCGCCTGCTTCGGCGTGGCCCACCCATGCTTGACCAGCCAGCCGCGCACGTAGTCCACGAACCTGCCCCACAGGCTGCGTTCCTGGGGCTTCAGGGCCTCGCCGACGTTCATGCGCTCGGCCAGCCGGGCAATGTACTCCTCCATGGCGATATGATCGGAGCCGTAGCCGAACTCCTTGGCGTTGCGCATGAGGAACTTGTCGAAATTCTTGTCCGTCCTAAACACGGCGCGCAGGCCGTGGTGCGCCACGTTCTCGTGGAGCCAGATTTCTCCGGTCCTGGTCTTGCTTTCCAGGTTGTCGGAGACGAGCAGCACGCGCCGCGTGCTGCGGTCGTACACGCCCTCGATGGCTCCGGTTTCCCCGGAGCGCCGGTACTCCTCCAGGATATGCGGCGGCAGTTCGGCCTGCGTCCGCACGATCTGCACCGGGGCGCCCCCGGGCGCGGCCTTGGTGTACCCGTCGATGCCGTGCGCCACGTCCTCGGGTGCGATGCCCCGGAAGGACTCGGCCGACTTCTCGTTGAGGTGGAACCGCACGTCTCCTGTCTGCGCCGGCATGGTCGGGGCGTCCTCGAGGCGCGCCGGCAAGCGGTCCTGGCGCATGGCGTCCGGCACCATGTCGAAGCCCTGTCCCTCGGGCAGCGCCGGGCGCGCGCCGATCCTGGCCGCTTCCGTCGCCGGCACGGGCGCGCCCATCTCGTCGGCGGCCCTGGCCGTCACGTCGCGGGAAATGATGTCCTGGCGCAGCGATGCCAGTTCGGATTGCCGGCCAAGCGGCGTGTCCGCGCCGAAAGCCTCGTCGATGCGCGCCGCCGGGGGCCGCATGTCCCAGGGGCTGCCTTGGCCCTCCACGACGCCAGGGACGCGCGTCTCCATGTCGCCGCGCAGGGCGGCCAGCTCCGGGCGCATGGGCCAAGCGTCGGTCGGCTGCGGACCGTCCAGCACGGCGTCCACGGTCGGCAGCGCGCCGCGCGCGCCGGCCTCTGCCCGGGGCGTCTCGCCGTCCTTTGGCGCGACCTTGGCCGCCAGGAGGTCATAAACTTCCTGGAGCGTGCGCGTGTGGTCCTTGGCGAAGAAGATGGAGCGGTTCGCCCGGACCGTGGCCGGGCTGGCGTAGCCGATGGCCTCGGCACTGGGATTTTCGGCCATGCCGTCGAGCATGCGCTCAGCGCCAGTACGTCCGAACACATGCGCAAGGTACAGGTCACCGTCGCTCGGCTCGCGGCCCAGGGATGAGCGCAGGGCGTCGCGGTTGTCGCGGGTGAGCAGGGCGGCGGCCGTGGCCTGCTGCGCCGGATCGGCCTTGCCGTCCAGGGTCAGGCCGTAGTCCTTGCCGTACTGCTGGACCATGGCGCGCCAAGTGCCATCCGTGAACTGGTAGGGGCCGGAGGCCGAAGAGGTTGCGGCCCGGGCGTTGTCGTCGCCGCCGCTCTCCGCCTGCCGCACCCGGGCCAGATAGTCGGCGTCGCCGCCGGACTGGCCACGGTAGCTGAAATGCCAGGGTTCACCGTCCACGTCGCGCACGAGGCCGTGCCGTTTGGCCGCCTCGGCAATAGCAGCCTGTTCGTCCGGCGTGAGGGCCTTGGAATTGATGTCCACGGCTTGGCCCTTGTAGTGCCTGGAGCCCTCGACGTGCCCGCCCGCGTTGGCGCTGGTGACCTGCAACTTGTCCGCCAGCGCGTCCTGGCCCGAGGCGCGCAGGTCGGCGATGGTGGCGGAAAGCGCCTGCCCGGCCGGCGTGTCGGTCAGGAACGCGCCGAACTGCTCGGGAGAAAGCCGGTTTCCCTCGCTGGAACCGGGAAACGCCGTGGCGTTGAGGCGAGCGACCTCGGCAGCGTCAGCCATGCCGTGCAACGAATCCACAGCCTCGCGCGTGTCGATGCGCACGCCGCTGTCTCGCGGCCGCTCCACGCCCATCTTGCCCGGGGCGAGGCCGAAGGGAAGACCCATGGCCGCGCCGGTCGCGCCGGCCTCGAGCACCTGATCCACGGTTGGGAGCGCGCCGGTCTTCGCCAGCGTGTCGGCCGTGGTCATGCCGGCGGCAAGCGCGCCCTGCCCGGCGGCCTGCGTCGCGACGCGCGGCACCACGGACAGGTTTTGCCCGAGCCCGCCCACGCCGTGCATGGCCAGACCTTCGGCCACGCCTTCGGGGAACCCGAGCGGCCCCTCGTCGCCGGCCTTGCGAACACCCATGCCGAGCGCGAAAGAGGGGAGTGCCTGGGCGGCTTGCCCGATCATGGGCAGCGCTTTGACGCCAGAGCCTATGGAGATATCCGCCGGCAGCGTGGCGGCCATCTGTCCGGCACCGAACGCGGCCGACTTCCCAACGCGCTCCCAGAACGGCGCGCCCTCGACGGACTGCGAAAACTCCTGCTGTGCCTCCTGGGCCTTTTGCTCGGCCGCCTGCGTACCGGGGAAGTCCCCCAAGCCGACGGCCCGATTCACGGACACGGGGAGGTGCCAGAAGCCCTGCCGCGCGCCCTGCGCTGCGCTTTCGGCCCCGGCCTTGATGATGTCCGCGACCTTGCCCGAAGCGCCGGCCAGGGAGTCCATGGTGCGCAGGTAGAGCCCCTTGTCCCCGGCGTCGAGGAAGGCGTCAGCGGAACCGCCGGGCGAAGGCGCGTCGAGGAAGGAATCGGCGTTTCCGTCGAGAAAAGCGTCTGCTGTCGGCATCATTGCATCCTGAACTGCTGCTGCAAAATGGCCTTGGCCTGGTCGCGACTGAGCTTCCCGGCCTTGTAGGCGGCCTTGACGTCGTCAGCGGTCTTGAATTGCGAGGCCTGCCCCTGTCCCTGCGTCGGCATTGGCCCATACGTCGGGGTTTGCCCCCCTGACTGCCCACCCATGTCCCTCGATGGACCCTGAAGCGGCATGACAGAGTCAGGTTCCCCGTTCTGCCCAGGGATAAGAATCCCAGGCACTTTTTTCCCAAGCAAACCGCTGGGATCGCTGGCTGTATCAGGCACCATGATGATCTTTCGGCGATCCTGGCGCGCCTGAATTTCGGACTCAAGATTCTGCTTTTGGATCGGGTAAAGCTCTTCGCGCTTCTGCATCTCCGACTGCGTGTTCGCGATGCCTGTTTTGATTTGTTCAACGCGAAGCGGAAACATCAATTTTTCCTGCCCCATTGTGTTCAGGGTATGCAGTGTGCTCGGGTCCTGTCCGGGGGCGTAACCTTGCGCCTTCAACGTATTGTCCGTGCGATCCAGCGCAATCCGCTGCGTGGCCGACAAACCGCCCATCAAAAGTTGCTGCTGCAGCTGCGGACTGTACGTCTTGAGGCTATCCGGGATGGTGATTCCGTACCGACCGGAGGCCTCGTTGAGCACCGTGTCCCATCCGGCCTGATCCTTCGCCATGGGCACGCGCGTCTGGATGAACTTGTCCATGTCGTTGGCCAGGGCTGCTTGGCTCGAACGAATTTGAAGCTGGTTTTGCGACAGCCTATCGGCCATGTCCGGCGCGATGGCCCGGATGGCGTTGGCTGCCTGATCCGGGGGCTGACCGGAATTGATGGCGTCTTTGTATTGCAGCAGCGCATTTTGCTTGCGCTGCTCGTCGGCGTTTTGCATTTGCAAGGCCTGGGCACGCAGGTTGTTGCTCTGGATCTGGCCCAGGTCGATCGGCTCGATCTGTACCGGCGTCGGCGTTTGAAAATAGGCCATGACATCACCCCAAAGGATAGCGGGTACCGTTGTACCCGGACGCGGTCAGGTAGTTTTTCACGCCGCCGTTCAGGCTGTTGACCAGACCGGAAATGGCGTTGTTCTCGCTCGACGCCTCGGCGCTGGCCGTGCTGGCGCTCGACTGGCTGGACCCGCTGTCCACGGACACGAGGTTGTTCGCCGTGTTGCTCCACAACTGCTGAATCAGGTTCGACAGCGTGTTGTAGTCGCTCGACTGCGACGTGGTGTTCTGGTTGAGCTGGTTCCCCGTGTTGATGTAGGCGTTCGCCGAGGACTGCGCGAGGTTCGCGAGCGCGTTGCCGACGTTGGTCTTTCCGGTCGCCGTGGTGGTGCCCAGGTTGGCCATGTTGCTGTAGATGCCCTGCTTGCCCGTGGCCGCCGCAAGCTCGGCGTTGTCCACCTGGTTCGTGGCCGTCTGGCCGTAGCCGACAGCCGTGCCGTAGCGCGACAGCACCTTGTCCAGGTACGTCTGGCCATAGTCCTGGCCGTACTGGTCCAGCGCCTTTTGCTGGCGGCCGGAGAGGAGGAGCCCCTTTGCAGCGGCCGAACGGTCCAGGGCGCTGACGCCCTGGTTCAACCCAAACTGATACCCGGGGTCGCTGGTGATGCTGGACGGGTCGGTGAGCAACTTGGAGTAGCCGGCCGCACCCTGCTTGCCGAGGGCGAGGTATGGCGCATTATTACTGTAGATGCTCGACAGCGCGTTATCCCAGGTGCCGAGCGCATCGCCGTAATATCCGATGCCGGTGTTGTACGCGTTGTCCCATACCCCGTTGAGGCCGGAAATGGTGTTTGACGCGTTGGCCAGGGCGTTTTGCGCGTAGTCGCCGTAGTTCCTGACGTCGCCGTAGCCCGTGGCCAGGGATGCCAGAGCGTTTTGCGTGTTGTCCTGAAAGTCGTTGTACGCGTTGGCGAACCCGACCATGAGCGCCAGACGGTCCATGCTGGCGTTGTACTGCGCGTCCCTGTTGGCGGACTCGGCCGCGTCGGAAGCATTGGAGCCCCCGAGCAGCGAAGCCCCGGCACCGACCAGAGAAGATCCGGCGGAAATTGCTGTTTCGAGACCCATTACAGCCTCCCGATGCAAGAGGTTTCCATGGGAGCTATGCCCCGGCGCTCAAGAAGCGCAGTCAGGGCGCTGTCCCCATGGACCGTATTAGCTTTGAAAACGTGGGCCCCTTTCGACCTGGACCAATCGAGCATGTGGTCCAGCATGCGGACAATCCATTTCCGCTTGGCCAAGCCCTCAGGGAAAGACGGGCGCATATGCCACATCCACTCCGAGGCGATCAAAAGACCCTTGTCCAAGGCGTATGGTTGGACCATGACGGCACAAGCTCCGGAGATGCCGTTCCCGAGATCGACCACAGAGAGATCGGCGGCAGGGGATTCCAGCAGGCCGAGATAGGTATGAATGACGCCGTCCAGATTCATGACCAGCCCATGGCTTTCCCACGGCATGCACTCCTGGCACTCCTGGGCAAACGCCACGAGTTCGGCCACATCGTCGTATGTCGCCGGCCTGATCATGAGATCACCGCCCGGTCCGTGACGCGCCGCCAGTCCGTGCCGTCCGAAAACGCCAGGACCGCGCCGCCGGACTCGTCGCTCACGAGAATGGTTTTCCCGGCATGGCCTGCCGCCGCGGGCGCGCCGGCGACAGTGTAGGAGGGGAAGGAGTTCGGCGCGGCCGTCTCCAAGGTCGATACCCGCGCCTCAAGCGAACTCGCCCCCGTGAGCGCCGTCGAAACGTCCGCGTCGATGGCCGTGGTGGAGCGCCCCAGGGCCTCGCCGATGCGGCGATACAAAACCGTGAACCACGCCGCCCAGGGTTGCGTCATGCGGCCGCCGTCGTCCACGACCTGGGAGCGGATCGGAGGGGAGTTGAGAGTATCAGCCATCGCTACGGCCTCCCCGGCGTGATGTCGCCGTACGCGCCCAGGATGGAGACGCGCACGGGGTCGGTGATGCGCAGCCGATAGACCCGGGCCCGAGACTGCCCGAGCCGCCGCCATTCGGCGCGCGTCCGGTACTCGCCCTGCCGGCCCATGGCGGCCGTGTATTCGTTGCTCCACGTCCTGCCGCCGTCGTCGCTCCACGACAGCATGGCCTGCGGGTCCTCGCCTTGGCCGCTTCCCGTGCCGACGCCGGATTCGAAATCGACGCACAACCTGGAATGGATGAGGCGCTTGTCCTCGGCCGCGATGGGCGACGTTACGCGCACGCGCTCGATGGGCTGGCCGGCCTCGGTGTAGGACGCCGGGTCCAGGGCGTAGAGCCGCCCAGACGTGGCGTCGCCGACGATGACCTTGCCGGCGAACCGCGCCACGCAGTTTGCGCGCCAGCGGCCCATGCCCCAGCTGCGGCGCTGGTGCCACTTGTCCGTGGCCGCGTCGTACACCCAAGTGACGTCCGCCGCGGGGAAGGTCAGTGCGTAGAAGGTGTGGCCCTCGAAAGCGAACGCGAACGCCCGGGCGTCATCCACGCGGGGATAGCCGGCCATGGCCGCCTCGATGGCGCGCGTGGAAACGATCTTGGGCGTGTAGCCGTCCGCGCGAACCACGGCCCCGTTGGAGCCGAGCCACATTTGGGTGTTGTCGAGCTTGGCCACGGACCACGGCGCGGCGCACCCGAGTTCGATAAACGCTCCGCCTTGCCGAGCAAGGGGGAAGCTTGAATCTCCGGAGTTAAACCAGACCTCTACCGTCTTTTCACCGAACAGCCACGCCTCACGGTGATCCACCTGGACGGCCACCAGCTTGTCCGGGTTGCCCTCGGCAGACGCAAAATCGAGCGCCGAAAACATGGACGCGAAGTCATAGAGGTTCGTGACCCAGAACTGGTTGCTGTCCGGGGTGATGCCAATGCCGTACCCATCCAGGTAGTCCATCATCGTGCAGCCCGGCCATGTGGCGTTGGAAACCTGGGAGAACGCGCCGTTGCTGACATAGCAGACGTACCCGTTGGGGTTGTCCACGCAGTAGACCTGCACGCCGTTGTCCCCCATGGACACGGGCCCGGAGTCCGTCTCGAGCGTACCCAGGTTGGAGACGACGCCTGCAGGAGATACCCGGGAGAACTGATCGCCGCACACGGCGTAGAGGTTGCCGTCCGAGGCCGGCCACAAGCCGCGCACCTCGCCGCCGCCGTTCTTGAGCGTGGCGAAGTCGGTCATGCCCGGCGTGCCGAGCAGCGCCGCCTGCGTCTTCGCGCCGGGGCCTGCCGATTCCAGGAAGAGGTTGACGCATTCCTGGGCGGACCAGGGCGTGGAGCGGCTCTTGTAGGCGGGACCGACAAAAGGAATAATCACATCCCGCTCCTGAAGAGGCTCATGGCGTCGGCGCCAATGCCGTCGGTGTAGCGCCGTTTGGTCGTGCTCTGGATGCCGACAGAAAGCGTAGCCACGGGCTGCGCGTGCAGGGACCGCAACGCATCCAGGGAGGACGTCGCCATGGCCGAAACCTCGGCCGAGACGGATGTCCCGTATTCCGGGGCCAGCCGCACGGCCAGATTCGAGGACAGCACCTCGCGGTATTCGCCGGGGAGGTCAATCTCGTCGTCCAGCGCGCCGATCTGCGCCAATGGCTCCCACGCCTGGAGCGTGAGCGCGTACGCCTTGTCCGGCACCGGATAGAGATAGATCGAGGCGACGGGCGTGCCATCCTCGAAGAAAAGCGCCGTGGGCATGGACGAAAAGGTTTTGTCGCCGATGCCCAGGTATTCGGCCTGCCCGAGGATAGCCAAGGGAAGGTCGCGCGCGCCGTCGTTGATCCAGGCCCCGACGACGCGCATGGGCCGCGTCGTCAGGAACACGTGCGCCGGCCCGGCCGCCAGCGTCATCTGGCGTTTGACCATGGCCGGCACGGACAGCCGCGACGTGGACCACGACGCCAGCATGTCGTTGAGCGCCTCAAGGGAGTCCTCGGCCTCGGCCGCCCGCGGCGTCTCGCCGGCGGCGAGCACCTGGATCAGGCGCAAGGCGCGGTTGATGATGCGGCGGGCGGTAACCATGTTTTACGCCTTCACGTAGGAGTCGATAGCTTCGGGACGCAGCCAAAAAACAAGGTAGTCTTCGGCTGCCGGATCGATGGCCGAAGACGTAAGGTTCCCGAAAGTGACCGCCAGGGTGTCGGCGGCGCTCACCCGGGCGTTGCCCACGACCAAACCGGCGGAAGCGCCGGGTTTGTTCACGGACACGAACATGCCGACCTTCAGTCCGGTCACGGTGAAAGTCTGTTCCGCCGAGGTGTTGGCGGCTACGGAAGCCACATCCAGGCTTTTCTGGATGACGCCGAAACGGTGGTCTCTGGTCAGTATGCCCATGGTGTCCCTCTTTCCCGGGAAGGGGCTTGCACCCCCTCCCCGGGCTGTCTGTTATTCGGTCACGCGCACCGCATGATCCGGACGGACGGCCACCGGATCGGCGTAGAGCACGTCGATACGGGTATTTTCCGCGTCGTTGGTGAAGTCGCCGCCGGTCATGACGCGGACGGCGAACTCCTCGGTGCTGTAGGTGTAGCCCTCGCAGCCGGCGATGACCTTGAGCGGTACGAAGGCCGTGGCGAAGGCGTCGCGCTGCCACACGATGTTCTGACGATAGCCGGTGCTGGCCGCGCCCACGAAGGTGATCGCGGTGCCGTCAGCGGGAAGCGCGGAGATGGTCGCACCGGGAGCCGTGGCGTTCATGGGCGGATAGATGCTGATGGAGCCGGTCGTACCGGTCATGGTCGCATCGGCGGTGACCACGAACTGGCGCAGGCTGGGCAGGGTGTCGCCGGTCAGCGGATGCACCTCGTAGATCCCGGCGATGGTGAAGACGGTCCCGGCCTTGAACGTATCGGCGTTGGCCACGGCCTTGATGTTCAGGGTCGAGCCGGCGGTCTGCGTTCCGTTGGTCGTGACGCTGGCGACCTTGTTGCCGTTGGTGTGGATCGGCATGGACTGGCACTCGAAGAACTCCAGGCCGGCGAGCTTGCCGACATAGCCATCCAGGAAGGCATCAGTCAGGGTCTTGGTTGGCTGGAAAAGCACCTTGGTGGCGTCCACCAGTTCGGTGTTCGCGTCGGACGAGAACAGGCAGAAACGGGGATCGGATGGAGCGAGGTGACGCTCCAGGACGGCCCGGGCCTGCTGGTAGGTCTTGCTGGAGCTCGGAACGGTGCCGGCCGTGCCGACCACGTTGGGGATCAGCTTGTAGGCCTTGGCCAGAAAGTCGGCTTGGATCACGCTGGCGAGTGTGGAAATGGACGACTTCAGGAACCGTTCCTTGTAGTCGGTCATGGACAGGGCCTTTTCCACAGAGGTGAAGCGCAGGGCCACGTGCTTTTGCGTGGACACGGTCAGGCTCACGTAGGTTTCGGTCTGGTCGGGGGCCGAACCGCCGCCGGCGAAAATGCTCCCGTCGAAGACCTTGGCGGCCGGGGGAATTTTGACCTTGACGGTCGATCCCCTGGTGAATCCGTTGACGTCCTCGCCGAATTCCTTCTGGCGCGAACGGTTGATGTTCGAGATGAAGCCGAGGTATTCCATGAGCATCGCGGCGGATTCCCGCGCGATCATCTGGTGGGTCAGGATGGTGTTGGCCATTCTGTGCTTTCCTTATTTCCCGGCCCGACGCTTCCGCATCCAGGCATCGTCAGAGAGCTTGGATTCGTCCACGACAGCCTTGGAACGTCCGCCCACCGGCTTGGCCGGCGGCGGGGCTTTGGTGATTTTGTTCTTGTTGGCGCTGGCGCTGATCTTCTCCGCCAGCCGGCCGATCTCCATGATCTGCTGCACCGGCTGAAGAGCGAAGATGCGCGCCGCTTCCTCGGGGGCATTGCCCAGGTAGTAGGCGACGGATGATCCGGTCTTGGCGTCGAGCGACATGGCGTCCATCATCGCGGGACTGATGCGTACGCCCGGGGCCATGACGACGTCGTCGAAGTCCTCGAACGCCGCGCGACCGGACTCGATCATGGACACGGCGCGCTGCTGGCTCTCTTGCTGCTGCCGAGCCTGTTCGGCCTGCTGGCTGCCGGCCTGGGCGCGCTCGTTGGCGGAACGCATTTCGGCGCGGATGGTCTGCCGGGCCTCGTAGAGAAGCTGCGCACGCTGGAAAGCCGCGTAGTCCTGGAAATCGCTTTCCTTCGGCGGCTGCTCTTCCTGTTGCTCGGGCGCGGCCTGGGGCGACGTTTGCGCTCCGGGCTGCTGCCCCTGCGCCAGATTCAGGACCAACTTTTCCAGGCTGGCGGCGCGGGCTTCGGCCTCGCGACGGGCACGCGTGATCTCGTTGATCCGCTTCTGGACGGGGTTCGGTTCGGGCTTTTTCTCGCCTTCCCCTTCGCCTTCCTGGTCCTCGTCTTCGTGCTGCCCTTCCTGGTCCTGGGCCTCATCCTCGGGGGCCGACGGTTCCCCCTGCTGCGGCTCGTCGGGCTCCACCGGTTCGGCCCCGGTGTCGGCGCTGATGATGTCGGTGCCTTCGGTCATGGTCTCGCTCCTTGCGTATTTACCCGGCGAACGGCCCCACCGGTGAGGGCATGGTTTGGCCTTGCGCCCCGGGCATCGCCTGGGGCTGCTGCGGCCTGAGTGCTACGATTTTGCGGGCGGCGTCGGCGGCCTTGCCGTGAAGATCAATTTCCTTCCCCTGGAGCTCAAGTTCGGCCTTTCTAATGGTCGCCTGGGCCGCTGCAACCTGCGCCTGGGACTGGATTTGCTCGGCCTGCACCTGCGGGTTCGGCTGCTGCGCCTGCATGGCCTGTTGCTGCTGCAACTGTGCCATCGCCTCGGGATTGCCCGCGGCGCGCACCTGGGGAGGCAACATCGCGTCAAGACGCTCCTCGACCTCATCAGCGCGAGGCCAATCCATTGATCCCGCAAGGATAGGCGTAACGACTGCTTTTTGTGCGTCAGGTAGGGCCTGCATGAACTGGATCATGCTGTTGGCGGCCTCGATGCGCTGCGTGGCGTAGGAGGGGCCGACGCTGACCGTGACGTCGTATTTGCCCACGGTCAGATCATGGAGCACGATGTCTCCGATGCGGCGGTTGACGGGCGTGAGCTTCTCGGAACCGTCCACGCCGAGAACACGCACAATCCGTTCCGAGTCGTAGATGCGCGGGATCAGGTCGATCAGCACCTTGCCGAGCAGGCGGATGGCCCGGGAAAGGTTGTCGATGTAGGTGAACGTCGCCGTATCGCTCTCGCGCTGCCGGGCGAGGATGGCCTTGCCGCTCGTCTCATTGCTCTTCTGGCCGAGCGAGGCGTCGTAGATGCCAACCACGGACTTGATTTCGTCCACGGCCTGGAGGCTGGAATTGGTGAGCGCCGAGTTCGGTGCCGGAGGCTGGACACGTTCAGGCTTAAGCGCGCTCGCAGTGGGGTCAGGCTTGTAAATGAGCGTGGAAAACGCACGGTTGTTGGCCTGCGCCCACATCGCCTCATTGCCCTCAATATGCTTGGCCGTGGCGAGCCACGGCGCTTTCGGGGCAAGCGCAATCGTCTCAACCTCTTTTGTGCGCGTGAAGTTGTAGGCGCGCTGCGGGTCCTTGGCGTACCGCACCAGCCCCCACTGGTGCACCTCGCCCTCCACGTTGAGCTCAAATCCGGCGACCGGGATGACCGGGATGTACCTCGCCCCCTTGATGAACTCGCGCGGCCCTTCCAGGACCTCGCTCCCGGTCATCTTGGCCCACATGATCTTGTGGGAATCGACCTCGCGGCGAATCTCGTTGCCCTCGTCGTCCATGGCCACCAGGGCGAAGGGGTCGGCCTCCCGGATATCCTCCAGGTCTTCGGCGTCCACAACGCGCCCGTCGAGCAACTGCACGATGGTCTTCTTGACCGGCTCGCGCCAAAAGGCTTCAACCACGCGCACCGTTTCGATGGCGCGGTCCTTGCGGGAGTCGATGTTGCTCGCCGTCTCCCACTCGCAGGGCGTAGCGTTTGGGTACTCGGCCTCGAACGCCTCCTTGGGGCAGTCGTCGATGATGTAGCAGTGTCCGGCGTCGGAGAAGTCAGGCTCCTTGCAGTTTGGGTCGTAGACGACGGTCAGCGGGTTGAGGACGCCCTTGATCTTGAGGTCCTGCTCAAACGTGTCCTCGCCGGCGTACTCGGCCACGACGCGCAGGAACCCGCGATGGCCGCAGATGACCGGGAACTCAAACGCCCTGTCGTACGCCACGTCGGCCATGGAAATGTATTCGATGTTGCGGATCAGCCCCTCAAGGATCTCGGCCGTCTGCTTGTCGGCCCCGGAATCGACAGGGCTCACTTTGATGGCCGGGCGGTTCTGGCGCTGGTCGCCCACGACCGTGGCCACGAACTGCGGCAGGCGGTTGATGATGAGGCAGGGCAACCCCTCGGCCTCACGCTCGCGGCGCACAGCCTCGGGCCACTGCGTCTCCCCGATAAAAAAGCGGAGGTCCTTGACGGCCTCGTCGCGCTGCGTCGCCCAGGCGTCGCAGTCCTCTTTGAACCGCCGCTTGTGGTCGGCGATCAGGTCGGCGTGCTTGTCGGCCATCTACGCCCCCATCCAGCCGCCGGCGGCGGTGTAAGGCTGGTGTTGCTGTTGCGGCACGGGCTTGGTCTTGGCCACGGCCATGCCGGACATGACGAGATAGCGCGTCCCATCCATGAGGTGGTCGTTATCCTTGACCACGCGCCCCTTCTCGTCGCGCCGATAAAGGCGATATTCCGCCAGCCAGGCTTGGAGGCTCTTGAACACCTTGAGCCGACCGGAGCTCATGCGCTCCCACACGGTAAGGATGCCGGCCTCGACGCTGTTGTCCGCGGGACTGATGTCGAGCCCCAGGCCCCGGTAGACGTCCATGAGGCGTGTGCCGTCCTTCTGGTTCGCGCCGGCGCTCGCCGGGTCCACCACTCCGGGGATCCATTCGCCGCGGCTTTTGACCGCCTGCGCATGGATAGCCGGCTCGCACTGGCCACGCTTGTATTCGGCGATGAGGTAAAGGATGTCGGCCTCGCGGTCCCATGCGCACCAGATGGAAGCGGTATTGTTCCATCCGACGTCCAGGGCGTAGGCGCGCGGCCAGTAGTCGGGGACAGCGAAATCTTGGACGGTGATGTCGTCTTCAGCGATGGGGTAGATCGCGCCGGAACCGAGGGACGGAATACCCTTGGAACGAGCATCCCGGAGATGAGGCTCGCACTCGGCAAGGATTCTCGCCTTCTGCTTCTCGTCCAAATGGGGAGCGTCATCCCAACCGGCCATGACCATGGCCCGGTCCTCGGTGATGGCGGTCCGCGTTTCTCCCGGCTGTGTGCCACCAAGGTAGGTGAGAACAATCGGCGTCAGGCCCTTGAGCGGCGTGAACGTCTCCATCAGCATGCCGTTGGTGGTCATGAGCCGCATGACGCACTCGGCGCGGATGCCTTCGTCCGATTCCTCGTCCAGCCAGATCAAATCCTTGGCCGTCCCTTGGAACGATTCGCGTTTCTGGTCGTAGGACTTGAATCCGATCCGCGACGTGCCGCCGGACGCATGCTTGACCAGCACATAGTCTGCCGCGCCGCCGCCATTTGGCCGGTAGACGACCTTTTCCAGGGAGTCGCCGGGAATCATGCCCGTGCCTTCCTGGCCCTGCGGCCCGACGAGTTCACGCTGGATGATGTCGCGCACCGTCTCTTTGGTGTCGCCAGCAACCCACATATCCGCCGGATGATCCAGACGGCGCCCTTCCCACCAGTCAGGGTAAAGCCCCGTGGCGTGGCATGTGACTTCGTAGGAGCCGGTTTTTGTCTTCCCGACGCGGTTGGCGGCCATAAAGCAGCGAGTGGGGCACGTGGCACCCAAGCGCAGGAACTCCAGATGGCGCGGGTACAACTCGCGACGAAGCGGCCCCTCATCCGGGAAGACGCGAAAGAAGGCTCGGCGACGTTCTCGCCAGTCCATCTCCATGAGGACTTCCGCCTCGAGCTCAAGCTTGGCTCTTGCGGAGCTGGGCAAGGAGATCGCGCAACTGGTCATCGGTAAGGGCCTTGATTCCTATTTCGCCGGACATTTCCACGTTTTTCGGGAGCATCTTCCCGTAGACCTTTTCCCAAAACCAAGCCGGGTCTGCATCGGCCACATCCAGCAGGCTTTTCCCGGGCGACTCGTTCAACCGTTCAGCGACCCACAGGACGGCCTCTTTGATCCCCTGGGGAACCTTGTTCTTGCTCCCCTGCTTTCTCCCCGGTCCCGCCGTGCCCGAGCCAGCGACGAACCTGCCGTTGCCGTCCCTGGCCATCATCTCCCCCCGAACAGATGCGGGGCCAAAACACCCGCCGCCGCGCCTACGACAGTTCCCGCCGCAACCAGGGCGGCTTGCTGCCCTTTGGAAAAAGACTGGTGCTCCTTGAGCTCCTGAATGGCTTCATCGTGATCCTTCTGACGTTCCTCGATGGCATCCAGCCGCTTACCCTGCGCGCCGCACCTCTCCACATGCACGACCTCGACGCGGGCCACACGCTCGGACACGCCGGCAACGTCGGCCTTGATGTCCGTGAGCATGGACAGGACCTCACGCTGGAAATCGATCTCACCCACGAGCACGCCTCCGCATGAGCTTGTCAGCCACCTTGCGCCCGTAGAAGCGCCGGCCAAAAAACGTCACGGCCAGGAAGTAGGTCATGCAGCGCATGGCCCGAAAAACGAACAACCAGCGCGATCCGCCGTACCAGCAAAGGATCAGGGCGTTGCACAGGAGGATTAGGTCAGAGAAGAACTTCGGGATGCCATTTGCGTAACACCAGTCGTGGATGTCACATGCCGGCTTGATGCAGACGCCCCAAATATGATTTGGGACCAGCCAATTGATCAGCCAGGACAGCCAGCCCGTGGCCGCCCCACCGCAGCCGTTGCAAAAACGCCGGCGCTCAGAAGCCGTGGCCCGACGGTAGGACTCGGGGGCGATGAGGCGCATGCCCTACAACCCCGTCGCCTTCGCAATGATGCCGGCGGATTTGAGCGCAAAATTGAGCCACGCCGACCAGTCCCCGACCTGCGTCTTGGTCGCGTCATCCATGGGTGACGTCTGCGACAACGTGGCGATGGCCGTAGCCGCGCCTTGGGCCTGTGTCAGGGCGTCAGACGCCGAAATACCCGTTCCGGAGCCGGTGGAGGATGGACCGGCCCCGAGACGGGCGCAGGCGGGGGTCATGGCGGCGACGAGGAGCAGGGCGAAGAGAAATTTACGCATCGGGCGTCTCCTGCGTGTCAGGGGCGGGCTTGCGGCCCGTGAGGTAGGCGATGATGGAATCCACGACGGCCTGGGAGCCGATGCCGACCAGCGCGACGGCGGTCAGACACTCCATGGCCGTGGCCGAGAGGCCGAGGAAATTGGAGGCGGCGAGGGCCAGGACGGCGATGCCGCCGATGATGAGCTTACGCCAGCCCATCACACACGCTCCCGGTAGAGCAGCGGATGGACAACGCGCTCCCACAGGATCGCGATGCGGTCAGCGAGAGCGTAGAGGCGGCAGTGGACGTGCTGCGCGTTGAGGTGGTGCTGGAGCCAGGCGCGCATCACTCGACCCTCGCGAGCCTGCATCCCTTGGCAATCACATCGGTGCCGTAAGGCTGCTGTCCGTTCTCCATGGCGATCATGGGCGGGACAATCCGGGGGATATCGTCCAGTGTGACCTCGTCGTCGGGGCCGATGCCGGAACCCTTGACCACGTGGGCGATATAGGAGGCGGTGTCGTTTTCGCTGGGAGGTGCCCAGCGGGAAATCATCTTGCGGATTGTGGTCAGGCCGTAGAACCGCTGGTAGTTGCCGAGCAGCTTGGCCATGGCCCTGATGCCGAAAGCGGGGCTGGAGAACGTCTTAAACGACGGGTCAGAGCCTTTGACCTCACCGACCCATTTCGTGGAGGAGTGGCGGATGTTCCCGGGGTTGTTATTGCGAATCCCTCGCGGCTGCTGTCTCATCTCGGCCCCCTGTCCCGGCGCGGGCCGGGGTGATGGGCTGAGGCTAACCCCACGTATTGGGCGGATGCAGAATTGGGCAGTTTTTGCGCCGGAAAAAGCAGTTTTTGCCTATTGACAGGGTTTTCTATGCCGACGTTCTTGGCCCTCGAGCCAGCGATCCAGAGACGCCGGCCGAGCCTTCCAGGGACCACGCCCATCCGTCCTCCAAGCCGGAAGCCCCTCGCGCTCCACGAGTTCGGGAATGGAGTTCCGGCTTTCCCCGATGGCCTTGGCGATGGCTTCGGCCCCTTTGATAAGCAGCTCTGACACCGTTTCCTCCCCGTTATTTTAACTGCGGCGCGTTTGGCCAAGCGGCGCGATCTCGACCACGACGCAGCCCCCCTTGACCACGTCTCCCCACTCGACGACCTTGCGCCGAATCTGCGAATCATCGCCCCACACGCCGGCCTTGGTCAGGGCGTCGAAGAGGGCCTTTCCGGCGAAGTTGTCTTCGTCGCGACGCCGATTGTCCGGCGGCGACAGCGTCACCGTGATCTCCAGGGCGCCATGGATAGGCAACCCGGGCAACTTCGCCGCGACCACCAGCGACCGGACTGCCAAGCGATAGGTGGCGCTGGCTTTCGCCAAGTGCATGTGCTTGCCGGAACGCCGCCATGCCTTGTTCGTGCTCGGCGGCCAGGGAAGACGCAAGGAGATATAGGACTGTTCTTCTCTCATTTATCTTCTTTCTCCATCCCCGAAAATCCGACTCGCCTGCCTCCCCTATAGAGCCTAAGAGGCTCTTATAGGGAGGCTCCCGCCCGGGGACCGCTAGCCCGCATAAAACCTAGATTTTGCCTTGCGTCCCCGGCATCCCCGAAATGCACGACGATAACACCGGGGACGCTTGTAGTGTTACGCATCGGGTACATTTTCAAATTCTCCGAGCTCAAGGGTTCCGACACCCAGCGCAAAAGGACCGCCCGGGACGTCGAGCCACTGTTCGACGGAACCGCCCTTTGCCGGACGGTATTTGTCGATCTTCTTCGCATCGAGGAGCAGACGGCCGAGGCGTTCCAGGGCGTTCCTTCCGATGTCGCGCAGGCTCTTGGGAAGGCGCTCGCGCTTTTCGTAAAGTCCCTGCTTCCCGAAGTGCTGGAAGGGATGGCCCTGAACGGCAGCACTGGCGATGGCATCGATGAGGAGGGCCAAGAGCCGCTCCTCTTCCTGACGCTTGATGCGATACGCCTCGTCATCCATACCGACGAGCAAACCGATATCGTTCCGGACGTAGACTTTCTCTTCGACGTCTCCGGGGAAATTGGCCTTGGCCAGGCCGCCGCGCACGACGCGCCCCCTGGAGAACTCCACGCCCATGTGCTTGCAGAGCGTCTTGGCCTTCTGTTCCTCTTCTGGCCAGAGGACATAGGCTCCCCGGCCGTGATCGACGAAGCCGGCGCTTCCCGCGATGGCGTTCCTGGCGTCGTCGAGGTTCCGGATCTTGTCGCGCAGCTTGTTCATGTGGTGGACGCCAATGACCGTGGCGCCGCTTTGCCTCGCAAGGCAGGTGAAGCAGCCCATGACGAACGCGCCGACGTTGCGGTCGTTGAGGTCGGCGAGCACGAAGCAGGAGATGGGGTCGATAACCACGTAGACGGGCCGGATCGCCTTGATCTGATCGGACACCTCGGTCCAGAACTCGGTTGTCCGGAGCGTGCCTCTCTCCGACGTGATGAGCGCCGCCGGCTTGTCGAGATCTGGAAGGCAAATCACGTAGAGGTTGTCCGGGAATTCGCCGGCCATACTTTCCGCTCGGCGATGCACTTCGTCCATGTCGTCTTCGGCCGCCAGCATGACCACGGGCCCATGGCTGACGATTTCGTGACCGAAGAAAAGCGACGAACGGTTGAGGTCTATCCCGGGCTGTTTCCCTTTGGCCACGGCCAGGGCCAGGGCCAGGGTCAGCATCCCCTTTCCCGTGCCGCCGGGTGCGGCCAGGATCATGGCCGAACCGAGGGGGAGCACGTCCTGCACCAACCATTGACGGACAGGGGCTTTCTTGCCGGAGAGCCTGGAGAGGCTCCATTCACGCACGTTGACGCTGTACCCCCTGGCGGTTGCCCGGATCGCGTCCAGGCCTTCCAGTCGGTGCAGGTCGTTGAAGTCGGTCGGCTTCGTCGAAAGGTCGCGGAACTCGGGCCAGACCACGGACGCACCGATAGCCGGGGCCGCGCGTTGTGCCGCTTCGATGCCGACGTTCTTCGGGACGCCGTTGACCTCTGTCCACCTGTCGTTATCGGCCGCGATGATGATCTTCGCTGCGGGGAACACCTCCTTTGCGGCCAACCCGGCCGGCTCGATATTCTTGGCGTTGAAGGCGACAATGACGGTCTCGCCGGTTGCCATGTGGAGGCTTGCCCCGGTCGCGTAGCCCTCGCACACGTACACCGTCCTGGACGCATCAGGCGACGATGACGTGATGACGTGGAAAAGACCGGAGTTTGCTTGTCCAGACAGGAACCGCTTTTGCCCGTCGGGCATGATACGCTGCACCCCGCGCACTTCGCCGCGGCTATTGTACATGGGGATGAGCAGCTCACCGCGTTGATCGATACGGATGCCGAAGGCCGCGACCCCTTTCCTCGCAAGGTAGGGGTGTTCCGTGGCCTCGGCAGCCGCATCGAAAATTTGTTTCGCCCGGTCGGCCGCGGCGTGGGCCTCCTGGGCGCGGAGCGTGGCGGCCGCTTCCTTGGCGCGCCGCCAGAAATCATGAACCGCCGCGATCTCCTCGCGGCTCATCTCGTAATTTGCCTTGGAGCACCACGTTTCGGAGAAGTCGTGCTTCCAAGAGCCAAATGCTCCGGAGGGGATGCCGTCGGGATAGAACACGAGCCAGCCGGATCGCTTGCCGTGCGCCTCCCCGGGCAGGTCGAACCGATGGAGCCTGCCGTCAGGCACGATCTCCGGCCGCCCCAGTCCTGCTGCCGCCATGGCGTCGCGGAACGCCTCGACGGTGGCGGAGACGGGCTGCGGCCGCGCCTGCTGCGGCATGGGCTCGTCCTGGCGCGCGTACTGGTTGAAGTCCAGCACCCGACGAGGTTGTGCCATGGGTTCCTCCGGGGCGGTCATGTCCAACACCGCTCCGCCCAATCGCAGTATTTGCACTCGTACCGGGACGGATCGGCCAGCCCACGCGGCAGCATTTCGCCGGCATCCGAGGCGAGTAGGATGCGCGAGGCCCGGGCCAGCAGATCCTGGTGCGCCTGGGGCTCATAGGCCACGAGCTCGTGGTGCATCTCCATGGTGTCGGCGTTCAGGCTCGTGAACAGGCCATGAGCGAGGCGCATCTCACCCAGGTAGAGCTGCATCTGCCCGAAGTACCGGGGATGGGCGACGAGGAGCTTGTCGCGCTTGGATTTGCTCCACGACTTGTTGTTGAGGCACTTGCACTCCCATACCGCCGGCAGGGGGATGAGCGCCGGCCCATCGCCGCGCCACATGACCAGCACGCCGTCGGCGTGACCTTTGACCCGGCCGCCTAAGGCTTCGAACGCCCATTGCCCCCCCGTGTCCGGGGCATGCTCAAGCAGCACGAACCCGGCCCGTTTGAGGAGCGCGATCGCGTAGTCTTCGGCCCATCGGCCCCGATCGAAGCAGCGCAGCACACGCGGCGGGAAACCCTTTCCCGGGTCCACCGGCACGCGCATGTGCCGGTACTGGATGGCCCGCTCGCAGGTATCCCCTAGGATAGACGCACCAAGGTAATCCCGGGGCTCTTCGGCGGCATGGGCGCTGGCCATGGCCGCGTCGATGCGGTCGTTGATGCGGTCGCCCAGGGCGGACGTGCTGTTGAGGTCGATCATGCCGCGGCCCTTTCCTTAATATCGAAGCGGACCCGTTTTGCTCTGCCGGCCACGACGTTGTGCATGTGTTTGGTGCGGCAGCGGCGTTTCCCGCAATTCACCTGCTTCCGGTGCTTGGGCTGGAATGTCTCCATGCAGTAGGGACAGATTTTGGGAATTATTGGCGCGTACATGGAATTTCAGGAAATTCAGAAAGTTTCACGCCGCTCGGCCATGAGCTTAAGCGCTTTCCATACCCCGGCATCGCGCGCGGCGGTGTATGCCCCGAGTCCCTGGAGGAGCAACTTTTTGCAAAAGATGGACGTCTGCACGCCTTCCGCCGCGGCGAATCTGGCGAGCAGCTCCACGAGATCCACGTCCAGAGCGTTGAGCGTGATGCTTTCGGTGCCAGCCCTGCCGGCGAACCGGGCGACCGGCTCGGGGAGCTCCGATGGCGATGCTTTTTTCTTGAACCATGACATGGGAGGCTCCGTGGAAGACTTACAGGTCCGCGTCGCGGCGGACGCGGACGGTTTGCTGGTGACGTTGCCCGTGTTGTCCCTGGCTGGCCGCTGTGCGCGGTTTCGGCTGCCGCATGGCGCGACCTATGCCGACCTCGCCGCCGAGGCCGAGCGCATGGCCCTGGAGCGTTGGGAGGGCGGCATCATGTACCGTCTGGCGCTCCCGGTCGGGGATTGCGGAGATGCGCATGGCTGAACCCTTTATTTCCGCCCCTCCCCTCGGTATTGAATTAGCGCGACCCAAACCCAAACCGAGAGGAGAGACGAAATGGTTAAGACCTGCCCGCTTCATCCCGAGACAAGTGCTGAGCTTGTCGGTGGACGTGGCGTCGATTGCCCTATTCAGTCCTGCAAATTCAATAATGAACAGACGTGTATTCTTTTGCATGGCGCAGCACTTGCTATCGAGAACCATGTCTTGCTGGGAAAGATCGCACTGTCTCTTGGTCTTAGTCGGTAGATTCGAGAAGCTCTTTTGCTGTCATCAAGGCCCGATTCATAGTCGGAAAGACCATGAACAGGGCCTTTTCTTTTGTCAGCCCGAGCATCCCGAGAAGAATGAGTCGTTCGCGCAAGTCATCGGTGCAAGAATTGGCGCACTGAATTCTGCTCAGCGGCGCGTACCAGGGCTCGGGCTTCATGTTCTCCTCGGGGATGGTGACGGCATTGGTGTCGTTGCACATGGCTTTCTCCTCGGCGGCCTAGGCCGCCTGCTCGGGTTGATGGTTCTCGCCCCCCGCCGGATCGGCCCCCGGCCGGCGGTCGCCGTAGAGTCCTTCGGATTCGTATTGGTCGAGGGCCCTATCGATGGTTTTCAAGGTCTCAAACCCGGGATTCCTGGTGATACCCTTGGCGATGTTCACCACGGTGTCCCGACTCAACCCGGACAACCGGGCGATCTTGGCAGGGAAACCCCGGGAGCCCATATGCCGGTTCAAGCGCTCGATGGTGTTCATGAAGACCATATTACGAAAATATTCGTAGAAGTCAATGACACCTACGAAGATAATCATGATGCAGTTCTTAACAGTAATCAGTATGTGAAAAAAATGGGAATTTATGATGATATTTTGGCAGGACTCCAAGCCAGAGAGCCAAACATGAAGGCCTTTGGCGAAAAGGCCAAAATTAGCCACGATCAGGTCAGGAATTTTTATAAGGGCATGAATGTCGGGATAAAATCTGTGGCAGCAATGCTTGAAGCTGTTGGGGCAAGAGTCACATGGCCCGACGAGCGCCAGCAACTGACGAGAGATGTTTGTTGGGTAGATGCCAAGGTTGTCCCGGCGGGGAATGGACAGCCCCTGCCGCCATCCGAAAGTTATTTTGCCGTGCCGTTGGTCGGTGAGGCCGGGGCCGGGCCTGGGGTCATGGCAAAGGATGAAATCAAGAGTTGGATTCTCGTCTATCGTCATCAACATGCGGTGCGTTTCAAGCACAATCTGTTAGCAGTTGAGATCGAGAAAGGTAGTACTTCGATGGTCCCTCTGCTGCGTCCGGGAGATATCGTCCTCGTGGATCGTGATGATTGCGATCCCGGGAAACCTGGCGGAATTTTTCTAGTCCGTGAGCCAGGACAAGAAGGAGGGGCTATGGTCAAGCGAGTTGCTACAAAACCTGTTGACCATGACTTACTGATTACTTTTTACAGTGAAAACGCGGCGGAGAACCCAGCCGACACTTTCAGTCTCAATAGAGACTATGATGGAGAAATATCAAAGGCTATTATTGGGCGTTGTGTTTGGGCCTGGGCGGATATCACTGGGAAATAATATGATATACATCATCATTTACGCAGTAATTGGTGTTTTTATAGGATCAGAGTCAATAAGAAAAATGATATGGGGATCGTATGGCCCAATAGTAACATTTATTGCTTACATTTTTCTTTGGCCATTAATAATTTTCCTAAATAAAAAGTATAGGGGAACATGGATATGAATTTATGGAATGATTTGTATATTAAAACAATGTTGACGATAATAGCTGTATGTTCTGTGTTTATTTTGGTAAAGATTTATGAGGAGAAACCAAAAGTTTTGACTGTTAGGGACTTATATGATTTGCGCCAAGAGAAAGACAAGGAATTGGCAAAGAAAAAAGCCATAGAAATCCGTCTGAATACACCTATCGTGACTGTCCAAGGCGGGACAATTTCTGTTGAATAGGTATGTATATGAGATTCGTAATAATATTATTAGTTATCATATTAGCATTTGTAAATTTTTCTTTTGCCTGTCAATTCGATACGGACTGCAACCCAGGAAGCGTTTGCTTGAAGCATGGTGGCTCTATCTACGGCGTCTGCGCTGGTGGAATAGCCCCGGGGAACATGAACGACCGCCAGCCAGTGCGAGCTCCGCTTGATCCAAACGGAACATATGGAAACACCTGCTCTTTCGACACGGATTGCGGCCTTGGTGCCCATTGCGTGAAAGGCGGTGGAAGCATTTACGGAACCTGCATGAGGTAACTATGACTCTCCTTTTCGACGATACGAAAAAGCTGGAAAAGGCCCTGGGTGAAGAAGCGGCCGGGGTTCTTATCGGCATCCTGGAAAAACAGGATGAGGCGGCCAAGCAGGAGCTTGCCACCAAAGCCGACCTTGAGCGCGGACTCCGCGAGCTTGAACTGCGGCTTGAGTATCGGCTCACCCTGCGCCTTGGGGCTATTGCCGCCTCGGCCATCGCCATCGTAGCCGCGATCGTCAAATTCATGCAGTAGATTATCCTCCGCCACGCCCCCTCTCCCCGCCCGGCACCGGCCCGGCGGGGATTTTTTTTGGCCTTTCTTAACGAATATTTTCGTACTCTCCGATTGACTTCTACGAATATTTTCGTATTATCCCTCCCAACGACGCCCACACCGCGAGACACCGCCGAACCCTGGAACGTCCAGGACGGCCCGGCAACGGAGCCCCCAAGGGGCAGGCACCGGGACCAGGGAGGAGGCGGACACGATGCGAGGGCGAAAGACAAATTTCCGCGCCGCCGGATCGGCCGGCGGTACGGTCGCGAGGGATTGAAACGCCTCCAACCAGGGGCCGTCGTCCTCCTCCCGAATCGGGCGGCGGCCCCAAATACCAGGAGCAAGGCCATGCAAAAGCCGCTTCTCCCGACTGGGCGTGACTATCTGACCGCTGCTGCGGGATTTTTCCTGGCCACGTGTATCATCGTCGGGCTGTGGCAGTTGGCCGAAGCTCTCAACTATCAACCGAGCTACGAGCATCGCTCGATTATGCAGGCCGCTCGTATTCTGGCCGGGAGGTAGCCATGGCCATCATTCCTGAAGGTGCGCAGTGCTGCATGTGCAAGGAGTTCGAGGAAGACCCGCATGACAACAAGCGCGGTCGCTGTGCCGTCGCGCGAGAGGCTGCAATCGAAGGGCTGACCGTCGCTGGTATCACTGCCATGTACTTGGACTTGTGGATCGCATGGAACGCCAAGCCCTGTGAGGACGGATGGGAACCGAGCTACGACGGGCAACAGGAGGCGGATCGGTTCGAGGCACAAGCAGAAAGCGAACGGCGGGCCGCGTGATGGTCACGCGCATAACCGGGAACGTCGATGCCCGGCACGAGAAGATCCACGAACAGCTGACGCAGGCGTGTCTGCGCGCCGACCTGAATTGGCAAAACTACACGGTCGCCCTGCGTCTCGGGCTGATACCGGCCGGGCGGTTCCCGGACGAACCCAAGCCGAACGGCCAGTCGGCCGCATAGGGGAACACCATGAACACGGCCCAAGCAAGAGTTCTGCAGATGCCGGAACCGGAAGCCGTCGCTCTCATCCGCGAAGGCGCGGCGCTCAAGGCTGAGATCGACGAAAAGTCGGAACGCCTCCGGGAAATCCACGCGCGTCTCGCCGGCATTGCCACGTTCGCTTCCGGCAAGAAGACAGCGACGCTCGAAGGCGCGGGCCTGCGCACCAAGGTGCAGCTCAAGACCTACGTCAAGTTCGATCAGGAGAAGGTGGGCTTCGTCCGGATGAAGATGGGCGACGCGGCCTTTTCCAAGCTCTTCAAGTGGACTTTCTCTCCCCGGTCCCAAAAGGACCTTGATGGGTTCATGGCCTACGGCGATGCCGAAATCGTGGCCCTGGTGCGCGACGCCATGACCATCACCCCCGGCGCGCCGCAGGTCACGTACGAGCCGGTGGAGGAATAGCCATGTTCGATCTCTCCACCGTCGTTTCCGCCGCGTCCGAGTTCCGGCCGCAAAAGGTCCTGGTCTACGGCGTCCAGGGCCTGGGCAAAACCACCTTCGGCGCGACGTTCGAGCGGCCTATCCTGCTCCGCGTCGAGGACGGCGCGGCCGCCATCGATGTACCGACCTTTCCCAAGCTCATCGAGTCTTACGGCGAGCTCATGGAGGCCATGGCCGCGCTGCATGGCCAGGAGCATGAGTTTAAGACGCTGGTTCTCGACTCGCTGGACTGGCTCGAGCCGATAGTATGGGCCATGACCGTGTCTCGGCTCAACGCGGACCGGGAGCGTCCCGTCGAATCAATCGAGGGCGTTGGCTATGGCAAGGGGTACGTCGAGGCCGACGCCGATTGGCGTAACGTCATGGGATGGCTCGATGCCCTGCGCCTGAACCGCGGCATGACCATCGTGCTGGTCGCCCACGCCGACATCAAGCGCCATGAGCCGCCGGATGGCGACCCCTATGACCGCTACCAGATCAAGCTGCATAAGCGCGCCTGGGCGCTCTGGCAGGAGTGGGCCGACATGGTGCTGTTCGCCAACTACAGGCGCAGGACCATCAAGACCAAGGACGGCGGGGCCAAAGGTGAATCCAAGTTCAGGGCCGAGGGTACGGGCGAGCGCTGCCTCTTTACCGAAGAGCGACCCGCCTATCTCGCCAAGAACCGTTGGGGTCTGCCCCACGAGATTCTCATCGGCCAGGACAAGACCTGGGCCGCGTTCCACGCGGCGCTCGCCGCGGCCACTGGCGGCCGCTACGCCATCCCGCACACCATCAACGGCAAGGAGGCCGCATAGCCATGGCCATCAATTTCAACGACGCCGAAGAACAACGCGAATCCGCCGGGACGATCCCTGCCGGTTCCATGGTCAAGGTCCGGATGACGATTCGGCAACCGGAAGCGAATTTCGTTGGCACCGATCCGATGCTCAAGCTTTCGAAGAAGGGTGATTGCGAAATGCTCGACTGCGAGTTCGAGGTCCTTTCCGGGCAGTTCGCCAAGCGAAAAATCTGGAGCAACTACGTCGTCGGTGGCCAGACGCCCGGGCACGCCAAGGCCGCGCAGATCAGCATGCGTCTCATGCGCGCCATCGTCGAAGCCATCCGTGGCATCAGCCCAAAGGACCAGAGCGGGAACGCGACGCAGGGCCGCTACCTCAACTCCTGGGCCGACCTGCAGGGCGCGGAATTCGGCATCGTGGTTGACGTCGAGAAGCCGCAGCCGGGCGACCGCTACGTCAACAACTGCATCAAGCGCGTTATCACCGTGGACGACGAGCAGTTTCAGCACGTCATGGCCGGCGGCGAGATCATCACCGAAACGCCGATTCCCGAGATTCCCCAGGCGGCGCAATCCGCCGCCCCGGGATGGGCCGCGCCGCCCAAGGCCGCCGCGCCCGCTGCCCCGACCCAGGGATCGCTGCAGGCACCGCCGCGCGCGCCATACGCTCCTCCGGCCGCGCCCCAGGCGCCCCCGGCCGCGCAGACGCCCCCCCCCGCCAACGGCGGTATGCCCGGATGGGCCGCGCCGGCCGGTATGCAGGACGTCCCGTTATAATTTCTGCTCTGCCGGGCGACGCGCGGCATTGTCGGGCGCCCCAATGCGCTCCAAACCGAGGTTCTCTTACAGGAGAAAGGAAATGCGAATTGACATCACGATCCAGGGAACGACGCCTTTGCTTTGTAACAAATTCACCGATGAAGCGGCCATGGCTGCTTCCAATGGAACCCGTGTGGCTACCATCGGCGACAAAGGGACTCCTCGTGAGCAGGCCGAAAAGAAGCTCTACCTCGGCGAAGAAGGGAACCCCATGATCCCGCAGCCGAATCTTTTTCGCTGCCTCATTGACGCAGGCACCTTCTTCAAGGCCGGGAAGTCAAAAGTCACCACGCAAAAGTCCAGCCTCATACCGGCTTGCGTCGAAATTGAAGGCATCGAAATCCCTCTCCTCAGCCGTGAGGGTTGGGACGTGGACACACGGGCCGTGCGCATCCCCTCGACCGGTGGCCGCATCCTCGCGCATCGGCCGTCTTTCAACGACTGGGGACTTTCCTTTTCCGTCGAACTCGACACCACCATCATACACCCGAAGCTCTTTCGTGAGCTCGTTGACGCCGCCGGCAAGCGCATCGGCCTGGGGGACTTCCGGCCCGCCTGCAAGGGGCCTTTCGGAAAATTCGTCGTGACGCGTTGGGAAGAGGTGGAGGCCAAGAAGTCCGCATAGCCTGGACAGGCCCGGCGCGGCGCGCCCGGGAGTGGCATAGTGAAGCGTGGTGCTGCGAGGAGTGGCATCCAACGGCATAGCCGGGCGAAGATTGGCGTACAAAAGCAAAGCAAGGTATCTATGATACTTAGGCCATACCAATCCAGAGTTGTTGACCGTGCCATAAAAGCACTGGGGAAGCGTCAAAATACGCTTGTTGTCGGAGCGACGGGCATGGGAAAAACGATTGTCCTAAGCGCAATAGGGAAAGAAATAGCTGGACGTCAGATGGTTTTGCAGCACAGGCAGGAGCTTGTGTCGCAAAATATGTCGAAATATAGGAAGGTAAACCCAAACGCTAGACCAAGTCTCTATACTGCGGACACTAAGAGCATGCGTGGAGACGTTATCTTTGCCATGGCGCAAACCCTGTCGCGAAACCTCGATCGCATCCCATCCCTGGATCTCTTGTTGCTTGATGAAGCACACCATGCCGCCGCGCCAACATGGCGCGCCATCATTGAAGCGGCCCGCGAAAAAAATCCGAATGTGATGGTAGGCGGTCTAACCGCAACTCCTGAGCGAGGGGATAAAAAGTCGCTCCGGTCTGTTTTCGACAACGTGGCGGATTCGGTGTCAATCCGCGAGCTTGTGCAGCTCGGATTCCTGGTGCCACCCAAGGCGTTCGTGGTGGATGTCGGGGGCACGCAGGACGCCCTGCGCGAGATCGGGCAAGTCTCGGATTACTTCGATCAGGCCGCCGTTGAGGCCATTCTCAACACCGTGGCCGTCAATGACGAGGTGGTGCGCCACTGGCGCGAGAAGGCCGGAGGCCGCCAGACCATCGTCTTTGCCAGCACCGTCCAACACGCCCAGGACGTAGCCGCCGCATTCCTGGCCGCCGGCGTCCGGGCGGCCTGTGTCCACGGGGCCATGGCCGACGCCGAGCGACGGGCCATCCTGTCCCGGTACGACAGGGGCCAGATCCAGGTGCTCACCAATGTCATGGTGCTGACCGAAGGGTTCGACTCCCAGCCCGTCGCCTGCGTGGTTCTGCTGCGTAAATGCTCCGACAAAGGGCCGTTGGTCCAGATGGTCGGCCGGGGCCTGCGCACGGTCGATCCAGAGCTTTACCCAGACGTGGTCAAGAAGGACTGCGTGGTTCTGGACTTCGGGACCTCGCTCCTCACCCACGGCGACCTGAACATGACCGCCGCGCTCAAGGAAGAGGTCGAGCGCGAGCCGGAAGAGGCCGCCACCAAGATTTGCCCCATGGAGGGCAGCGACATCTACCGTTGGCCCGACGCCGCCGGCCGGATCGGCTGCGGCGCCGAGCTTCCGGTGCAGACGCGCACGTGCCCGTTGTGCGGCTTCGTCTTCGAGCGCCTGGGGGCTGACGCGGGCACAACGGTGACGAGCGTTGAGCTCACCGAAATGGATATCCTCGACGCCAGCCCCTTTCGTTACGTTGACCTCTACGGCTCCGGCCGGGCCATGCTCGCCGCAGGCTTCACGGCCTGGGCCGGCGTATTCAGCCCCGACGACGAGACGTGGCACGCCCTGGGCAAGGTCAACGGCAACGGCGGCGTGCATCGCCTGTCCACCGGGGAGCGCCTGCCGTGTCTCGCTGCCGCCGACGATTTTTTGCGTCTCCATGAGACGGACGGCGCGGCCAAGAAAACCAAGCGCTGGCTGTCCGAGCCGGCCACGGCCAAACAGATCGAGCTGCTCAATCGCTGCGGCTACGGCCTGTCCATGGACGTCCTCGGAAACTCCGGCATGACCAAATACGCGGCCTCCTGTCACATGGATTTTCAGTGGTCGCGGTCGCAGATCGAACGAGCTTTGGGGGTGGGGAGATGACCTATTACAGAGGACGCTGCGGGGGATGCCCTCTTTATCCTGATGCCAATAAATTGAAAGAGCGCGTCAAGGTACTGGAGGAGGCGCTACGCATTTACGCCGACGAGGATTTTTACGGGAGCGCCCGGCAGCAGTTTGACATGGGTGCCATCGCCCGTACCGCCATGGCCAGCGGGGAGGGAGCAAATGGATAGCCACCAAGCAATATATGATGCCGTCAGGAGCCGCCTTTCCAACTGCGATGTTGGGAGTGCCATCGAAAGAGTCGCTTTCCAGTGCTTCGACATATCCCATGCTCGAGATATCGTGACGCAGGAATACGTCATTGCCGCAGCCGAGCAGCAGCGCCCGTCGGTACTCTTCCGCCCTAGGGTGTTTATCGACGGCGAGGTGTGGTGCGCCATCTACGGGGACAACCTACAGGATGGCGTCGCCGGGTTCGGGCCATCTCCTGACGCTGCTATGCGCGATTTCGATACGAAGTGGCGCGAGAACTTGGCTGGCGTGGAGGTCATCCATGCAAGCTGAATTCGATCTCCCCGCCATCGCACAGCGGATGCTTGACCTTGGCCTCATGGACAAGCCGTTCCGCGAGCTCTCGCGGGATGAAGCCTTGGAACTGTGCCTCGCCATCCACGGCAACACCACGCGGAGGTCCCTTCAACCCCAACAGGCTGGCGGCCAAAGTCCGGGCCAGGGCCAAAGCGTATGAGGCGGGCGTCCGATTTCTGCGGCCGCTCCTGGCCGAACTGCTGGCCGCGGGCTGGACGCGCCAAGAGCTTTTTCGGGTCAACCCGGGCCCGGGACTGTGGGGCTTGGCGTGGCGCTGGAAAGAGGCGTGGGGGGATTTCCAGGTCGAGCCGGTATTCGATCCGATGACAGGGGCTGTTGAATGGTACGTCCACGAGCCGGGCGGGACGGCGAAAATGCAAACCTTTCCCCGGGCACGAGTAAGCCCGGCATGAGGAGGAACACCATGAGCAAGGTCTACAAAATGAGAGGGAAGTCCAAGCCGGCGACGACCACGTTCCCCGTCCCCGTCGAGTTCTACCCTTTCCCCAACGGGACCATCCTCGCCGGTGCGATCGCGCCGGGCATCATCGGCCCTATCCCTTTCTCGTTCGAGGTCGCGGCGTGGTTCGAGGTCTACGCCAGGGACGTGCGCCTCGAGCGCCTGGACGCCGAGCTCAAGGACCAGGGGGAAACGTTGGAGCGGCTGCGGCGGCTCCTGGGCGGCCGGCTCCCCACGGACGGCACCTATGACGTTTCGTTTATCGCAGGCGGCGACCTGGTGCAGCAGATCAACGAGGGCCTCCAGGCCATGGCCAGCGACGTGCACCGCCGGGCCGGCATCGACGAGGCGCGCAAGCTCGCCGTCACCATCAAGGGAGAGCCGAGCGAGAACAGCGCTGCGGTCAAGTGGACCTACGAGGTCAAGGTGTCCCTGGCCAAGGCCGAGGGCGGCGGCGTGGCCTACATCGACAAGGACGGCCGGCTCTGCACGCCGGAGAGCGTCACGGCCGACCAGATCATGCTTCCCCTGGACCAGACCGGGAAGAAGGCGGCGTAGCTATGGCCAGAAACGACATGATCGACGTGGAAGACCTGGAGTTTCTCCACGAAACCGATTCGGCCATCCTCGTTGAATTCGACGGCGATGAAGTCTGGATTCCGCTCAGCCAAATCGAATGGGGCATGGACGCGGAGAAGGGCGACACCATCACCGTGTCCATGCCCGAATGGCTGGCCGAAGCGAAGGGGCTCATCTGATGGCCATCCACACCTACCGCTACCGGTTCATGGCCGAGGTCGAAATCACCGTGGACGACAGCAAGCAGTCCGAGGACGGCCGGGACCCCGAGGAGATCGCGGCCGAGCGCCGCCGGCAGATTGAAGCGGAAGGCTGGACGCCTGAGCACGACGACCAACACCAGGACAGTGAGTTGGCATTTGCCGCCTGCTACTACGCCATGCCTTGCATGATCCGTGAGGACGGCGTGACGTTCACCCCGGATCGCTTTTTCGAGGAGACGGGGTGGGATGAGAAATGGGCGAAGCGAGACAGGAAGGGCCGCATCCAGCGTCTCGCGGTCGCTGGGGCGCTCATTGCCGCCGAAATAGACCGCCTACGTCGGGCCAATGGCGTGGAGTGAAGTAACTCCTGATTTCTGGCGGCGCGGCGACTGCGGTTGTCGCGCCGGTTGAAGACGAGGAGGAAGGACGATGCTCGACGCCGGGAAAAGCATGGACGCCTACGAGGTCGCGCAACGGTTTGGCAAAAGCCTCGGGTGGGTGTACCGCCATAAGCGTGCGCTTGGCGGTTTCCAGCCCGTCCCCGGCGGGGCCGTCGTGTTCTTTGAAAATGTCATATCGGAGAAAATCCATGCCATATCGTCAGAAAAACGGGACATACCGTGCGACGAAGACCATAAACGGGAAGCGGAAGCAGGCCGTTTTCAAGACCCAGGCAGAGGCCAAAAAATGGGAGGCAAACCAAAGCGCCGAGACGTGGGAGCAGGAGGCGCGGCCAATCCTTACGGTCTTGGTCTTGGCGACGCAGTACCTCGACTGGGCAAAGGAGCGCTTCAGCGCCAAGACGTTCCGTGAGAAGCGCCTTGCTCTGGACAACGCCCTGCGGTTCATCGGCCTCGATACTCCGGCCGAGGGCATCAATCCCAAGAACATACTGGACGCGCTTCGTCTGCGGGCCATGGCGAGCGGAAACGCGGCCAACAAGGACCGCAAGAACCTTGTCGCCATGTGGAGCTGGGGCGTCCGCTACCTCAAGCTCCCCAAAGAGAACCCGTTTCAGGCCATGGAAAAGTTCGCCCACGACCAGCGCCCACGCTATGTCCCAAGCGAAGCCGACTTCTGGAAGGCATACGCCCTGGCCGAACCCGACGATCAAGCCTTCCTGTTGACGGCCCTGCACACTGCTGCCAGGAGGGGCGAGCTCTTCCGCTTGGGCTGGCCTGACGTGGACTTCAAGGCCCGGACGATCCGGCTCGGGACGCGCAAGACGGCCACGGGAGGCCTGGAGTATGCGACGCTGCCCATGACGTCGAAGTTGAGCGCCTCGCTGTCCGCGCTCCGTTCCCGTGGTCCCCGGTCGATGCTGGTCTTCAGCCAGGTCAACGGCGAGCCCTACACGAACCGGCAGCACTACATGGAAAGGCTGTGCCGGCGCGCCGGCGTCCGTCCGTTCGGGTTCCATGCGATACGCCACCTCTCGGCCTCGATCCTGGCCAGGGAGGGCGTAGACATCCCGACGATCCAGGCGATCCTCAGGCACAAGAGCCCGACCACGACGGCCCGCTATCTGCACTCGCTAGGGATCGTCGAGAACGTGCTCGATGACGTGTTCTGCGGAAAGCAAAAGGCCCCCGGAGTCGGAAGCTCCGAGGGCCTTTGAAACCGAGTTTACCCCTAGAAATACCCCTGGCGGCAAACTCGATCGGCTAAGTCTTGGCGTCCCCAAGGGGATTTGAACCCCTGTTAGCGGCGTGAGAGGCCGCCGTCCTAGGCCACTAGACGATGGGGACGGACGCTGCTGGTGGGCCGTGCTGGGCTCGAACCAGCGACTCTCTGCTTAAAAGGCAGATACTCTACCGTCTGAGTTAACGGCCCACACGGGAAAGATGTCACTATGCGTTTGCGGGCCGGCTGTCAACTCTTTCCGCAAAAAAACCAAAAACCAGGCGCCTGCAGGCTTCCCAAAGCCGCGTCGCCTGACTATAGCTGCGCCACCATGGACATCGCGCACACGTGGCACTCCCTGCTCTGGCCCCTGCTGCGGCTCCTCGGCTCCCTGGCCGTCGGCCTGCTCGTGGCCAATTGCATAGAAGCCCTCAACTGGACCCGGTTCCTCGCGCGCCTCGCCGCGCCCGTCATCCGCCTCGGCCACCTCAAGGACGTGGTCGGCGCAAGCTTCTCCATGGCGTTTTTCTCCGGGTTTGCCGCCAACTCCCTGCTCGCCGAGGCCTACGCCGCCGGCAAGCTCGATGACCGGGAGCTCGTCCTGGCCAACCTCTTCAACAGCCTGCCCACCTATTTCCTGCACCTGCCGCAGATGTTCTTCGTCACCGTGCCCTTTCTCGGCATGCGGCCGTCGCTCACCTACGTCGGCCTCACCCTGCTCGCCGCCCTGCTGCGCACCGCCGCCATCCTGGTCTACGGCCGCCTGCTCCTGCCGCCCTTGCCCGAGGGCTGCGTCGTCTGCCACCTCAAGGACGGCGACTTCTCCTGGAAGAAAGCCCTGGCCAAGGCCTGGAAACGCTTCACGCGGCGTATCCGCACCATGATCCTCTTCACCGTGCCCATCTACGTCGGCATCCATTACCTCACGGTGTTCGGCGCGTTCGACGCCATGGAAAAATGGCTCTCGCAGCACCTCTCCTTTCTTTCCTTCATGACGCCGCAGGCCGTGAGCATCGTCATGTTCCAGGTGGTGGCGGAATTCACCGCCGGCCTCGCGGCAGCCGGAGCCATGCTCGGCGCAGGCGACCTGAGCGCCAGACAGGTGGTGCTGGCGCTTTTAATCGGCAACATCCTGTCCACGCCGATGCGGGCCTTCCGCCACCAGTTCCCCTATTACGCCGGCATTTTCTCGCCCAAAAACGCCGTGCGCCTGATCGCGCACAACCAGGCGCTGCGCGCGGCGAGCGTCGCCCTGGTCGCGCTGGCGTACGCCCTGCTGACCTAGCCCGCGTCCTTATAATAATACATCGACATCATGCGGCCGGGTCGCATCTTCACCCGCATGACCCCGCATTCCGCCACGCCTTCCGGGAGGCGTTGCGGGAGCTTTCCCGGACCTGCGGCGCGCACGGACGGCTTCTGCGCTCGGGCGCTTGCGCGGGCATAAAAAATCCTCTGCCGCCGGACACATATTTGTTGTGTTTGTATCCGGTCCGTGTACAATGAGGTATTATCTGCAACGCGCATGCCTTTTTTCGCTGCTTGGACCTGATGGAAGTCGATCCCCCAACCGCCGAAACAGATCATGCCAAAGACCGGAGCTAGAGTACATGTCGAAGAAACTTTACGTTGGTAATCTGTCCTTCTCCTCCACGGAAGACGACGTCCGCGACCACTTCGCCTCCTACGGCGAAGTGCTCAGCGTCAACCTCATCACCGACCGGGAAACCGGCCGTCTGCGTGGCTTCGGCTTCGTGGAGATGGATGACGAAGGCGCCAACGCCGCCATCCAGGCTCTGGACGGCAAGGAACTGGGCGGCCGCACCCTGAAAGTCAACGAAGCCCAGGAAAAGCCCCGCTCCGGCGGCGGCGGCGGCGGTCGTCGCGGTGGCGGCGGCGGTTATGGCGGAGGCGGCGGCCGCTGGTAGGCCCTGCCGACGCCCCCGGGCCGGTTCTGGCGAGCCCCGGGCATGCGCGTCTTCGGGATGCCGCTAGAGGACCCACGCCGTAAACGAAATGCAAGGGCCGGGACATCCGTCCCGGCCCGGTCACGCACAGGCCCCCTCCTTCGGGAGGGGGCCTGTGTTTTTTGGAAGAACCCGACCGGGCCTAGCCGTTAAGGGTCTTGCCGACGGCGGCGATGACCACGTCCTGGACGTCGGCGGTCAGGTAGGGGTGCATGGGCAGGCTCAACACCCGGGCGCTCGCGGCGAGGCTTTCCGGGAAGTCTTCGGGCGCGTGCCCGAGGCCGGCGAACGCGGTCTGGGTGTGCAGGGGCTTGGGGTAGTAGACCATGCTCGGCACGCCGGCCTCGCGCAGGGATGCGGCCACCGCGTCGCGGTCATGGCCGGACAGGGACAGGGTGTACTGGGCCCAGGCGCAGCGGCAGCCTTCCGGCACCACGGGCAGGGTCAGGCCCGGCAGGCCGGCGAGGCCCGCATTGTAGCGCGCCGCCGCGGCGTCCCGGGCGTCGAGTTCGCCGGGAAAGGCCGGCAGCTTGGCCAGCAGCACCGCGGCCTGCAGCGTGTCCAGGCGGCAGTTGAGGCCGATGCGGACGTTGTCGTACTTGTGGCCGCCCTTGCCGTGCACGCGGATGGAGCGCAGCACGTCGGCCAGGGCGTCGTCGTCGGTGAACACCGCGCCGCCGTCGCCGAAGCACCCCAGCGGCTTGGCCGGGAAAAAGCTCGTGGCCCCGGCTGCGCCGAGCGCCCCCGCCTTCCTGCCCTTGTAGACCCCGCCGAAGCCCTGCGCCGCGTCCTCGAGCACGAGCAGGTCGTGCTTCCGGGCCGTGGCCGCAAGCGCGTCGTAGTCCGCGGGCAGGCCGAAGAGGTCCACCGGAATGACTGCCTTGGGCCTCAGCTTGTGGGTCATGGCCGCCATGGGCAGGGGATGCAGTGTTGGGTCCTGCGCCGCAACCGCGGCCACGGCCAGCTCCAGCCGGGCGGGATCGATGTTGTAGGTGCGCGGGTCGATGTCCACGAAGACCGGGGTTGCGCCGAGCAGGGCGATGACTTCCGCCGTGGCGATGAAGGTGAAGGGCGTGGTGAAGACGGCGTCGCCGGGACCGATGCCCCAGGCGAGCAGGGGCATGAGCAGGGCGTCGGTGCCCGAGGCGCAGGTCACGGCATGGCGCGCGCCGGCAAATGCGGCCAGATCCGTTTCCAGTTCGGCCACTTCCGGGCCCATGATGAATTTGCCGTGGGCGAGCACGGCGTCCATGCGGCGGCGAATCTCGGGTTCGAGGACGGCGAACTGGGCCTTGAGGTCGATAAACGGGATGGGCATGGGTGTTGTCCCTGGGCGCGCTTTTTCACGGCGCGGCAGTGTGTTGGCGTGGTCAGGCCGCACGGGGGCGGCGGTTCCTGGGGTTCGTGATCGGGCCCTGTCGGGGCGGCGACGGGAGGACTCCGGCGAAGGGAAAAACGCCGGCGGGCAAGGATGCCGGGGCGGCCGGGAAGGCGGCCGACAGTGCGCCGGCGGCCGCAACCGCAGGCGCGGGAATGCGCGAAGCACTGTCCATGCATTTCCAGAAACGTTCACGTTTCGCGCAAGGCGATGACGTTTTTTCCCGCGATCCCTGTCCCGTGTCAAGGCCCGCCTGCGACCGGGCGGCCGCAGGGAGCCGACAGGCGATGCGCCAGGATTTCCGGGTTGTTTTTGGCGCGCCCTTGGGGCACCTTGCGAAGAGACCGGCGGGCCTTCGGGCACTGCCGCGCACAGGAGAAGCCGCCATGATCCTCGTCACCGGAGCCGCGGGATTTATCGGCTCCAACCTCGCCGCCGCCCTCAACGAGCGCGGAGAACGCAGGCTCGTTCTTTGCGACCGGCTGCGCAACGGCGGCAAGTGGCGCAACGTCCGCAACCGCCGCTTCGACGACTTCGTGTTTCCCGAGGACCTGCCGCGCTGGCTCGAAGGCGCGCGGGGCAAGGTGCGCGCCGTGGTGCACATGGGGGCCATCTCCTCAACCACGGTCAGCGACGGCGACGCGGTCATGCGCGAAAATTTCCAGTTTTCGCTGATGCTTCTTAACTGGTGCGCCGCGGCCGGCGTGCCCTTTCTCTACGCCTCCTCGGCCGCGACCTACGGCGACGGCGCGGCGGGCTTCGCCGATGTCTTCACCCTCGAGGCGCTGGACGCGCTCACGCCGCTCAACCTCTACGGCTTCAGCAAGCACGCTTTCGACTGCCTGGTCTGCCGGCGGCAGGCCGCCGGGGAAAAGCTGCCGCCCCAGTACGCGGGGCTCAAGTTCTTCAACGTGTTCGGCCCCAACGAGCTGCACAAGGGCGCGATGCAGAGCGTGCTGACCAAGGTCTGGCCGGACATCGCCGCCGGACGGCCGGTCCGGCTGTTCCGCTCCCACGACGCGCGCTATCCCGACGGCGGCCAGATGCGCGATTTCGTGTACGTGCGCGACGTGGAGCGCGTGGTCCTGTGGCTGCTCGACAATCCGCAGGTCAGCGGCCTTTTCAACGTGGGCACGGGCGTGGCGCGCAGCTTCAAGGACTTCATCGGCGCGGGGTTCGCCGCCGCCGGGCGGCCGGAAAACATCGTCTATGTCGATATGCCCGAGGATATTCGCGGCAAATACCAGTATTTCACCCAGGCGGACCTCGCGGGCCTGCGCGCCGCGGGCTATCCCCACCCGTTTGCCCCCCTCGAGGACGCCGTGGCCGACTACGTGCGCCGCCACCTCGTCATGGACTGCCCGTACCGCTGAAACGACCGGAGGAGACGGCCATGGCCGCGCCATCGCAACCGGAAGGACTTCCCGAACTGATCGACCTGTGCGACCGCCTGGGCCAGGCCCGGGTGCTGGTCGTCGGCGACGCCATGCTCGACCGCTTCGTGCGCGGCAAGGTGGAGCGCATCTCCCCCGAAGCGCCCATCCCCGTGCTCTCCGTGACCGAGGAAAGCGACATGCCGGGCGGCGCGGGCAACGTCGTGCGCAACCTGGCCGCCCTCGGCGTCGCGGCCGGCTTCGTGGCCGCAACCGGCGACGACGCCCCCGGGCAGGCCCTGGCGGAGCTCCTCGCGGCCGCCCCGGGCGTGACCGCCCGGCTGGTCGTGGAGCCGGGGCGGCCGACCACGTTCAAGACCCGCTTCATCGCCGGCCACAACCACCTCCTGCGCACGGACCGCGAAACCCTGGCCCCCATCGCGCCCGCCACGGCGCAGGGCCTGCTCGCCCAGCTCGAGGCGCTCGCCCCGGACTACCCCGTGTTCATGGTTTCCGACTACGGCAAGGGCGTGCTCACGCCCGAGGTCCTTGCCGGCGTCATGGCCCTGGCCAAGACCCTGGGCGCGCGCGTGGTGGTCGATCCCAAGGGCGCGGATTTCTCCCGCTACCGCGGGGCGTCGGTCATTACGCCCAACCGCGCCGAGCTGGCCGCGGCTACGGGCATGCGCCTGACCGACGAGGCGTCCTACGTCGCCGCCGCCCGGCGCGTCATCGACGTCTGCGGTGCGGACGCGGTGTGCGTCACACGCAGCGAAGAGGGACTGAGCCTTTTCTTCGCCGACGGGAGCGCGCGCCACATCCGGGCCGAAAGCGCGGATGTGTTCGACGTCTCGGGCGCAGGCGACACGCTGGCCGCCATCCTGTGCGCCGGACTGTCGCTCGGCGCGCCGCTGCATCTGTGTGCGCGCCTGGCCAACATCGGTGCGGGCGTGGTCATCCGCAAGGTGGGCACGGCCGTGGCGCACCCCGACGAACTGCGCCGGGGCGTGCTGTCGCGCGCGGGCGCGGGCGGCGACGACAAGGTGGTCTCCCGGGAACGGCTGCTCGAGCGCGTGGCCCTGTGGCGCAGCCAGGGACTGCGCGTCGGCTTCACCAACGGCTGTTTCGACCTGCTCCACCCCGGGCACGCGCTCATGCTCGCGCGCACCAGGGAGCTGTGCGACCGGCTCGTGGTCGGGGTCAACACCGACGCCTCGGTGCGCCGCCTGAAGGGCCCGTCGCGGCCGGTGCAAAACGAGCAGGCCCGGGCCGGCATGCTGGCGTCGCTTTCCCCGGTGGACGCGGTGACGCTTTTCGGCGAGGACACCCCGCTCGAACTCATTCGCGCCGTGCGGCCGGACGTGCTGGCCAAGGGCGGCGACTACACCCTGGAAACCGTGGTCGGGGCCGACGTGGTCCAGGCCTACGGCGGCCGTGTGGCGCTTATCGACCTGGAGCCCGCCGCCAGCACCACGGACATCATCAGCCGCATCCTGCGCAGCTCGCAACAGCGGGAAACGCCGGACGGGACGGCGTAGCGGCGCGCGACGATTTCGACCGTATTTTTTCAACGCAACACTTCCACGCCACGTTTTTTCCGCAACGCGGCATGCGCGTTCCACAGCAAACCGATCCTTGGGGAAAACCCCGACGCAGCGACCGCAATGCGGCCTTGCGCCGAACATTTTCCATCCGCCGCCTTGCGGCGGCAGGGACGCCATCTTGCCCGACGTCGTTTCCTGCAAGATATCGGCTGGCTGTAAAGAAGGGACAAAGCGTTCGCCTGGACGGCTCCGGAGTGCTATAAGGCAGGACCACTGCCGGCCCGCGCCGCATGGAGAGGAGGAATACCGTGCCAGAAGTCACGCTGGAATCCCGCATGGATCTCTTGAGCGAATGCGTCAACATCGGTCTCGGCCGCGCCGCCGAGGCGCTCAACCGCATGTGCGCCACCCATGTGACCCTATCCGCCCCGGAGATACGCATCCTGAGCCGCCCGAGCCTCACCGAGGCGACCATGGGCCGCTGCCCCTCCGTCTGCGAAGGCGTGTTCCTGCCGTTTACCGGGGTCATGAGCGGCATGACCGCCCTGGCCTTCGCCCACGGCGACGCAAGCAGCCTCGTTTCCGGCCTCACCGAGGCCATGGGCATGCCCGAGACCCCGGACCAGATGCGCGAGGACACCCTGCGCGAGGTCGGCAACGTGGTCCTCGTCGGCGTGCTCGGGGCCATGGGCACCATGCTCGGCCTGCACGTGGACTACCAGCCCCTGTCCACGGCCAACAACCTGGGGCCGCTTCTCGCCGTGGCCGACGCCCTGTGCTCGGTCACGCTCTACGTGCGCGCCAACTTCACCCTGGCCCGCTACATGGCCACGGGCGACATCCTGGTCGTGCTGGCCCAGGAAGGCTTCGACGCCCTGACCAAGGCCCTGGACGCCAAAATCCTGGAGAGCCTCGGCTAGGCGGCATGCGCCCGCCGCTATGGGGACGCCGGCTTGACAAGGCGGGCGCGCCCCCGGCATCCTTCCGAAAATGGAGCCACAGGCCACCCCGTCCCGGACGACCCCGCGCGTCGTCCTCATCTCGCCCTATCCCGACATCACTTCCTTCGGCGTGCGGGCCATCTCCGCGTACCTGCGCGCCGCGGGCGTGCCCACGCGCCTGGTCTTCCTGCCCGATCCCCTGGGCGACGCCCTGACCGACCAGCCCGAGCGCTACCCGCCAGGCGTGCTCGATTCCCTCGTTCCCCTTTGCGCCGACGCCACCGTCGTCGGCGTGTCGCTCATGACCAACTACGCCGACAACGCCGCCCAGATCACGCGGGCGCTTCGGGGCAGGATCGCCGCGCCCGTGCTCTGGGGCGGCGTGCATCCGACCATCCGGCCCGAGGAATGCCTCGCGGTCGCGGACATGGCCTGCGTGGGCGACGGCGAGGAAGCCATCCTGGACGTGGTCCGCGCCCTGGCCGCCGGACTGCCCGTCACGGACATCCCCAACATCTGGTCGCGCCGCCCCGACGGCAGCCTCGCGCAAAACGCCGTGCGCCCCCTAAGCGCCGACCTCGACGCCCTGCCGCCGCCGGACTGGTCCCATGAGGAACACTACATCTGGGAAGGGGGCGACGCCCTTGTGCCGCTGACCCCGAACGTGACCGAAAGACATCTGGCCCAGGGCACGGTCTCGCGCCTGCTCGGCCGGGTGGGCTACCAGACCATGACCGGGCGAGGCTGCCCGCACCGCTGCGCCTACTGCGTCAACGACGCGATCAAGTCGCTTTACGGAGCCAAGGGCTACCTGCGCTGGCGCAGCGTGCCCCACGTCATGGCCGAGCTGGAGGCCGCCCTGGCGGCCATGCCCTTTATCGGCTACGTCTGGATTTCCGACGACGCCTTTTTCGCAAGGCCCCTTGAGAACATCCGGGAGTTCTGCCGCGAGTACAAGGCGCGCATCGCCCTGCCGTTTACGTGCCTCGGCAGTCCGGCCACCGTCACGCGCGAAAAGATGGACGCCCTGGTCGATGCCGGCATGGTCTACATGCAGATGGGCGTGCAGACGGGCTCGCCGCGCATCCAGGCGCTTTTCAACCGCCAGGCCATGGGCAACGACAAGATGCTCGCGGCCATGGCCGTCATCAACGCCTACAAGGACCGGATGCTGCCGCCGAGCTACGACTTCATCCTGGATACGCCCTACGAGACCCTGGAAGATCGGCTCGACTCCGTACGCTTTGTCGCGAAAATCCCCAAGCCCTTCCGGCTCCAGCCCTTTTCCCTGGTGCTCTACCCGGGCACCAAGCTCGCGGCCATGGCCGCCGCGGACGGGCTGCTCACCGACGAACGCCGCGACGTCTACACCAAAAGCTACACCATGCGCCGGCCGGACTACGTCAATTTCCTCATCCTGCTGGCCAAGGGCGGCCGCTTCCCGTCGCGGCTCCTGGCCCTTTGCGCGGCGACGCCCGTGGCCAGGGCGTTAAGCGCCCGCGCGCTTGCGCCGCTGTGGCGGCTGGCCTTTGCCGTGGCCGGCCCGGCCAAGCGGCTGCTCAAGAGGCTTTTGGGGCGGGGCGCATGAAGATCCTGCTCGTGCAGTCCTGGCTCGGCGGCGACGGCCCGCCGGTCTACCCCGTGGGCCTGGCCTGCCTGGCCGCCGCTCTCAAGGGCAGGCACGAAGTCGCCTGCTGCGACCCCAACGTCGCCCCCGGGCCCCTCGGGGCGCTTGCGCATAAACTCCGGGAATTCGGCCCGGACTTGGTCGGCGTGTCGCTACGCAACATCGACTCCACCAACACGCGCGTAAGCACCTCCTACCTGCCGCCGTTTCAACAGGTGCTGAACACGGTGCGCACGCACTTTTCCGGGCCCCTCGTCGTCGGAGGCTCGGGCTTTTCCATGTTCGCCCAGGCGCTCATGGCGCGCTACCCCTCCATCGACTACGGCGTATACCTCGAAGGGGAAGGGACGTTCGCCGCCCTGGCCGACGCGCTGGCGGGCAGGGGCGACGTCGCGGCCGTGCCCTCGGTCTACCGGCGCGACAGCGGCCAAACGGTCTTTTCCGGACCAGTGGCCAAGGCCGATTTTTCGGATCTGCCCGCGCCGGACTTCACCGTGCTGCCCCTTACCCCGTACACGGCCGTGCCCTGGGGCATCGGCGTCGAAACCAAGCGGGGCTGCGCCTTTTCCTGCCTCTACTGCCCCTACGGCTTCCTCAACGGCCGCACCTACCGCCGCAAGGCTCCCGAACGCGTGGCCGAGGAGCTGGCCGCGCTCAAGGCGCAGGGGCTTGCCCGCTTCACCTTTCTCGATTCGGTCTTCAACGCCCCGGCCGACCATGCCGCCGCGGTCATGGAGGCCATGGTCCGCCGCAATTTGCGGCTTTCCTGGTCGGCCTGGTTCACCGAGCGGGGGCTTTCGCGCGATTTCCTGAAGCTTGCCCGCCGCGCCGGCTGCGACACCGTGATCTTCTCCCCGGACGCCTACGGCGACGCGGCCCTGCGCGCCCTGGACAAGGCCGTGACCCGGGCCGAGATCGACGCCGCGTACGCCCTCGTGCGCGACATGGGCTGCTTCGACGTGAGCTACAATTTCTTCAAGAATCCGCCTGGCCAGACCCTGCGCGACGCCCTGGCCCTGCTCGGCTTCATCGTCCGGGCCAGGCGGCAGCTGGGCAAACGGGCGCATTTCGAACTGAGCAGCCTGCGTGTGGAGCCCCATACCGCCCTGGCCGCGCGCGCCGCCGCCGAAGGGATCGTCGCGCCCGGGGCCGACCTGCTGGAGCCGGTGCGTTACACCCAGGGCAGGACGGCCTATATCGAAAAATTCTTCGACATGCTGCTCAAGGCCCGGGGCCGCTGACCATGCGCGTTTGCGAAAGCCCGGCGCGCGACGCGCTGCGCCTCGTGGTCTGGTATCCGTTGCGCTTTCTGGTGGAGCGGCTGCCGCCGCGCCTGGGGTTCGCCGTATTGCGCCTGCTCGGCCGGCTGCACGCCGCCGCGTCCCGGGGACGGCGCGGCCGGGCGTTCGCCGCCGTCTCCCGCCTGCGCCCGGACCTGCCCGAGCAGCTGCGTCGTAAACAGGCCCTGGCCGCCTTCGAGACCCATTACGCCAACCAGCTTTCGATCTTCGTCTTTCCCCGGATCACGCCGGACAATTTCGGGCAGATTCTCGAAATCGAGGGCCGCGAACACCTGGACGCGGCCCTCGCCGCCGGGCGGGGCGCGGTGCTGCCCATCGGGCATTCCGGCCCGACGCAGCTGCCGCTGACCGTCCTCGGGCTTCTTTGCTATCCCATGCTGCAAATCGGCTATTTGAACGAGGCGGGGCTGTCTTTCATCGGCCGCCATGTGGCCGTGCGCCTGCGCCGGCGTTACGAAGGACGCATCCCGGCCCGCATCGTGCCGCCCGGGCCGGGCACGCGCCAGGCGCTCAGCCATCTGCGCGCCGGGGGCGTGGTCATGACCACCCTGGACGACGCCCCGGGACAGCCGCCGTTCGGCCGCCACGCGACGTTCGCTTTCCCCGGCGGCGCGCTCTGCGCGCCCCTGGGCCCGGCCCGGCTGGCCCTTTCCAGCGGCGCCGCCCTGTGTCCGGCGTTTCTGGTCCCGGGCAAGGCCGCGCCCTACCGCCTGCGCCTGGAAGCGCCCCTTGCGCCGCCGCCCGGCACGGACAAGGACGCCGCCGCCCGGGCGCTTTCCGCGGAACTCCTGGCCCGCTACGCCGCCGTGGTGCGCGACCATCCGGGCTGGTGGCATCTGCTGGAAGCCCACGGGGGCCACAACACCCCTTGCTGCCCGCCGCCGCCATGAGGCATAACCCGCCTCGCACGCGACCGCACAAGGAGCCCGCCCATGGACACCCCCGGCCAGTCCGTCCTGTCCGTCGTCATCCCGGCCCATAACGAGGAAGGCAACATCGCCGCCACGGTCGAGGCGCTCGTACGCGTCTTGCGGCGCGAAGCCATCCCCTACGAGCTGGTGCTCGTGGACGACAACAGCAGCGACGGCACGGGCGCGGTCCTCGACGTCCTGGCCGCCGCGGACCCCGGCATCAAGGTCGTGCGCCGCATGCCGCCGCGGGGCTTCGGCCGGGCCATCCGGGCGGGACTCGAACAGGCGCACGGCGACGTCATCGTCATCTGCATGGCCGACCGCTCCGACGATCCCGAGGACGTGGTCGCCTATTACCGCAAGATCGGCCAGGGCTACGACTGCGTCTACGGCTCGCGCTTCATCCGGGGCTCGCGCTGCCTCAACTATCCCCGCGTCAAGCGCTTCGCCAACCGCATCGTCAACCACATGCTCCAGCTGCTCTTCTGGACGCGCTTCAACGACCTCACCAATTCCTTCAAGGCCTACCGCGCCGAGGTCATCCGCGACATCTGGCCGCTTATGGCCTGCCACTTCAACATCACCATCGAACTGTCCCTCAACGCGCTCATCCGCGGCTACCACATCGCCCAGATCCCCATCTCCTGGCAGGGCCGCACCTGGGGCAGTTCCAACCTGCACCTGAGCGAAATGGGCCGGCGCTACCTGAGCACCATGCTGCGCGCCTGGTTCGAAAAAAACCTGATCCTCGACGACCTGCTGGAGGAAACCGCCGCCTGCCGGGTCCGCACGGCCGCCATGCGCACGTCCTTGGAGACGCGCGTCGCCGACGTGGAGCGCCGCCTTGCCGCCCTGGAGACGGCCAAGGGCGACAAGGGAAAATAGGAAGACACCCGTGGACGCCCTGAGGCCTCTTCCCGACCTGCGCTCCCGCGAACGGATCGTCTCCTGGCTCACGCAAGAGGCGGCGCAAATACGGGCGCTCGACGCAGCGGCTCTTGAAGGCTGCGAAACCTTTTCCCTTTTACCGGGAACGAAGACTGCGCATCCTTGCGGCTGGGAAGAGGATGCCGACGCATTCGTCCTGGCGCTGCTCGTGGCGGACTGGGCCTGCTATGCGCAGCCGGCCCACCGCGAGGACTACGCGCATCTGAAGCTCGCGGTATCCGTGTTTCCGAAGGGCTTCCGTCTTTGGCTGGCCCGGCTGGAGGGGCGATGCCTGCCTGTGGGGTATACGGGCTTTCATCCGATCACGCAGCGCACCTTTTCCCTGCTGCGGCACTGCCCGCAACGCTTCACGAGCCGCACGCAGATCGCTCCGGCGCCGGAGTCGTTCGACTGCGCGAACTATTTGTATCTGTATAATATCGGCATCATTCCGCCCTTCCGGAAATCGCACGTCAGCAGGATGCTGCTCAAGACCCTTGTGCAGGACATGGCCTCGGCCCCAAGCCGCGGCCTGGCCGCCATTGCCGTTTCGCCGGACGGGGAGCGGATCGTGGAGCGGTTCGGCTTGCGAAAATCCGGTTGCATCAGCCATGACGGCCAGAAGGAAATGGCTTATACAAGCGAGGAAACGGACACTTGCCCCTGAAATGCCTGCCTGCCGCACGCGCCAAGCAGGCCGTGCCCGCCGGCGACCGGAAGTTGCCGACCCGAAAACCCGCAAAGGAGCCCGCCGCGCCATGGCCCGCCTGACCCTGCTCTCGCCCACGCCCCCCGACCTGTCGGCCTTTGGCGTGCGCAGCCTGCAAGCCAGCCTCAAGGCCGCCGGACACGACGTGCGCCTCGTCCTTTTTCCGGGAAGCATCGGCCTGCTCCAGGAGGACGGCTCCTACGTCTACCGCTATCCCGAACGCATCGTGGCGCAGGCCCTGGAACTCGCCGCCGGCTCGGACCTTGTCGGCGTCTCCTTTTTCACCAGCTACTTCGACCGCGCCGCGCAGCTCACCCGGGCCGTCAAGGAACGCCTCGGCCTGCCCGTGGTCTGGGGCGGCATTCACGCCACGGTGCGCCCGGCCGAGGGCCTCGACCACGCGGATTTCGTCTGCCGGGGCGAGGGCGAGACGGCGCTCGCCGCGCTGCTCGATTCCCTGGCCGCGGGCCGGCCCGCCGACGCCATCCCGGGCATCTGGACGCGCCGGGACGGCGTGGTCGTGGACAACGGCCTCGCCCCTCTGGTCGCGGACCTCGACGCCCTGCCGTTTTTCGATTTCACGGGCGTTGACCAGTTCGTGCACGCTCCCGAGCAGGACCGCATCGTGCCTCTTTCCGCCGAGGTCCTCGCCCGCGCCCTGCCGCGCGTGCCGTACCGGGGCGGCCGGCTGCTGCGCGTCTACCGCACCATGACCGACCGCGGCTGCCCGCACGGCTGCGCCTACTGCAACGTCCCGACGGTCAAGGAACTCTTTCGCGGCGGCCCCGTGCCCTACTTCCGCAACCGCGGCGTGCCCCACGTCATGGCCGAACTGCGCGAAATCCTCGCCCGCTACCCCTTCATCGAAGGCGTGCAGCTTTTCGACGACACCTTCTTTTCCCGGAAAATGGACTGGCTGGAGGCTTTCGCCGCGGCCTACAAAAAGGACGTCGGCCTGCCGCTTTTCTGCCAGGCCTCGCCCACGACCCTGGACGCCGCCAAGCTCGACCTGCTCATCGACGCCGGCCTGTGCTACGTGGAAATGGGCATCCAGACCGGCAGTCCGGCCATGCGCAAACGCTTCCGACGGCCCGAATCCGACGCACGCGTGCTGGCCGGGGCAAAGCTCCTGCACGAGCGGCGCGGCCGCCTGCTGCCCCCGGACTACCACGTCATCATCGACTCGCCCTGGGAAACGACCGAAGACAAGCTCGACACCGTGCGCCTGCTGGCCAAACTGCCCAAGCCCTATGGCCTGGCCATCGCGAGCCTGCTCTACTTCCCGGAAACCGAACTCTACCGCCAAGCCAAGGCCGAGGGCCGCATCCACGACGAGGAAACGGAAATCTATCGCCGGCCGTTCTACATCCCGCCCCGGCGCGACTACCCGTCGTTCCTGCTCTACCTGCTCACGTTCCAGCACATCCCCGGCGCGCTCTACCGGGCGCTGCTCTCCCCGCGCGCCATAGCGTTTTTCACCCGCACCAACCCGACCTGGCTCTACAAGCTCGCCTACCCGGCCGGCGAGGCCTGCCGCCTCGTCGCCAAGGGCGTCGCCGCCCTGGCCGGCGGCGACATCGGCCGCATCACCGGCTACTTCCGCCGCCTCCTGCGCCGCGACCCCGTCGCGGCCGGGCGCAAGGGGTAAGGGTAAGGGGGAGGGAGGAGAGAAGATGAAGAGGGAGAGGGAGATGCCTCCGGCGGCCGGGGGGGATAATCCCCCCCGGACCCCCTTGATGGGGGGAGGGGGGGAGAATTGCAGGGGAGGAAAGGTGTGGGTATGGGAGACGGCATGATTGCGCAGCATTCGCCGATGTCCGTTCTGGTGCTCAACGCGCCGTTTCTGCCCCGGTTTTCACGGCCCCAGCGGTCGCCCGCCGTGACCAAGTCCGCCACGCTCTATTTTCCGCTCTTCCTGGCCCAGGCCGCGGCCGTGCTGCTCGCCGACGGCTTCGCCGTGGACCTTTGCGACGCCCCGGCGGACGGCCTCGACCTGGCGGCCGTGCTCGCGCGCGCCAGGGCGCTTGGCCCCGGACTCGCCGTCATCGACACGTCTACGCCGAGCATCATGGCCGACATCGACGCCGCCGCCGCCCTGCGCGAGGCCGTGCCGGGCGTGTTCACGGTGCTCGTCGGCCCCCACGCCACGGCCCTGCCCGAAGAGGCCCTGACGCGCCGCCCCGGCGCGGTCTGCGCCGTGGCCAGGCGCGAATACGACGACACCGTGCTCGAACTCGCCCGCGTGCTCGAGCACGGCCTCCCCACGCCCGAACGGCTGGCGAAGATCGCGGGCCTGAGCTTCGTCGACGCCGCCGGCGCGGCGGTCCACAACCCGGACCGACCCTATATCGAGGACCTCGACCGCCTCCCCCCCGTGGCCCCGGTCTACAAGCGCTTCCTCGACATCCGGCAGTATTTCAACCCCAACGCCAAGCCGCCCATGGTGACGCTGGCCACCTCGCGCGGCTGCCCCTTCCGCTGCTCGTTCTGCCTGCATCCCCAGACGCTGACCGGCCGCGCCGCGCGCTGCCGCTCCATCGACGCGGTGCTGGACGAGGTCGCCTGGAGCCTGGACAACTTTCCGGGCCTGCGCACGGTCTTTTTCGAGGATGACACGCTCACGGCCGACCGGACGCGCTGCCGGGAATTCTGCGCCGCCATCGTGCGCCGGGGGCTCGCGTTCGAATGGTCGGCCAACAGCCGGGCCGACCTGCCCGCCGACGTGCTCGCCGCCATGGCCCGCGCCGGCTGCCGGCAGGTCTGCGTCGGCTTCGAGTCCGCCGACCCCGCCGCCCTGGCCTCCATGAAAAAGGGCCTGGGCGCCGAGCGCATGCTCCGCTTTCGTGCCGAGGCCAGGGCCGCCGGCATCAAGGTCCACGGCTGCTTCATCTTCGGTTTTCCCGGCGACACCCGGGAGTCGATCGAAAAGACCATCGATTTCGCGCTGCACTTGAGCCCCGACACGGCGCAGTTCTATCCGGTCATGGTCTACCCCGGCACCGAGGCCTACGAAGACTACCGCGCGCGCGGCTTCATCGAGGCCGATTCCTGGCGCGACTGGCTCACCCCGGCAGGACTGCACAACTGCGTGGTACGTAACGAAACCCTCTCCCCGGCCGAACTCGTGCGCCTGTGCGACCGGGCGCGGCGGCGCTTCTATTTGCGGCCGTCGTTTCTCGCCCGCCGCGCCCTGGCCGCCGCGGCCTCCCCCGGCGAGATGGCGCGCACGGCCCGAGCCGCGAAAACCTTCGTCCGCCACCTGCTGCGCGGCTCAAGGGTCTAGACCGTGGACGCCCTTGACATCGCCGTGGTCGTGCCGGCCTACAACGCCGCCGCGACGTTGCCGGACACCCTGGCCGCCCTGGCGCGGCAAACCTACGACGCGGGGCGGGTGAACGTCGTGGTGGTCGACGACGGCTCCACGGACGACACCGCCGCCGTGGCCGCGCGCTTCGGGGCGACGGTCGTACGCCAGAAAAACCAGGGGCCGGCAGCGGCGCGAAACGCCGGCGTCGCCGCAAGCGCCGGGGATCTGGTCGTTTTCACCGACGCCGACTGCGTGCCCGTGCCGGATTTCCTGGCCGCGCTCACCGCGCCCTTTTGCGCCGATCCGGACGTAGCCGGCGCGCAGGGGGCCTACATCACGACGCAACGGTCGCTCACGGCGCGCTTCGCCCAGCTCGAATTCGAGGACCGCTACGCCTACGCCGCCCGCTTCCCCTGCCTCGACCTCGTGGCCACCTACGCGGCGGCCTTTCGCCGCGCGGCGTTCACGCAATCCGGCGGTTTCGACACGGCCTTCACCAAGGCCGACAACGAGGACACGGAACTCTCCTACCGCCTCTGCCGCCTGGGGCACAGGCTGGTCTTCGCGCCCGATGCGCGCGTGGCCCACCGCCATCCCGCGACCCTTGGCCGCTACCTGCGCATCAAGGCCGGCCGCGCCTTCTGGCGGCTGCGCGCCTGCCGCGAGCACCCCGAAAAGCTCGTGCGCGACGGCTACACCCCGCCCGTGATCCGCGTGCAGACGGCGCTCGGCGCGCTGAGCCTGGGGGGCATCGTCCTCTGGCCCGCGTGCGGCGGCAGCCTTGCGCTCCTGGCGGCGGCGGCCGTCCTCGCCACGAGCCTGCCTTTCGCGCGTTTCGCCGCGCGCCGCGACAGGGTCGTGGGCCTGCTCGCCCCGGGCTTTGTCCTGGCCCGATCCCTGGCCTTCGCCGCCGGGGCGCTTGCGGGCGCGGCCCGGCGGTTTTGGCCCGGCAAGGAGTGCCGCACACCAAAGCCGGGGGCACGGCCGTAATGCGGGTCGGGCTCGACCTGCACAGCCTGTCCGGGCTCATGCAGGGCTCGCGGACGTACATGGCCAATCTGGCGCAACGGCTTCCGGCGGCCGCGCCGGACATCGACTTCGTCTTCTACGCCACGGACCCGGACGCGGCCCATATCCGCGCACTGGCCAGCGACGCCCCGAACGTCGCACGGCGCGCCATTCCCCACGGCCGCTTCGCCCGGCTCATCTGGCCGTTCCCGGACAGGGCCGCGCGCGAGGTGGACGTGCTCCACTGCCAGTACGTGGGGCCGCTTCGCGGCGGGCCGCCCACCGTGCTCTCCATCCACGACATTTTGCACGAATCCATGCCCGAGCATTTCCCCCGCGGCCTTGGCTCGCTCATGCGCCGGCTCTATCCGGGAAGCGCCCGGCGTGCGTGGCGGGTGCTGACCATTTCGGACTTCAGCCGTCGCGAGATCGTCGCCCGTTACCATGTGCCCGAAGCGCGCATCGCCTTCGCCCACCTGGGCGTCGGGCCGGAATTTACGCCGGTCGCCGATGCGGCGCGCCTTGCCGCCATGCGCGCCCGGCTGGGCCTGCCGCCTGGGCCGTATATCCTGTCGGTCGGGCGCATCGAGCCGCGCAAGAACCTGCCGACCCTGGTTGCGGCCTACGGCCTCGTGCGGGAGCGCCTGGGCGCGGCTGCGCCGACGCTCGTGCTGGCGGGCGGGCGCGACAGGCTTTTTGCGGAATTCTACGACCGGATGCTGCGGGAAGGCGCGACGCAAGGCGTTTTCCTGCCAGGGACCGTGCTCCAGGAGGATCTGCCGGCCCTCTACGCCGGCGCGGCGGCGTTCGCCTATCCAAGTTTCGGCGAGGGGTTCGGCCTGCCCGTGGCCGAGGCCATGGCCTGCGGCGCGCCTGTGGTGGCCTCGAGCGCCCCGGCCGTGCCCGAAGTGACGGGGGGGGCGGCGCTGCTCGTGGCCCCGACGGATACGGCAGGTCTTGCCGCGGCGCTCCTGCGCGTGCTCACGGACGCTGCCCTGGCCGGGGAATTGCGGGCCAAAGGCCTCTCGCGGGCCCGGGAACTGACCTGGGACGCGGCCGTGGCCCTGGCCGTCGCGGCCTACCGCCTTGCCGCGAGAACCTCGTTAAGCACGCGGACCAGGGCGTCGAATTCCACGGGTTTGGACAGATAGGCGTCCATGCCGGCATGAAGCGCGGCCCGCCTGGCGTCGGGTCCGATATGAGCCGTGGCGGCCACGAGCGGCACGCGCGGGTCGCGCACCACGGCCTCGCCGCTGCGAATGGCCCTGGCCATGCTGTACCCGTCGTGATCCGGCATGCTCACGTCGAGCAGCACGGCGTCGAAATCCTCTGCAGCCAGACGGGCAAGGGCCTGGCGGCCGTTTTCCGCCAGCACGACGACGCAGCCGAGCCGTTCCAGGATGGCCCGGAGCGTCAGGCGGTTGACGGCCTCGTCGTCCACCACGAGGATGCGCCGACCGGCCAAGACGGTTTCTTCCTGCGCCACGTACGCGGATTTCGCGACGTCGCGGGCGAGGGGCACGACGCCAGCCGCAAACCTGACGAACGGCAGCCGCATCACCGCAGCAAGCCCGCCGCCGTCGGCCTCTTCCAGCACGATCTCCCCGCCCATGAGCCCGACCAATCCCTTGGCCAGGGCCAGTCCCATGCCCGCGCCGCCGTGCCGGCGCGTCAACGTGGCGTCGGCCTGGAAAAACGGTTCGAAGACCTTCTCGCGCAGCGCAGCAGGAATGCCCCGACCGGTGTCCGTGACGCGGAATTCCAGCATGACGCGACCTTCGCCCGCCGCGCCTTCCAGGGATCGCACGGCCAGGACGATGCGCCCGGCGTCGGTGTATTTGACGGCGTTGCCCACGAGGCAGCACAGGATCTGGCGCACCCGGCCCGCGTCGCCGAGGAGTTGCCGCGGCGTGGCTGGATCCGTCTCCAGGCGCAGTTCCAGGCCCTTGGCCGATGCCTCATGGGCGAAGGCGGCCAGGATCGGGTCGAGGATTTCCGGGAGGGAAAAGCGTTTCTCGCAAACCCCCAGGGTGCCGCCATCCATCTGGGTGAAGTCCAAGATATCCGAAAGGATGCGCAACAGTGCGCCGGAAGCTTCCAGGGCCATGGCCAGATAATCGCCCTGCTCGCGCGAAAGCGGCGTGGCCTTGAGGAGCTGCAGCATGCCCATGACGCCGTTGAGCGGCGTGCGTATCTCATGGCTCATGTTGGCGAGGAAAGCGCTTTTGGCCTCACTTGCCGCCCGGGCCTGGGCCAGGGCCGCGTCCTTGGCCTCTTCGGCGGCCTTGCGGCGGCCGATGTCCTGGAGCATGACCTGGAAGAGTTCTCCCCGGTCGTCCAGGGCGCTGAAATCCACCTGCAACGCGAGCCACGTCCCGTCCTTGCAACGGTAACGCCGTTCCACCTTGAATGCTTTTCCGGCCTTTGCGGCCTCTATGCCGACGTTCACGGATACCGCTTCCTGGTCCTCGGGATGGATCAGTTCACGAATATTCATGCGCCGCAATGTATCGATATCGTAGCCGAGCATCTCCACTGCGCGCGGATTGGCATCGCGAATGTTGCCGGAGGGATCGCCGAGCAGGATGCCCATGACCGAGCGTTCGAAGAAAAGCGCGCAACGCGCCTTTTCCTGCTGCACGGCAGCCAGGCGCGCCTCGAGCGTCGCAATCCGGCTTTCGGGGGAGGCCTCCGCAGCGGAGGGAAGAGGTGTGCTGTCGTCGGTCATTGCGTGCCGCCAGCGGGAAGGGTGGAACTGGAAGTCTGCACAGCGCTCGCCACGACGGATGGCATACGATTCACTTATGACACCGCTTCCGCGCGCTGGCAAGGCACGCTTCGAAAAAAGAACTGGAAAAAAGCACTTGCGTGAAATTGGCGACGGATACGCAATGCCGCACGTGTTGTTGCGAAGTGAAGCAGTATCACCGCGCACCACCCCTCTGAAATACTTCCGAACTCGGCTCTCCTGCGGGCAAGCCCGGTTTATAACCAGTATTTCATTTGCGCATTTTCGCGCGGCGTATATAAACGACTGGACGCAACCGGAAAAGTCGTGCAAAAATTCTTGATTCCTACCAGCCGAGTAGGTATACGGCCTCTTTCCAAAACGACTGTTCACAAGAGGAAACACATGGAAGAGTATCTGCAAAGCGCACTGGAAATCGTCAAGGCTCAAGCCGGATCGCGGCCGATGACCGAAGAGGAAATCCTGAGCATGGTCAAATCCGTGGCAGGAGGCATCGCCGGTCTTGTGGGCGGCCAGCTTCCGCCTGCCGGCGAAGAAGCCGCCGCGCCGGCCATGGACCCGAAAAAGGCCATCAAGGAAGCCTCCATCGTCTGCCTGGAGTGCGGCAAGTCCTTCAAGGTCATCACCAAGAAGCATCTTGCGTCCCACGGCCTGACCGCCGAGGAATACCGCGCCAAGTACGGCTACAAGAAGACCCAGGCCCTGGCCTGCAAGTCCCTGGCCCGGGAACGCCGCGCCAAAATGAAGGACATGAAGCTCTGGGAACGCCGCAAGAAGGCCGAATAGTCAACGAAAGACCGCGCCGCGTCCGGTCCGACCGGAGGCGGCACGCATGACGCGACGGCGGCATGCGCCGTTATCGCCTGGGAGCCGTTATGGACGATGCCGGGATGCTGGCCCTTTGGGGCATGACATTGGACGAGAAAATCGCCGCCTCCAAGGCGGTGCTCGCCTCGGCCATGGGGCGCTTCGGCCGCGACTTCTGGCTGGCCTGGACCGGAGCCAAGGACAGCACGCTGGTCCTGTGGCTGACCCGGGAGGCCTGCGCCGAAAAAGGCCTGCCCATGCCCCGTGTCCTGACCATCGACGAGGGCGACCCCTTCGAGGAGGTCACGGCCTTTCAGCGCCGCATGGTCCGGGAATGGGACCTTGCGCTGACGACGGCGTCCAACACGGAGGTCCTGGCGAAAAAACCGCGCATCGGCGACTACATCGCCGTGGCCGACCTGTCGCCGGAGAGCCGGGCCGAGGTGGAGCGGGCAGGCTTCACCGGTCCGGGCTTTCCCTTCGACCCGGAATCCCCCGTGGGCAACCAGCTCATGAAGGTCGCGCCCATGAACGCGTTTTTGCGCCAGGCCAACGTGGCCGCCCTGGCCACGGCCATCCGCTGGGACGAGCACCCGGCCCGGGCCGGCGAGGACTACGAAAGCCCGCGCCAGGACCCGCCCCACCTGCGCGTGCACCCCATCCTGCACATGCGCGAAGCCGACATCTGGGACATCACCCTCTCGCGGGGCATCCCCTTCTGCGAACTCTACCGCCAGGGCTACCGCAGCCTCGGCACCAAGACCGGCACCGAGCGCAAGAGCGACCTGCCCGCCTGGGAGCAGGACCTGGCCGATCGCTCCGGCGAACGCGCCGGCCGGGACCAGGACAAGGAAGAAGCCATGGAGCAACTGCGCTCCCTGGGCTACATGTAGCGATTCCCTGCCGCGCGGCGACGCTGGCGGCTACCAGAGAAAGGCGAGACGGGACAGCCCGGTTTTCCCGACGACGACGCTCTGCGTGCGCGAAGCGCCGCGCGCCGTGGCCGTGACGGCGTAGCGCCCGGGCGGCAGGCGCAGCAGCAGGATCGGCCCTTCGGCCGTCAGCTGCGTCGCCACGGGACCGCGTATGGCCACGGGCACGTCGCCGAGGTAGGCCCGGTCCGCCCGGGCGAATTCGAGCTTCAGGGTATACGCGCCGGCCATGGCGTCCATGGCCGCCCGCTCGTCGGAGCCGATGCCGCCGGTGACGTAGGGCACGCCCTCCCGCGTCGTCCGGACCGTTTGCGCCGCAAGGGGCGCGGCAAGGAGCAGGCAGGCCGCAACGGCAAAAAACGCCGCCAGACGGGTTCGGACCAGGTAAACCTTTGCTTTCCCAAGCATGAAAGCCACCTCCTGGGGGGCTTTGCCGGGATGCGCCCCGCACCGCGCGGGACGTGGCGTCGCTCCTGTCTACTGCGTCGGCAGCGTGCTGACGAATAGGCTCAGCGACCCGTCTTCGTCCCGGTAGACGTTGCCGGTCAGGGTAACCTGTTTTCCCTTGAAACGCTTGTGAAAGGCCTCTTCGCTCTCCAGCGTGATCTCTTCCGGGGTCAGCACGAGGTAGGTCGTGCCCTCGTCGGTGGTCAGCAGCAGGCCGTCGCTGTATTCCTCTTCGATCACGCCGGTGATGCTCACGCCGGACTTTATCGGCCGCATGTCCTCGTCGGGCGTGGCCGCCAGGGCCAGGCCCGATGCGAAAAGCCAGGCCATCAGGATGGCCGTCGCCGCAACGGTCGTTCGCAACGTCTTCATGCCGCCTCCGCGCGACGTTTCGGATGGAGAAAACCTGCCCCGGCGGGCGCGCGCCGCCGGGACGATTTGCCTTTATACCGTAACGAGCCGGTCGGCAATAACCCGGCAACCGTTCGGATGCCTTGCCAAAAAACATTTCTCCGGCGTATGTTGGGCCATGACCGGCAAAGCAAAACCCCATACCCTTTCCCTTGGCCCGCGCGCGCCCCTGGCCGGGGGCCTGTTCTCGTTGCTGCGAGCCTCGGCCGAGGCCGATCCCGACGGCGCGGCCATCCTTTGCGGCGAGACCGTCGTGCGCCATGGCCGGCTCGCCGAGGACGTGGCCCGGCTCTCCCGCGCCCTGACCGGGCTCGGCCTCGCCAAGGGCGCGCGCCTTGGCGTATGGGGCCGCAAGACGCCGCAAGCCGTGACCGCGTTCCTGGCCGCCGCCGCGGCCGGGGCCGTGTTCTTTCCCGTGGATCCCAACCAGCCGCCGGACGTCGTGCGCGCCGTGCTTTCCCGCCTGCGCCCGGCCGTGCTCTGCGTGGCCGCGGAATTCCTCCCCGCCGTCGAAGCCCTTTACCCCGGGCCGCGGCCTTTCGCCGTCGTGGTCATGGACGGGCCGGCCACGGGCGGCCTGCCCTGCCTGCGCGATCTGGCCGCCGGGCCCTATCCGGACGTCCTGCCCAGCGTCGGGCCGAACGACCCGGTCTATTTGAACTTCACTTCCGGCACCACGGGCGCGCCCAAGGGCGCGGTGACCACGCTCGGCAACCTGCTGGCCAACACCGAAGCCAGCATCGCCGCCTTCGGACTCGCTCCCGACGACGTGCACCTGTGCATGATGCCGGTGTTCGTCCATCCCCACGAGACGCTCCTGCGGCCGCTCGCCCTCGGCGGGTCCATGGTTTTGTGCGACCGGGTCTCGGCCAAGGCCGTGGCCGCGGCGTGCCGCCGCCACAAGGTCACGGCGCTGATGGCCGTGGCCGCCATCTACGAAACTCTGCTGCGCCTGCCGGCCGGGGCGGCCAACCCCCTCGCCACGGTGCGCGTGGCCGAATCCGGGGGCATGCACGTGCCCGCGGCCCTGGCGGCGGGGCTTGCGCAGCGCTTCGGCGCGGCCATCCTGCCCGTGTGGGGCTCGACCGAAACCACGGGCGTGGCCCTGGCCAACCGGCCGGGCGAGACCCACGCGCCCTGCCGCCTGGGCCGGCCCGTGCCGGGCTACGTCGTGCGGGTGCTGGACGAGGACGGCAACGACGCCCGGGACGGCGAACCGGGCGAACTGGTCATCTCCGGGCCCGGGGTGTGTCCGGGTTATTTCGGCGAGGAGCCCCGGGAAGAATTCCGCCTTTTCGGCGGGCGGTTCCGCACGGGCGACATCGTGCGCCGCGAGGCCGACGGCGCGTACTTTTTCGCCGGCCGCCAGAGCATGCTGCTCAAGGTCGGCGGCATGAAGGTCTTTCCGGTGGAAATCGAGGAAGCGCTGCGGGCGCACCCGGACGTGGCCGAGTGCATCGTTGTGCCCGTGGCCGATGCGCTGCGCGGCGAGGCGGCCAAGGCCGTGGCCGTGCCAAAGTCCGGCGCCACGCTTTCTCCCGGCGAGCTGCGCCGCTTTCTCGCGACGCGGCTGCACCGCATGAAAATGCCGCGGGTGATCGAGATCCGCGACGCCCTGCCTAGAACCCCTGGAGGCAAGATCGCATGGCGCGCCCTCGCGTAGCGCTGGCCTCGCGGCCGGTGCCGGAATCGCCCACGCAATTTACGGAAAAGAGCTTGCACCTCGTGCGCGGCCTCGTCGCGGAGGCCGTGGACGCCTGTTGCGACCTTGCTGCCCTTGCGCGCGGCAAGGTCGTGCTGGTCAAGCCCAACCTCGTGCGGCCCGACCCCCGCAACCCGTGCGCCGTGGTCACGGACGAACGCGTGCTCCTGGCCGTCGTGGAGCTATTGCGCGACGCGGGCGCGGCCAGGGTGCTGGTCGGCGACAACCCGGGCTACGGATTGTCGCTGTTCGAAGCCCTGGCCTGCATGGCGGACTTCACCCGCCGCGTCGCGGCCGCGGGTGGCGAAATTGTCTCCTTCGACCACTGCGGCAGCGAGGCCGTGCCCAATCCCGGGGCCTTCCTCTTCGATCCGGTGCGCCTGCCGCGCGCCCTGCGCGACGCCGACGTGCTGGTCAACCTGCCCAAGATGAAGACCCACGTGCACACGCTCGTGACCCTTGGCATCAAGAACCTCTACGGCCTCGTCTGCGACGACGAACGCATGTTCTGCCACCGCAACGACATCAATGCCAAGGTGGTGGACGTGCTGCGTCTGGCGCGGCCCCAGCTCACGGTCCTCGACGGTTTGTGGGCGGTGCAGGGGCAGGCGCCGCTCTCGGGCTCGGCCGTGCCGGACATGAACGTGATCGCGGCCGGCACGGACGTGTGCGCCGTGGACACGGTGGCGGCCGACCTCATGGGCATCGGCGCGCACGAGGTGGCCATGCTGCGTCTGGCCCGGCAGGAGGGGCTCGGCGAGACGGACCTGTCCGCTATCGAAGTCGTGGGCGCGGACCCGGCGGGGCTGCGCCGCGCGTTCGCCCGGCCGGTCATCGGCTGCGCCGGGGCCTACGACGCCGTGCGCGTGCACGAGGGCGGGGCGTGCATGGGCTGCCTGTCGGCGCTGCGCCATGCGCTGGACAAGCTCGCGGGCGAAGGGGCGTTTGCCGGCCGCAAGCCGGTCACGCTCTATGTCGGCGTGCCCATGCCCGAGCGGCGCAGCCTGTTGCGCCGCGACGGGGAACTGTGGTGCTTCGGGGCCTGCGCCGCGCCGCTTGCCTACGAAACCCACGGCCAGGCCCCGGCGGCGCACTGCGTGCCCGGCTGCCCGCCGCACATCCTCGACTTCTACAAGGCCTACAAGGCGCGCTACGGCAACGGGGCGAAATAAGGGTTCCAGCGGTTACGGCCGATCGTCCATGAAGTGGAAATCGTGGCCAAGGGCCGCTTCCTCGGCCAGGGCGCGGGGCAGGGCCGTTTCCTCGAGGCCGCGCAGGACGTCCGCGCCGACGGTCTCGGCGAGGTAGGCGAAAATCGCCCCAAGCGCCCCGGCATCCCCATCCGCTGCGCCCTGTACGGGAAATGGCAGGCCGCAATCCGCAGCCACGGTCCGCACGAGCAGCGGATATGCGGCAAACGCAGCCGCGACCGCCGCCGCAACGGTCGCCATGGTAGCGCTCCCCGCGCCGCTTCCCGGAAGCGCGCCCCAAAGGCGCGCGAACACGGCCGCGAATTTGGCCAGCGCCAGATAAACGAGCAGCGGACAGCCGCACTGGGCCGCAATGGCCTTGGCCTCGTCGATCTCCAGGGCCATGACCGTGAGGATGGCGGAGGGTTCGCCCCGAGCTATGACTGCGGCGTAGGCGTCGGCGAGATAGAGCGCGTCGCGGCGCACGCACTGCGCCCGGCCGATCCGCCGCGTCTGGAGCACGGTTCCCTTTTCGGGCAGGACCACGCGCCAGCCCCGCTGCCGCACCTTGCGGCAGAAATGCCAGTCCTCGTGCGTGGCCCGGTCGTAGTCCCCAAGCCCGCCCACGGCATCGAAAACGTCCTTGCGCATAAGCCAGAGGCCGCCCCGGGCGAACCCGCGCGCCTCCTCCCCGGCCTTGGCCAGGGAGGCGAAGTGGCGCGCCGCGGACAGGCTGTCGCCGTGGTTTTTCTCGAGGATGCGCGCGCCGACGAGGCCCACGCCCGGGTCCCGGGCGAGCTCCAGCGCGCCGTAAAACCACAGCGCGTCCCAGGCGATGTCGCTGTCCGCAGAAAGGATATACGGCCCCGCGGCCCGGGCCAGCCCGGTGCGCTTGGCAAAGGCCGGCCCCTGGTTGGCCGCGTGGCGCACGACGAACTGCCGGTCGGCGAAGGGGCCGGGCGGTGCGACAAACGGCGCATCCGAGCCGTCGTCCACGACCACGACCTGGCCGATGACGGAAGAAAACCGCTCCAGGCGGCGCAGCATGGCCAATACGAAGCCGTGGTCGTTGTAGGTGTAGGTGACGACCGAAAGCATCACGCCCGCCTCATGCCGCGCCGCCCCGGACGGCGCAATCCGCAACCGTCCGCAGCGGACCGCAATCTACAGCGAAATAACCTTGGATTCGGCGGCGAGGTCGATCAGGTCGGCGGCGGTGCTGATCGCGTAGCCCTGGGGCAGGTCGTCCGCGCCGATCATGCGGGTGGCCGCGCACGGCTTGCACACGAGAATCTTCACGCCCTTGGCCTGCAATTCCCGGATCTGGTCGATCATGGCGTCGCCCGTCGGGATGCGCACGTTCTCGGCCATGCCGAGGTTGGTCCAGTACACGGCGTCGTCGAGCAGGAACACCGTGACGTCGTGGCCCTTGCCGGCCGCGACCTTGGCTAAAAACATGGCGCGCACCGCACGCACCGGGGCTTCGGGACCGCAGGACAGGGTCACAAGAAATTTGGCCATAGCGCCTCCATATTGGATCTGTTTCAGGGAATGCCTACTACTTGAATCAAAAATTCAAGTATTTCTAAGTTACGCCGCACGCTAGAGATGATCAAGCCAGACGCGCGACGCCCGTGTCCGGCTTGCCCGGCCCAGCGCATTGACATGTCTTGCCAATGGGCATAGCCAACAGCATTTTCCAATATCCTGGGACCAAAGACGCATCAGCATGGTCGCAAGGCCCCATGACGAGGTTTTTCCCGTGGAATGGCTTCTCGTCTCGGTCGCGCTTTGTCTTGCGGGCGCACTGGCCTCCCTGGCCGCGGGCCGCGGGCCGGCCGCCAATCCGGCAGGCGCGGCGGGTGCGGTCCTCGGCTGTCTGGCGGCGCTCTTTGCCGTGCTGGCCGGGCCTTTCGACGCCGCCGTCGATCTGACCCTGCCCTGGGGACTGCCCGTCGGCGCGTTCGCCCTGGGGCTCGATCCGGTCAGCCGCCTGTTCCTGCTGCCGGTGTGCATCCTTGGCGCTGTGTGCGCCGTCTCCGGCGCGGCCGCGCTTGGCGGGGAGCACGGCGGCGCGGAACGCACCGGCCCCCACTGGTTTTTTTACAACCTGCTCCTGGCGGGCCTCGTTCTGGTCATGACCGCCCGGGACGCGGTTCTTTTCCTCATCGCCTGGGAACTGATGTCCCTGGCCCCGTTTTTCCTCATCGCCCACCACGACGAAGAGGTCGAGGTCCGGGAAGCGTCCTGGGTCTATCTCGTGGCCGCGCATCTCGGCGCGGTGTGCGTCATCGCCTTTTTCGTCCTGCTCTGGGCAGGCAGCGGGCACACCGCCTTCGACGCCCTGCGCCTAGCCGCCGCCGACAGCCGCCTCGCGGCCCCGGCCGTGCCGTTTATGCTCGCCCTTATCGGCTTCGGGGCCAAGGCCGGCTTCGTACCCTTTCACGTCTGGCTGCCCGAAGCCCATCCGGCCGCGCCGAGCCATGTCTCGGCCGTGCTTTCCGGGGCCATGATCAACGCCGGGCTCTACGGCCTGTGGCGCGCCCTGGAGCTGCTCGGCCCCACGACGCCCTGGCAGGGTTGGACACTCGTCGCCCTGGGCTGCGTCACCGCCCTGTCCGGCATCCTCCAGGCCCTGGCCCAGGGCAACCTCAAGCGCCTGCTCGCCTATTCCAGCGTCGAAAACATGGGCATCGTCCTTTTGGGCATCGGCGTCGGCTGCGTGGGCCGTCAGGCGGACGCACCCGCCGTGACCGCTCTGGGGTATTGCGCCGCGCTTTTCCACATGCTCAATCACGCGGCCTTCAAGGGCACGCTCTTCCTGTGCGCCGGCGAAGTGCTGCATAGCGTGGGCAGCGTGCGCCTGGCGCACCTGGGCGGACTCGGCAAGCGCATGCCGCTCGTGGGCGCCGCCTTCGCCCTGGCAGCGGCCGGCATCGCCGCCCTGCCGCCCCTGGCCGGATTCGCCGGCGAACTGACCCTGGCCGTGGCCATGTTCCACGGCCTCGACCTGCCCGGGCTCTTGCCCAAGGCCGGCTTTTGCGCGGCCATGGCCGCCCTGGCCGCCGTGGGCGGCTTCGCCCTGGCCGCCCTGGCCAAGGCCGAAGGCATGGCCTTTCTCGGCGAGCCCCGCACGCCCGCCGCAGCCGCCGCCCATGCGCCGGGCAAGGGCGCTGTCATCCCCGTGCTCGTCCTTGCCGGCTGCTGCGTGGCCGCGGCCGTGGCCGCGCCGGCGCTTTTTTCCCTGGCCATGAAGGCCGCCCTGACCTTCCCCGGCATCGACGCCGCCCCGGCCCGCGCCGCCGCAGCCAATGCGCTGGGCATGCAGGGAGGGGTCGCGGCCGTGCTCGGCGTCCTGCTCGTGCTCGTGGCCGCAATCCTTTTCCTGCGCCGCCGCCTGCTCGCCACCGCCGGCGTGCGCCGCGAGCCGACCTGGGGCTGCGGCTACGCCGCCCCGACCGCGCGCATGCAGTACGGGCCAGCCTCCTTCGTCGAACCGGCGGCGCGGCTGCTGTCCGGCCCCATGGGCCAGACCAGCCGCCTGGAGATGGCCCCGGGCTATTTCCCCGCCGGCGCGCGCCTCGTCGTCGCGGCCCCGGACCGGATCAAAAACGCGGTGTTCACTCCGGTCTTCGAACTGGCGGCCAAGGCCTGCGACGCCCTCAAGGTGGTGCAGCACGGCCGGGTCCATCTCTACATCCTCTACGTGCTGGCCACCCTGGTCCTGCTCCTGGCCTGGAAGCTCTGACATGCAACCCTTTCTCCATCCCCTCCTGGCCCTGCTGCTCGCCCCCCTGCTCCTCGGCGTCATCAACCGAGTCAAGGCCCGGTTCGCCGGCCGCCAGGGCAGGCCCCTGCTCCAGACCTATTTCGACCTGGCCAAGCTCCTGCACAAGGGCGCGGTCATAAGCCGCACCGCCTCCTGGATGTTCGCCGCAGGGCCGGCCGTATCCCTGGCCGCCGTCTGCTGCGCCCTGCTCCTGGTTCCGGCCGGGGGACAGGCCGCGACCATGCGCTTCACCGGGGATTTCATGCTCATGGCCTACCTGCTCGGGCTTTCCCGACTGGCCCTGGTACTGGCCGCCCTGGACACGGGCTCGAGCTTCGAGGGCATGGGCGCAAGCCGCGAGGCGGTCTTTTCCGCCCTGGCCGAACCAGTGCTCTTTCTCTGTTTCCTCTGCCTGGCCAGCCGCAACGAGGGGCTTTCCCTCTCGGCCATGCTCGTCGGCCCCGGCCCCGCCTTCGCCCCGGAAGGTTTTTTCGTGCCGGCCATCCTCTTCGTGCTGCTCCTGGCGGAAAACTCCCGCCTGCCCGTGGACGACCCCAACACGCACCTCGAGCTCACCATGATCCATGAGGTCATGGTCCTCGACCACAGCGGCCCGGACATGGCCGCCATCGTCTACGGCGCGTCGCTCAAGCTCTGGCTCTTCTGCGCCCTGACGGTCGGCTGTCTGCTGCCGCTGGGGGGCTTGCCGCCCCTTGCCGCCTGGGGCGTCTGGCTCGTCGCCATGGGCGCGACGGCGGCGCTGGTCGGCGTGGTGGAATCGGTAATGGCAAGGCTTCGCCTCACGCGCGTGCCGCGCCTTCTGGGCGGGGCCGGCGGGCTCGCCGCCCTGGCCCTGGTCCTGACCTTGTGGAGGTAGGTGCGTGGAGCTGTTCCAGTCCGTCATGGTCGCCTTGCTGTGCTGCAATCTGGCGTATCTCGCCATCTCGCGGCTGCGCGTGCTCATCCGCCTGACCGCGGTGCAGGGGGCGCTGCTCGCCGCCGTGCCGCTTCTTTTTTCCGGCGCTGCCGCCCACGGCCACGCCCTGGCCCTGTCCTTCGCCGTTTTCGCCATCAAGGGCGTGGGCTTCCCCTGGCTGCTTGCGCGCACGCTCTCGCGGCTCGAAGTCAATCCCGTGGTGGAGCCGACGCTCGGCTTCCACCTCTCCCTGGTCGCGGGCGTCGCCGGGCTGCTCTTTTCGCTCTGGCTGGAGACGCGCCTGCCGTTTCCGCCCGGGGTCTTCCCGCCGCTGCTCTTCCCCGCCGCGCTGACCACCATCTTCGCCGGCCTGACCCTGGTCGTGGCCCGCAAAAAAGCCCTGACCCAGGTCATCGGCTACCTCGGCGCGGAAAACGGCATCTTCCTGCTCGGCACGCCGCTTTCCGGCCAGGGTTCGGTCTGGCTGGAGCTGTCCGTGCTCCTCGACGTGTTCGTGGCCGTCTTCGTCATGGGCATCGCCATCCACCACATCAACAAGACCTTCGAGTCCATCGACGTCGGACGGTTTTGCAGCCTGCGGGACTGATGCCCCATGTTAAGCGCTCTGCTTCTCGTCCCGATACTGGCCGCGGCCCTGTGCCTGGCCCTGGCCGCCGACCGGCTCCGCCGCGCCGTGCTCATCCTCGCCGCCTGCCTGCACGCGGCCCTCGTCGCCGCCACGTTCGCCGTCCCGCCCCATCCGGCTTGGGGCGGATTGCTGGAACTCGACGCCCCGGGACAGCTGTTCCTGTCCCTGGCGAGCCTGCTGTTCCTCGCCGCCGCCGTCTACGCCACGGGCTACCTGCGCGCCGAAGGGGCCGGGGCGAAGCACGACTTCCAGGACGGCTCCGTGTTCACCAACGCTCCGGAACGCATCTTCACCGCCTGCCTGTGCCTGTTTTTGGCCGCCATGACCCTGGTCGCCTCCACGCGCAACCTGTCCGTGCTCTGGGTCGGCATCGAGGCGACCACGCTCTCGAGCGCGCCGCTGATCTATTTCCACCGCCACCGCCGCTCCCTGGAAGCGACCTGGAAATACCTGCTCATCTGCTCGGTGGGCATCGCCCTGGCGCTGCTCGGCAACATCCTTTTCTCCGTGGCCTTCTACGACCAGGCGAGTCCACTCGCCTCCATGGACCTCGCGTCCATGCTGCCCCGGGCCGCTACTGCCGGGAAGCCCTGGCTCAAGGCGGCATTCATCTTCCTGCTCGTCGGCTACGGCACCAAGATGGGCCTTGCCCCCATGCACAACTGGCTGCCCGACGCGCACAGCCAGTCGCCGTCCCTGGTCTCGGCGCTGCTGTCCGGGGCGCTCCTCAACTGCGCCTTCCTCGGCATCCTGCGCGCGCACCAGATCCTCGGCGCGGCGGGCATGACCGACTTCAGCGGCGGCCTGCTCGTCCTGTTCGGACTCTTCTCCATGGGACTGGCCGCGGTCTTCATCGTCGGCCAGGGCGACTACAAGCGCCTGCTCGCCTATTCGAGCGTCGAGCACATGGGCATCCTGGCGCTTGGCGTCGGCATCGGCGGCGCAGCCACTTTCGCGGCCATGCTCCACGCCGCCTGCCATTCCCTGACCAAGGGCGCGCTGTTTCTTATTTCCGGCAACATCCTGGCGCTCTACCACACGCGATCCTGCCACGACGCCAGGGGGCTCTTCCGCGCTTTGCCCGTGACCGGGTCCCTGTGGGCCGCCGGTTTCCTGGCCATCTGCGGCTCGCCGCCGTTCGGCATTTTCGTGAGCGAGCTGCTGCTGCTGCGCGCCCTGTTCGCCGGCGGGCACATCGTCGCGGCCGTATGCTGCCTCACTTTCCTGGCGATCATCTTCGTCGGCATGTCCGTGCCCGTGGCGCGCATGGTCCAGGGGCCGGTGCCGCCGGCCGTACATCCGCCCGAGGCGGAACCGGTCATCGCCTGGGGGCCGCCTTTGGCCCTGCTCGCCCTGGCGCTTGTCCTCGGCCTTTACCTGCCCGCGCCGCTCGGGGCATTCCTCACCCGCGTGGCCGGGGCAATCGGAGGCTGACGCCATGGAATTTTCCCATACCCAGAGCCTCGCCCTGGCCGAAATTCCCGTGCTGCCCCTGACCGCCTTCCGCCAGCGCGTCCTCGACCGCGTGGCCGACGGCTGGCGCGTCATGGCCCTTTTTGGCCTGCCCGGAGAGCACGGCGTGGGGCTCGTCGCCCTCACCGGCCGCGACCATGACGGCCGCCTCGCCGTGTGGCGCACCGGGCCTCTCTCGACCTATCCGAGCCTCACGCCCGAATGCCCGCAGTGCCACATGTTCGAGCGCGAACTCTTCGAGCAGTGGGAGATCCGGCCCGAAGGCCATCCCTGGCTCAAGCCCGTGCGCTTCGCGCCCTCCTTCGTTCATCCGGACGGCCCCCGCCCGGCTCCGGGCGTGACCGAACAGTTCCGGGTGCGCGGCGAGGAGGTCCACGAAGTAGCCGTGGGCCCGGTCCATGCCGGCATCATCGAACCCGGGCACTTTCGCTTCCAGTGCTACGGCGAAAACGTCATGCACCTGGAAATCAGCCTGGGCTACCAGCACCGGGGCGTCGAACGCCTGCTCATGGGCGGCCCGGACCTGCGCACGCCTCACCTGATGGAGACCGTGGCCGGCGACACCAGCATCGGGCACAGCCTGGCCCATGCCGCGGTCATGGAAAGCCTGGCCGGGGAACCTGCCGCGCCGCGCGGTCGCTGGATCGCCCGCCTGGCCCTGGAACTGGAGCGGCTGGCCAACCACACGGGCGACCTGGGCGCATTCGCCGGGGACGTGGGCTATCTGCCCACCATGTCCTACTGCGGTCGCATCCGGGGCGATTTCCTCAACATGACGGCGCTCCTTTGCGGCAACCGCTTCGGCCGCGGTCTCGTGCGCCCGGGCGGGGCGCTGTTCGACCTCGACGACGCCACGCGCGACGCGCTGGCCGCGCGCCTCGAAGCCGGACGCCGCGCCGCGTTCGGCGCTTGCGAACTGCTTTTCGTCTCCTCCACGGCCCTGGCCCGCTTCGAGGGCACGGGAACCCTGGATGCGACCCAGGCCCTGGAACTGGGACTTGTCGGCCCGCCGGCCCGCGCCTGCGGCCTGCCCCGCGACGCGCGCCGCACCTTTCCCCTGCCCGGAACGAACCCCCGCGACATCCCGCTGTCCCTGCACGATTTCGGCGACGTCTACGCCCGGGGACTGGTGCGCCGGTTGGAAATGGAAACTTCCCTGGATTTCCTGGACGCGGCCCTGGCCGATCCTCCGGACGGGCCAATCCGCCACGCCATGCCGGCAACGCTGCCGCCGGACCGGCTGGCCGTGGGCCTTGTCGAGGGCTGGCGCGGCGAGATCCGCCACGTGGCCGTGACCGGCCCGGACGGCCGTTTCGCCGCCTACAAGATCATCGATCCCTCGTTCCACAACTGGTTCGGGCTGGCCGTGGCCCTGCGCGGACAGCAGGTTTCGGATTTCCCCTTGTGCAACAAGAGCTTCAACCTGTCGTACTGCGGCAACGACCTGTAGGGACGCCAGCATGTTTCGCATTCTGCTCGAACGCCTGCGCCAGGGACGGCGCACCGTCGCCTTCCCCAAAAGCGTGCCGCCCCTGCCGCCGCGCTACAGGGGTCGGCCCGAGCTGACCGACGGCCCCTGCGCCGGGGACTGCGCCGCCGTCTGCGCTAGGCTGTGCCCCACGGGCGCGCTCGGCACGGACGATAAGGGACTCTTCCTCGACCTCGGCCGCTGCATCCTCTGCGGGGCCTGCGCCGCCTGCCCGGGCGGCCGCGTGCGCTTCACCGGCGACCACCGCATGGCCAGCTCCACACGCGACGGCCTCGTCCTGCGCCCCGGCACAAAGCCGGATGTCGCGCCCCTCGCCCCTGCAAGTCGCCGCCTCTTCGCCCGCTCGCTCAAACTGCGCCAGATCAGCGCCGGCGGCTGCAACGCCTGCGAAGCCGACATCAACGTGCTCGGCACCATCGTCTTCGACCTCGGCCGCTTCGGCATCGATTTCGTGGCCTCGCCCCGCCACGCCGACGGCGTGGCCGTGACCGGTCCCGTGACCGAAAACATGCGCCAGGCCACGCGCGACACCTTCGACGCCGTGCCCGATCCCCGCTTCGCCGTGGCCGTGGGAGCCTGCGCCATCTCCGGCGGCCTCTTCGCCGCAAGCCCCGAGACCCACGGCGGCGCACCGGCCGTGCTGCCCGTGGACCTCTTCATCCCCGGCTGCCCGCCCCATCCGCTCACGATTCTCGACGGATTGTTGCGGTTGCTTGGGATGAAGACGCCTTAGGGCGTGGGGAGAAAGGGAAGGGATGGAGACGGAAGGGGGAGAGGGAGGAGAAGGGAAGATGCCTCCGGCGGCCGGGGGGGATCATCCCCCCCGGACCCCCTGAGCGGGGAGGCCGGGAACGAGTGGGAGCATGGTCGTGGGCGGGAGTCCGTCGGCGAGGCCGGAATTTGCCCGGCGATGCCGTCGCTGCGCTCCAGGCTCGCCG